>JAYOMW010000036.1:1180-23540 GCA_038121045.1 Opitutia bacterium
CATGGTGAGATTACGGAGGATTCGCAGACGGGTTCCTCCATTTTGGCAATGTGTTTTGATGCGAACGCGGGAAAGGAACTTTGGCGCAGGAAGATCGAAGGGTCCCGGAAGACCGATTTGTCCAGTTTGTTCAGCGACAACACGGCGGCTTCTCCGGTGACCGATGGAAAGCGGGTGGTGTTCGTCAACGTGGGGGGCACGGTCAAGTGTTTCGATTACGAGGGCGAGGAATTGTGGAGCCATGTTTGGACGCCTTTCGGTCGGCATCATGCCCGGGCTCACGAGCCGATTCTGCATGACGGAAAGGTGATCTTGATGCATGCCCCGCGTTACGATCTACCGGTCTCTGCAACCACCAAGAGCGGTTCCCATCCCTTGGGCAGGGGGAAGGAGTATTGGACTTTTTTGCGGGCTTACGACTTGGAAACGGGCAAGTTGGCTTGGCAGGCGGAGGCGGGAACCTCCGTGCATTCAACCTCGATCCTCGGCAAGTTACCCGATGGTCGTCATGCCATCCTGACGGGGCGCGGAGGCGGGCACAAGCCCCCGGAGGAGCCATACGGACTTTCTTTGATCGATGCGTCGAACGGAAAGAGCATCTGGGAGCGGGAGATCCATGGTTATGCGGCGGCCCAGAATGCAAACTGGGCAGGCCATGCGGCGCATTTTTTCGTTGGGACCGAACATCGCTCGGTCAAGATCGAGTCAGGTAAACCTTTTGGCGGCGTTTCCATAACGGATGGGGTGACCGTAACGAGACGAAAGGGGGAGGGGTACGAAACCGTTGAAAAAGGCAAGCTCCCTCGACCGAAGAAACCGATCACTTATTTTACGAACCTGATCGTCGGGAAGTATCATTATTTCCGCTCCTTCGGAGGCTTTTTCATCGGCCGGGTGAATTTGGAAAGCGGTCGGGTCGAGTATTTGCAGGTTCCCGTTCAGGTCATTCGCAAAGTGGGCCGGAAGGACGAGATTCTTTGGGACAAGAGTTTACCCAACGACATGAAGAATGCCTACGGATTCAAGGCGACTCAGGACAAGCGCAATGCCGGGAACGGCTGGGGACACGTTTCTTCCGCTCCGCCCGTCGTGGTGGGAGACTTGATCTACTTCCCGACCATGGCGGGCATGGTCTATGCTCTCAAATGGAATGCGCCCGTTCTCGACGAAGAGGCATTGGTTTCGTGGAGCGACTTGGGGCCGGCGGGGGAAACTTGGTCTTTGTCGGGCTTGGCTTATGCAAATGGGCGTTTGTATGCCCGCACGCTCAAGGAATTGCTTTGTATCGGAGAGAAGACCGAGTAGGCGGACTTAGCAACAGCCCGAATCGGGACTGCAACCGGTTGAGGATGCCAAGGGAATGGATTCGGGTTCCTCGGGGATGCCGCACTTGTCTTTGGCCAGGCAGTCCGTTTGGGTAGGGATCAAAACAAACCGGCCATCTTCGTGGGAAAGACCGTAGCGGCCGATGGTCTCGGATTGGTATTCGACTTCCACTTCCAGGTTTTCCAAGCCGAGGGTTTCTTCCGCAATGCCGATTATGTCGAGTATCTTTTGCGGTTGGATCCGGTGATCGTAGTCGTTGGCGGTCCATAGCTGAAAGGTAACGACTTGTTCCTCGCGGACCGTTCCCCCGCAGTCGACGTAATGCTTGCTTGATTTGCCGACTTCGGTGACGTGAAAGTGAGGCGGAACGTGCCCGCCGTTGGGCAAGACGAAGGTCACTTCTTCGAGTTGCCCGAGGGATTGCTTGAGTTCTTCTAGGTTCATGATTTGCAAAGGTCAGTATTACATACCGTTCCTGAGAATCCTTTCAACACGCAAAGGAAAGAAATGAATTTAGACCTGATCAGGAGGGTTGGAGAGGCTTGCCGCAGTTGGGGCAAAAGTTGGTGGGTGGGTTGGTGAGGGCGGTCCCGCAATGAGGGCAAAAATTGGACTGGGTGGCAACGGAGCTCGTGGTAGGTTGCGGTTGCTGTTGGGGTCCGGGGCTTTTGTTCTTGTTGGCGAGGAAAACTACCAAAAGCACGATGGCCACGGCAACGGCCAAAAAAAGCAGTATGAGAAATATCAGGATGATTTCCCCTCCTCCGAAATTGCCTAGGAAACCCAAGTG
The DNA here is from genome assembly GCA_038121045.1 of Opitutia bacterium. Lineage (GTDB taxonomy): Bacteria > Verrucomicrobiota > Verrucomicrobiia > Opitutales > Seribacteraceae > Seribacter. The sequence continues at coordinate 3,297 of JAYOMW010000036.1, forward strand.
TAAAAAATCATTCATTTGTTGAGTAATAAAAAAATTGGAAGCGTAAGCCAACGCTCATGTTTTGGTTCTTGAGTACGGAGACGAGGGGTTTGGTCAGGCGGGACTAGCCGCCTTCCCGTTCAATAAAAATCATAAAAAAACAAAAACTGAGCTTGCATTAGCATGCATTCAGCTTGAACGTGAAGAAAAATTCAACCTTAACTTCGATACGCTATGAAACTCTTTGCCTGCCTTGTACCTCTTTTTTGGTTTTCAACTTTCTCCTTGGGAAATGAAGAGAGGCCCCCTTGGGCAGGCTTCAGCGGACAGGCCATGGTTCGTCTGGCGGAAAAGACGGACGACGGGTTCAGGGTGCAAGTGCTGCGGGTCAACCGGGTTTGGAAAAATAACCGGGCGTCCAAGCCTGAGAGCCTGACCGGTCAGTCGATCTTGGTCGGGTACCGGGGAGAAGGAGAGGCCCGCATGATGCAGCAGGCATTTGCGAGAACTTTGGAGCGAGGGCAGACTTTTCCTTTGGAATTGGGACATGGGGAAGGAAACCGGTGGTATGTTTTGGAACTCAATGGGGATCAACGGGAATTGGCCCGGCGGGCCTTGGCCTCGGGGAGAGGAGATGTCCGTCGCGAGGGGGAAAGAGAGCAACCTCGTGAGAGAAGTTTTGATCGCGAAGCTCGGCCGGAGCGTGAGGTCGAGCGTGATGCCCACAGGCGGGAACTTGAGATGATCGAGAAAAGAAAGCGGGAATCCCGCGACGCTCCGCGGGAGGGAGAGGCTTCGCGTCCGAGGGAAGGTGCCGGAGATCTTCGCGTCGATGCCGTGCGACAGGAGATGCATGTCGACCTTTTGCGGAGTGAGTTGAGAAAAGTCCACATGGAAAATGCCGAGTTGAGGTTTCGTCTGCAACAGCTGGAGAATCGTTTGCGGGCCTTGGAGAAAAGATAGGAAGTTCGCGTTGCGAGATCGGGCTCTTTCCGGTCATTCAGGGTATCGAGTTGCCTTTGGAGTAAGAGCGGTTATGCCTTCAGGTGAACGATGAGAGTGTTTAGCCGTATTTTCTTTCTATCTATGGTTGTTTTTCAAGGTTGCTCGGAGGAGGATGCCGATTCAGTCGATTCGGCTCAAGGAGGTGCCTTGGATCGGAGCAGGAGGTTACGAGATTTGGAAAGTGAAGTGGAATCACTCCGGTGGGAAAACATCCGTCTTGCCTTGAAAATTGAAACGATTGACGGGGCCTCCTTGGTGATGGACAGGGTAACCGGACTTTGGCACAACGATGTTTCCCGCGAACCTTTCACCGGAATGATTTTGGAAAAGTATCCGGATCAATCACCGCGGGCCGAGGCGGGCTTTTTAAAGGGCAAGAAAGACGGGATGGAACGGTTTTGGTATCCGAAAAATATCCTCAAGAGCGAGGGTCAGTGGTTCGACGGCAAGGAAAACGGAATTTTCAGGGAATGGGACGAGGGGGGAAAACTGATCCGGGTCGCCCGCTATAAAAACGGACAACTGATTGAGAATCTGTTGGATTAGGGAACGTCGAGTTTGCCAATCCCAACGGGGCGGACCACTTCTCCGATCCACTGCGGTCGCTCGAAAAAAAGAGGGCCCCTGTCTGTCATGAGAGCCTCTTTGACGAGAATTTGGTAATACTTGGTGGGTTGACCGTAGGCGAAAGTCAGAAGAAGGTCGGTCCGTTGATTGGGTTTGTTGTAATCGGATGCGTCCTTGACAAGAATTTTCCCGCCGGCTCCTTCTTGATCAGGGCAAAAGTAGAAAAGATTCTCGGGTGTGATTTCCCCGAATCGAATAAGAAGGTCGCCTTCGCCTGCCCCGTTTCCAAGAATTCCTTTGTCATAGGCTTGCTCCGAGTCCTGTTTGTCGAGACCAATCATCAAGGCTTTGGCGTAGGTGAGGTTGTCCAACCGCAGTCTGTAGGTGCAGCCTCGGTCGAGAAAGAGGTTGCGCGGATTGCCAGTTCCGACGTCTCGGGTGAGAGTAAAATTTATTGTCGAAGTTTCCGTCAAGGTCTCGCGTCGTACCTTGATTCTCACCAAGTCACCAGGGTTGCGACTCGAGACAAGATCGACGATATGATCTTTGCTTGAAACGTCCTTGCCGTCGACTTGAAGAATGAGATCGTTGTCCATCAAGCCCGCCTTGTCGGCCATCGAATTCTTCAAAACTTCGGCAATCCGAACGCCTTCGATTAAGCTTGTCTCCTCACCTGGAATTCCAACCGTTGAGACGACTTCCTCCCCGAGGATGAAGCCCATGATGATTTCTTCCAAATCGTTGTCGCCTTTGATTTTGAATCCGGCGTTGGTCCAAGTCACGGGCAAAAGGATCTCGCTTGCCACGAGTTGCGCCGTTTCCCATTGAATGCCGTCCTTTCGCGCCCCTTCGAGGATGGGCAAAAAGGCTTGATTGAAAACCTCGCGGCGTGAATTGCGGACTATGTGCCTCCACTGTTCGCGCCAATTGTGTTTAAATGCTTCTCTCCATTTTTGAGTTGGAGATTTGACTGATTCGGGAAAGGGAATTTTGTGCAGGGCAATCAGGTTGTCGCGGAGCGTCTTGTTGCGGAGGGACAGGAGGAAGGCTCGGAAAGTGTCCTCGTTGTGAGAGAAAACCGAGTGCCTGAAGAACGCATCGAAATCATTTGAGCGGAAGGTATTGAAAAGGGTAACGCCCAATGATTCCATGGGGTGCTGTTTTGCTTTCGAGTTGGGAATGCCAACGGCGAGGAAGAGGACGGTAGCAATGATTCTCAGGTTAATCAGCATGAAGGCAGGCTAGGGGGTTCTTGCTTTTCAGACAAGCGCGAAGATTGCCGGTGCCATCTCCTTGGTCTTGGACTCTTTTTTCTGGTTGATCGTAGAAGATCAACCTTCTGACAAATTTTTCAATAATTCGTGTTTGGTTCGTGAAATGCTGACGCAAAATTCAAATCCATAAAAACTAAGATCGATGAAAAGAATACGGCCTTTTGATTCACGTCAATTGCAAGCATTCGACATGCTTTGTTCAACGGGAAGCTTTACCGACACGGCAAAGCGCTTGTTTCTGACTCAATCCGCGGTCAGCCATTCGATGAAGTCGCTTGAGGAAGAGTGCGGAAGCCGGCTTTTTCGAAGGCAGGGCAAGAAAGTTTCTCTTACGGAAGCGGGAGACCGCCTTCTTCGCTTCACCCGTCCTTTTTTGGTCGAAATGGAAAAGGTGCGGGAAGAATTGGACGGCTTTGAGAAATTCGGAGTCGGCAGGATCCGTTTGGGGGCAAGCGCTCAAGCCTGCAGGTTCCTCCTTCCTCCTATGTTGTCTCAATTTAAAAAAGAACATCCGCTTTGCCGGTTCGAAGTGAAGTGCGAGGACACGCCTCGCTGTCTGGAAATGCTTGAATTGGGAGAGATTGACTTGGCCATTACCCTTGAACCGATTCGGGTCAACGAAATCGAGTTCGCGCCTTGTTTTTCCGATGAATTGAGGGTGGTCGTGCCGAGTAATCACCGATGGGCCGAAACCGGCAAGGTGAATTGGTCCGAGGCCGGAGAGGAGAGTTTCATTCTTTACAACAGGGGAAGCTACACTTTTCGGATCATCAACGATTACCTGAACCGGGCGGAAGTCAGGCTTGCGGGTTTTATGGAAATCAGCAACCCCGAAGCGAGCAAGGAATTGATCAAGGTCGGCATGGGAGTCGGGTTGATGGCCGACTGGGTGGTTGATTCCGAAGTGAGGAGGGGCGAACTCAAGAGCCTTCCCTTGGGAAGAAAAAAACTCCATCGGACTTGGGGGGTTTCGGTCCGGAAGGGCAGGGAGATCAACAAAGCCGAGAGAATCTTTATCAAAACGGCTCAGGAATCGGGTTGCCATTGGATGGTGAACCGAGCCCTTTAGCCTAGCTTCGGGTTCTTTATCCTTGGGTGGACCAATCGCAAGGGTTGACTTGCGGGTTATTGCTGTTCAGCTTGCGAAGCATGAAATACTTTTTGGGATTCGGTTGCCTCTTGGCGCTTGCTTTTTGCCTGGCGTCGGGGTGCTCGGTTTCCGAGCAAGCCATCCAAGCCGGGCGGACCGGTTTTCCCATGCGTTTCGTTTTGGACAAGGGCAGGGATCTCAAGGAGACGGTCAGCGGCAATACGTTTGTCGCAACCTTGCCCGGTGTTCACCCGGTTTTTGGCGAGGCCCTTACCATTCGCGTCCGCGGTCTGCAGGCCGAATCGATAAGGGAGAAGGATCCGCAAAGGGCCGCCTTGGCCTTTGACCAAAGGCTTGCCCTCAGGCGCGCTATGGACAGCGCGCACAGGGTGGAACTCAGAAACCTCGAACGTGGGAAAGGAGGTTTTTGGATTTGGGCGGACCTTTACCTGGACGGTCGATTAATCCAATGATCACGCGGTTGAACCTTGCATGCGGGGAGGATTGCATTCAAAAAAGAAGAATGAAAAAGATTTTGCTTTCGATCTTTCCCCTTGCCTTTTTTGCCTTGTGGTCGAGTCATGCGTTCGGACAGGCTCCGGGACGGGCCGGAGATTCACGAAAGTTCAAGTTGAGCCCGGTCGCCAAGATTTCGAGTTCCGAAAAGCCGACTATGGACGGCCGTCGGCTCACCACGGATCTTCTGATCGACGGAAAACTACCCAAAGACGGTTGGCGGTCCACTTGGACGGCCTGGTACAAAATCAACCCTGCGTTTGTTTTCGATTTGGGGGAGGAAAAGAGAATTGGTATCGTCCGCATCTATTTTCAGCCTTGGGACCGGGGTGACGAGTTGGCCGAATTAAAGGTCGAGGTGAGTCGCGACGGAGAGAACTTTGTTGATTTTAACGAATACGAGGGCTTCGTGGCCGACAGAGGCAAAGGGGCTTGGGCGGAAATCGATCTGCGGGCCGTCAAGGCCCGATATTTCAGGTTGAGCCCGAAGTTCCAGGGCTGGGGACACCTTTGGGGCGAGGTTGAATTCTGGGAGATTGCAAACTAGGGCGGAGCTCTCTTGTTTCCGGGGCTTTTGATTGATTCTTTCTTCGAGAAGAAGCTTGTTCTCCGCCCGCAAGCGGATGACTTCCCAAATCAGGAAAACGTTGATCAGGATGGAGATCGAAAGGACGATCGCGATCTTCAGTTTACGGCTTGATTTCATGGTTACGGCTGGAAGCGTGCAAAGACAGGACGACAGAATTTATCTTCCATTTGCCCGAGCTTGAAGTAAAGCCCTTTCGAGTTTTTCTTGCCATGGAGGCGCTGGGAGGATCACTTGTTTCCCATGCTTACCCGTTGCATTCGCATAGGCACGAACCTTTTTCCGCTTTGGTCGGTCTTGGTCGGGGTTCTCGCTTTGGTAAGCCCCGAGTGTTTTTTGTGGTTCGGAAAAGAGTCAATCGGGGTTGGGTTGGGGATCATCATGCTCGGAATGGGCATGACTTTGAAGACGGAGGACTTCGTACGGGTTTGGAAAGAACCCAAGGTGATCGGTTTGGGGGTCTGCGCCCAGTTCCTCGTCATGCCCGCCTGGGGTGCCTTGATCGCTTACTCGATGGGTTTGCCCCCGGAGATGGCGGTGGGGTTGATCCTCGTGGCCTCCTGCCCGGGCGGAACGGCCTCCAACGTGGTGGTTTTTTTGGCCCGGGGAAAGGTCGCTCTCTCAGTCAGCATGACCCTTGCCTCGACCCTCGCCGCAATCTGGATGACCCCCCTCCTGACGAGTTGGTACGCCGGGCATTACCTGCCGGTTGATCCGTGGGCCTTGTTCAAGGGGATCGTGATGGTGGTCCTGCTTCCCCTGACGGTTGGCGTAGGGTGGAATCGTTTTTTCGCCAAATCGGCCCGCAAGGCGTCCGCTTATTCCCCCTTGGTTTCGGTTCTTCTGATCCTGCTGATCGTCGGTTTCGTATTGGCCGCCAAGCGGACCCTGATTCTCGAGAATTGGATGACCCTCCTCCTTTCCGTTCTCTTCTTGCATGCAGGGGGCTTTTTTCTGGGCTTTTGGATCGCCCGTTTGTTTGGCTTGAGTACGGGATTTCGCCGTACCCTTTCGATTGAAGTCGGCATGCAGAACTCAGGCTTGGGAACCTCTTTGGCGACGGATTATTTTGGGAAAACATCCATGGTCGCCGCTCCTTGTGCGTTGAGCGCGGTCATGCATTGCTTGATCGGGGGGATTCTCGCCATCCGGTGGAGGCGCAATTCCGAGCGGGAAGAATAGTTCCGTTTCACTTTTGAAAAAAGCCATGAAAAGTTTGCTCAATCAAGGATTGCCGCTTGAAAAGGATCAAGCCCTCGTTACCCTCACGGAAGTGACCGAAATGGAAAACCTACCCCCCCACCTGTTGGCTCCGAAAGTTCATTGGGAAAGAGCGTCGGGTTATTTTTCCCTTGAGATGTTTGAGGAGGCGGAGCGCGAACTGAGGGCTTTGCCCAAGGAGGAGCCATGGGACAAAAACACAAGGATGCTGCTTTTGGCCATCCGGCAAGAACAGGAAAACTGGGCTTTTGCGCAGGCCATTGCCCGGGGCTTGAGGCTGGAATTTCCGGATGAAGCCGATTGGTGGGTTTCCGACGCTTATGCGACGAGGCGTTGTGATTCGATCGAGAGCGCCAGAGAAATTTTGCTCAAAGGTTTGACTGTTCATGAAGACAGTTCGATCATCAGATACAACTTGGCTTGCTATGCTTGCGTGCTCGATAATCTGGACGAATGCTTGGAGTTTCTCAAAGAGGCGGTGATGGAAGATGAGAAATACAAACGCATGGCGCTCGAGGACGATGATTTGAAGGGGGTGCGTGAAGATTTGATCGCATTGGGGTGGGGAAAGGCAGTGGTATGAAAGCCAACGGGGGGTTTACGCTTGTTGAGTTGCTGATCGTTTTGACCATAATCGGAATCCTGGTCGCTCTTTCGATCAATGGCTTTTGGTACGTCACGGAACTGCAGAACCGCGATCGCGCGAAAATCGAAATCAAGGCGCTCAAGACGGCCTTGGTCGATTACCGCTCCAAATACGACGGATACCCGATTTGCCCAAATAAAATTTGTACGCCTGGCGAATGCCTGTTTCTTTCGTTGGCGGGATTCCATAACGAAAGGGGGACCCTGGAAATTCCGCCGTACGCACCCTTGGTGCCTGCCAACCTTTTCGGATACGATCCTTCTTCTTACGATATTGGTGAAATTCCCGACTTTACCCACAACGATGGAAAATCGCTCATTCTTTGGCTGTCCAAGACTCTTGAGAAAGACGTTTCCTTTATCGATCCATGGGGGAACGAGTATGTTTACGAGTACCCGAGGGAGGACGGCGAAAAAGGTTACCGGCTTTTTTCAATGGGTCCCGACGGGGCAACGGGGGAGGGGTTTGACGAGGATGACTTGGAATAGCGATCCGGTTTTGTATTCAAGCTAGACCGGTCAGGGTTCCGGGGAGCTTTGTTCGAGCAAGCGATCCCTTATTTCCAAAAGGGGAGCGGTTTCCTGACTTTCCGGATTTTCCTTGATCAAGCGGTCGATATCCTCGAGCGCCCTTGCGAAACGACCTTCGGCATAAAGGATCATGGCCCGCATGGCCCGCATGTAGTTGTCCTTTGGGTTGATGGCAAGAAGGGCGTCAAGGTATCTCAGGCGGGCTTTGGAATCGCGGTCCTGCTCGGCGGAGCGAATCAAGTTGCGAAGCATCCGACTGATGATTTCTTTTTTGGGAGCGGGTTTGAAATCGTCATCGGTCAAACGGTAACCGGTCAAATCCGCCGCATCCTTGCGCGAAACGATCTTTCCGCCGAATGGGTCGACGAGAATTTCCTTTCCTTTCATATCCGAATTCTTGAGCGTGGGTTCGCGGTACATCGCGATGAAGTGCCCGGGAAGACCAAGACCGCTGACCGGAAGGTCCAGTCGGTTGGCTAACTCGATAAAAAGAACCGAAAGGGTGATGGGGAGTCCTTCCCGGTCGTCTATGACCTCGTTCAAATAGCTGTTGGAACGATGATCGTAGTCAAGCGTGCTGCCATGAAACCCCATTTCCTCAAAGAGCTGAAAAACAAGTGACTTGAGTTTTTCTTCACCGCTTGACTTTTCGGGAAAACCGCCCCTGATCTTCTCGGCCATTCGGTCCGTCTTTTTCAGGTAGGACTCGAGATCAAAATCTTTATTGTCCAACCGGGCGATCAAGAGGGCCGATTTGAGCAGGTCGACCGAGCGTTCGTCCTCATGAGCGAGGGAAGAGGCTAACTCGGCAATGATTATGCGCTCGCGGATTTCTTCCGATAGTTTCCTCACAAGTCCGGCTTTTCTTTCTAATTCGCTCGCGTGGTCAAGGAGAGCCTGGGAAGCCATTGGACCTTGATCGACGAGGTCATCATAGTCTTTTTTTCGGGGGGGCGAGTCCTCGTTCAGCGATCCCGAAAGCCGGCGGACTTTTTGGACGAGAGTTGGTGGGATGGAAGATTTGGCAAATCGTTTGGAATGACGAAATTTCCTGAATTCGGCGGTGGGAGAACGGAACTTGCATAGCCCGATCCTTCCATCCTCGAGGGATTGGTCCACCAGATCGATCAGAACATGGTCATTGACCGAGCAAATGATTCTTCCTTCTTTCTCCAGACGAACGCGCAAGCGGTTCCATTCGCCGGGCCGGTAGGCATCCGTCTCCAGGGTTTTGAGGATGGTCCAGGAAAATACGTTTGGTCCTTCGAATCGAGTCAAGCGGAGGGCTCCGTTGGTCGGGTAGAATCCATAATGGGCGTCTTTCCCGTCACCTTGAAAAACCAATCCGGCCGCCCCGCTTTCATCCTCCAGTTTGACTTCCACCTCGAGCTCATAGGGAACCTTGTGAACGGGCATCTGCGAGACGCAGAGCATCCTTCCTCCAAAGCCCGTACCCAATCCGCTGGCCGTGATGACACCTGCTCTTTGCTTCCAGGATCCTCCCATTGTCGACTTCCACTCCAAGTCATCCAAGGCCCCGATGGTAAGCCATTTTTTCATGGGAATCGGGTTTTGTTTCGTCAGGAGATCCTGCAAGGCGTTGGAGGGGATGCCGAATCCCATCGCGCCGCCTGATTTGATGGCGAGGATTGCGATGACCCTGCCGTCCAAATCAAGGGTAGGGCTTCCACTGCTGCCGGGTTCGATCGGGATGGCGACTTGCACCATTGGCCTTCCGTTCCCGTCCTCCAGTTCGCGGATCGCAGCCACCACGCCGCGACTGACGCTGTGGCTGTAACCGAGGGGGTTGCCCAAGGAGAAGATCGCCTGTCCGGGCTCGATTTTGTTTGAATCGCCAAGTTCGAGGGGCGGTAAATTCTTTGCATCGATCTTGACCAAGGCGAGATCCCGGTCCCGGTCGACTGCCAAGATGCTTTGGGGGCGGAAAGTCTTGCCGTTGGCAAAGCGAATGGCGAAGTCGCGATGTTCGCCGATGACGTGAAAGTTGGTCGCGATGACACCGTCCTTGGCGACAACGAAGCCAGTTCCCCGACCGCCCTCTCTTCCCAGGCGGTCAACGCTTTCGATTACCACCACGGAGGGTTTGACCAATTTGGCAAGCTTGGCGAAGTCCTCCGCGTCCCGCTTGGCCAGATCAAGTTCGGAGAGCGTGGAAGAATTATCGTCCTTGCCGATGCCAGGCCCGGCAAGAAGCAAGCCTGTCAAAAAAATGGCAGAACGCACAAAGAGGCGATTATCGAACTTTGGAAGCATCCCATACATTAATCGCGACTGCCCGCTCAAAGTCAAGTTCCGCCCCACTCATATCATCGTTGCCAAGGAGGTGATTCCAACCTGAGATCGGCTTTTTTACCTTGGCCTATTCTTACTCGTTTCGATTTATCCGGATATTTATAATGGCTTTTGAATCCTGCTGTTTGTAAAATTCACCGATGGGTTTAAAAGACATGTTTAAATTCCTGCTTTTGCTTGGGCTTGGTTCTCCGTGTACTGCTCAATCATTCCCCGAAAGAACCTGGGTTTCTTCTACGGGAGTCGAGATTCAGGCCCGCATGCTTGGATTCGACGGAACGAAGGTGACGATCGAACGAAGTGATGCGAGGAAATTCGCCTTTCCCTTGAGCCTTCTTTCGCCAAAGGATCAGCAGTATGTCAGGACAACTTGGTCCCAAAAGAGCGCCCTCCCAAGCGGGGGCATGACACCATCCTCACCGGTTGCGATTTCGAATGTTCAGGGAGGTTTGCCGATTTGGAGCCCTCAGGTTATTTCTCAGTGGTGGGACCGGCACGCCTCAAGGGAAGAATGGAAGAAAGGTTCGGAGAAACTCCTCGAGGTCTTGAGGGAGACTTGGAGCGACAAGAAGCTTAGGTCGACGAGGGAAGGGCGTGATTTTTTTCACTGGTTCGATCATTGGCGTTGGGTGAACCTTTTCCTTAAGATACCTTCGGGCGCATCTTCTCCGGAAATGGAGCAAGCCTTTGTCTCCATTGGCAAGAACCATGACCTTCAAAAATCTTTTCTCAAGGCCCTTCATCCCGAAGACAACCAACCGCGGGCACTCGCCATTTTTCTCTCCGTGGCCTCCAAGCATCCCGACAAAATCGAAAAATACGCATCGCTTGCCTCCGCCTATGCAATCGTATTCGATCAACCTTTCCCCCGAAATTGGCCACACCATCAAGTGCCCAAGAAGGACGTGCTGGTCTCTCTTTCTTCGCCATCCGAGCGCTTTGCCGACGTGGTCAAAGCTCACTTCTCTCGCAAGCTCGAATACGATCCGAGTCAATTGTCGGTGACCGAACTCAAGTTCGTGATCGACCACCCTCTGACGACGAGCGAGCTCGAGTGGGCGAGAGAAAGCGAATCTTTCCGTCGCTCGGGTTTCGACAAGATCTTCTCATCGATCGATTACGATCATCCTCGTCTCAATGCATCGGTTTTCAGTTGGCCTCATGGGAAATATTCCCTCGAGTCGATCCGTTCCAAAGGGGGCATTTGCGTCGATCAAGCCTACTTCAGTTCCATGGTTGGAAAGGCAAAAGGAATCCCCACCTTGACCTTTGTAGGGCAGGGTAGTGGCGGCGGGCATGCTTGGTTTGGTTTTTTGAAAAACCCGGGGCGATGGGAAACGGATTGCGGTCGTTACGAGAATCAAAATTATCCGGTGGGCAATGCGATCGATCCCCAATTATGGAAACAGATAACCGACGACGAGCTGGGCGCCCTTGCCCGGGGAGAAAAAAACTTGAGCGGATTCCGGGGCAAGGCGGTGGATTATTTTGCCTGGGCCTTGGTCAACCGTAATGCTCCGTTCTATCGGGAGTCCCTCGTCCGGGCCCGAACTTTGCATCCGACTTACGTAGAGGTTTGGAAAAAGGAAGCGGAGTGGATTGAAAACGAAGAGAGGGATCTGAAGGAAAAGAAAAATTTTTGGGTCAAGTGGCTGAATGCGTTTTCCAATACCGTTGATTTGAAAATCGAGGCACAGAAAAAATTGGCCGACGTTTATGACAAAATGGGTAATATTCGGGAGGCTGAAAAGATCAGAACCCTTATTGTCCGACAGAATCGGTCGGGAAGGTTCGACCTTGCGATTTCCGAGGGAGCCGAGCAATTAATGGCGAAAGTCGAGGACAAGAAATGGACCGAAGCGGAGAAAAGTTACGAGAGGATGGTCAAGGACTTCGAGAAAACAGCGGGCGGGGAATTGTTCTACGGGCTCATTCGGCCCTATGTCCGCGCCTTGATCGACGCAAACCAAAGAGACCGGGCTATGGATGCGATCGACTTCTTGAAGAAACGGAAGGTTCTCGACCTAGGCCCGGGAAGTATTTTGGGCCTGGAGATGAACAAACTTCTCGGCCGACTTAATTAAGGCCGTTTATTTCGGCAAGGAGTCCAGGTATTTCTTGAGCAAAGCTTGCGTCAGGGCGGATTGTTGATCCACCTTGTTCTTGAAGCTGTCGAAGGCGACCTTGTTTTCATCGTACTTTTTCTTGGCTTCGGCCAAGGCCAGCTCCTTTTCGGCAAGAACTTTCGGGGCGCTTTCGCGTAGTTTCATTGCCGTTTCGACCGCTTTCCTTGCCTCGCTCACGGCGTTTTCCGCTGCCACTAGCTCCTGCTGTTTGGATGCAATTTGATTTTCCGTATTGGAAAGATCCTGTTTGAGAAGTGCGATGGTTTCTTCGAACTTGGCATTCGCTTGAGCAAGGACGGAGTTGCCTTGCTTAGCTTCTGCTTCTTTCTTGGCCATAACCGCCAACTGATCGACGTTTTTGATAAAGACCATTTTCTTTTCCTTGGCTTCGACGATTGCGCTCTTGTTGGTTTCCAGGCTCTTTACTTTGCCCTGCTTGTCCTGGACCAACTTTTCCGCTTGGGCGATCTTTTCGGGAACCAACCGGAGGGACTCGCTTGCCGCTTGAACGGCCTGTATGGCCGAGTTTTTGAAGACTTCCGCTTCGGTGAGTAGGTCCTTGAGTTCGCCAAGTTCCGATTCGAGTCCACGAAGATTGTTGAGCTCGGCGTGTCGCTCGACGTTGACTAACTCGGCTTGCCAACGGGAAACATCCCGGGTGGACGCCTCGAAGTTTCTTTTCGCCTTTTCAAGTTCGTCGGTCGGGTCTTTCAATGCCTCCCTCGCTGCGGCCAACGATTTCCTGCTCGAATCCAAGGAAGCTAGCGCCTGATCCTTGGCTGTTTTGGCTTGGGCATGAAGAGAGGTCGCATCTTTGAGTGCTTTGTCGCTTGCCAGAGACTTTGCCTGAGCCTGGGCCAGGGCTTGGGTCGCAGAGGCGAGGGCCTGAGTGGCCGCGGTTAGGCTTTGAGTCGAGGATTCGACGAGCTTCGCATACTTGTCCATTTCTCCTTTATGCCTGATTGCGGAATCCCTCGCATGGCCGAAAGCCTTTTCCATCGCAGTCAAGGCTTCCCTCTGTTTGGCAAGGGCATCCTGAAACCCGGCGTCGTCTTTGTTGCGTTCCTTCGCTTCCTCTGCCTTGCGATGCGCTTCGTGTAAAGCGCTTACCTGCTCGGAACGAAAGTTCGCCCGGTTTTTCCAGTCGTTATGGGAATTGGAATGGGAAAGGTGATTCTGTTTGGCTTGGGCAAGAGCCTGAGCTTTCGCGTCTTTGTCCTTTTGCTTGTTGGTCTTGTCGAGGGCCTTCGCCTTTTCCTCGGTTTGAGCTTGTTGAAGGGCGGTTTGGGCCTTTTGCAAGTTCGTCAAGGCGCTTGCGAGGGTGGTATCGGCCACCTTTGCTTTCGTGGCTGATTCCGTCTCCTTCTTGACCGCAAGGGCTTCGGCTTGGGCGAGAGGAGCCTGCTTGCTCCGGGCCACGCCCAAAGCTTTTTCGTGATTGTTCTTTTGCGATATGGCCTGAGCCAAACGAGACGAAAGTTGCGGCGGACTTCCTTCCAATGATCCGATCTTCTTGCCGTCACTCGTCTGCCAAACGAATATTTCCCCGGACCAATCGCCGGCAATAATCCGGGAACCATCATGGCTCAATCTGGTTTCCATGGCAATTTCATCAAAACTCCCGAGAGTTTTCAAGGCCTTGCCGTCTCCATCCCAATACTTCACCGTTTTGTCGCGTCCAGCGGTCGTGATTTTGCCCTTTGGGTCGTAGTGAGCCGAAAGGGTTCCGATCCCATGAGCGTTCCAAGATCTGACCTGCTTGCCGTTGACCATTTCCCAAATCCTTACGGACGAATCCTCGGAAGCGGACAACAAAACGTTCGAGTCGGCTCGCCAACTAAGACTAGTGATAGCTTTTTTATGCCCGTCGAGGGTATAGAATGCATTGCCCGTACGGGCTTCCCAAACGTGCAATCCACCGTTCCGGTCACCGGTTGCCAACAAAATCCCGTCCGGAGAGAATTGGACTTGGGTGACCCATTCGGAGTGCTTTTTGATTTGATAGAGGATTTCCCCACTCGCCAGGTCGAAGACTTTCACAACCTTGGAGGGGCCGCCGATTGCGACGAGCGATTGGTCGGCCGAAAGATCCGCGCTAAGGATCGTGTCGTACTCCTCGCCCAAGGTCAGAATGCGCTTGCCGGTCTTTAGATCCCATCCTGCGACTCGTCCGCTTTTTCCTCCTCGTCCTCCGCTCGCGAGTACGATTTTCCCATTTCTGCTGAAAGACAAAGACTCGATGAAACCTTCAGGGAAGGGAAGAATGCCTAGCAGGCGGAGAGTTTCGGTATGGTAGAGAAGAACCTGCTTTTGTCCGGCGACCGCTACGATCGGCGACCAAGGGGCGGTCGCCATGGCGGAGGGGGCAAAGGCCCGGTTTGAAACAACGCTGGGCTCGAGCGACAAATACTCGGGCATGGGCGGAGGGCCTTCCGGTTTTCCCAAGGTAGCCGAACCGAGCGCCAAGTTGACCGAGGATTTCTTTTTGACCATCGGTTTTCCGGAAGCGGTGGGAAGCAATCCCTGATCGATCCAGAGCTTGATCAAAGCCAGTTTCGGGGCGGCGATCTTCCCACCGTTCGGAGGCATGTGAGGCTCTTTGAGGCGGGCGGCCAAGAGATAAAGCAAACTGTTGGATGATTCACCCGGCAAAGCGACTTCCCCGGAACTCCCGCCTGCGAGAATTCCATTCATGCTGGTGAGGTCGAGTCCACCCTTGGCCTTGTCCGGGTTATGGCAGGAATTGCATGATTCCTCGAAGAGCGGAATGAGGTCGTCTTCGAAGTTGGGCTTTTCCGGGCTCGCGTCGAGAGCCTGAAGGAGGAAAAGAGAGCTGGCGTAGATTACGTACCTGAACGAAGAATTCATGATAGGACTGAATCGCATCGAATGAGCGATTCCGAATGCTAGTGGTTAAAGATGAACTCCTTTGAGTTGAGAAGGGCCCAAAAGACGTCTTCGAGCGGTTCGACAGGGGATTCCGATCCGACAAGAGCCGCAAGCAGGTTTGCCTTTTCCGCGGCTCTCGGCTTGCGGGAATAGCATCGTGCATAGAGGTCGTCCAGAATCGCTTCTGGAGTTTTGCCGTTTTTGAGCAATTCCGAGACGACCTTGCCCTGTTTGATACGGGTGTTGGTGGCTTCGCCGTTGAGAAGGTGGAGAGCCTGAGAGAGGCTGGGTTCCATGACGACCTCGCATGAGCAGACCGTCTCCCGAGTGGACCGCCCGAAGGTGGTGAGGAAATAATTGCTGACTCTTCCGTCTGCGATCTGGATGGCCTTGGCTCCGAGGGGCAGACCCTGGAATTTGTTCTTGGTCTCGGTGACTTGTGAAATTGCGTCCAGCAGGACTTCGGCCCGTAATCTTCTTAGATGAGAACGCGCGAAATTACGCAGGTCGTCCTTGTTCGATTCAGTCGTGGCGCTGGACAATTGATAAGTCCTGGAATTGCAAACGTCCCGAACGAGCTTTTTGAAGTCGTAATTGTATTCGGTGAATCGCTTGGCTAGTTCGTCTAGAAGCTGTGGGTTGGAAGGCGGATTGGATACCCGGACGTCGTCCACCGGCTCGATGATTCCCTGACCGAAGAAATGAGCCCAGACGATGTTTGCCAAATTGCGGGCAAAGAAGGGGTTCTCCGGAGATGCCAACCACTCGGCCATGACGGCGCGCCTGTCCGAGCCCCGCTTGATTTCAGGAGCTTCTCCACCAAGGAACTTAGGAGGCAAGGGTTTGTTGTGGATCGGGTGATTGATTTCGCCGCTTTTGCGGTTGTAAATAATGGATTCGCGCGGATCGGCCGCTCTTTTGCGACCGATTTGACTGAAGAAAGAAGCAAAGGAATAGTAATCGTCTTGGGTCCATTGGTCAAAAGGATGGTTGTGACATTGGGCGCATTGAATCCGCATGCCCATGAAAACTTGAGCTACGTTCTCGGTGATTTTCAAGCCATCACGCTCGACTTGGTAGTAATTAGTAGATGGATTGACGAAAGTTCCGCCGGTCGAGGTAAGCAACTCACGGACGATTTGATCCATCGGAACGTTGTTGGCAATCCGCTCCTTCAGCCAATTGAAATAAAGCAGGGTCGATTTGTAGCTCATGCCTTGGTTCTCATCCGTTTGGATTTGGAGAAGCTCTGCGAATTTCATGACCCACATCTCGGTGAATTCTTTACGTTCGAGGAGGCGGTCGATCAATTTCGCTCGCTTGTCCGCGGAGGAGTCGGCCATGAATTCATCGTAGGTTTTCTGGTCGGGAAGAGTACCGGTAATGTCAAGAGTGACGCGACGGACGAAGACTTCGTCCGAGCAAAGATCCGAGGGGGTGATGCGCAATTTGTGCAGTTTGTCGTGCACGAGAGAATCGACGTAATTGTTGACCGGTGTTTCGGGCCGATTGTATTTGAGGTCTTCGGGAATGACGACCACCTGAATGCCTACGGTGAAAACGTTGAAGCGGGCCATCACGAAGGCCTCTCCTCTTTTGTCAGCCGTAACCAATCCTTTCTCGTCGACTGCGGCCGAAACGTCGTTGCTGGATTGAAAAACGGTCAGAGGGGTGACGTCACGGGTGGTGCCGTCCGAGTAGTGAGCAAGCACGGTCATTTGCTGAGAGGCACCGGGGCCTTCGAGCAGGGCGGCCGGTGGAAACAACTCGATTCGATCCGGCTTTGCAATGTCCTCGGGGTCTTGCGGAGCCCCGTCTCGCAGCCAACCAACCAAGGTTTGCCAATGTTTACTGTTCTTCTCAAACAATTTTCTACCGGTATGCGGGACGGCTTCGATGGCTTTTTCCACAAGTAAACTTTCCTCCGGAATAGCCAAGTTAATGCGCCGGGTACCTTCCTCACGGGTGATCCTGAAGTGGTCGCCTTTCGGGTCGTATCCGAACAAAGAAAGCATGAAACGATCCTGCCCTCGTGCCGATCCATGGCAGGATCCCGTATTGCAACCTGCCTTCATGAATACGGGCATGACGTCGAGGTTGAAGCTGATCGGCCTTTCGGTCGAAGCGCCCTGAACTTCGATCGGGATGATTTTGGTTTGACCTTCAAAGGTGACCTTGAGTTCGGTTTTTCCGTCCTTGAGGGGATGAAGAATCATATCTTTCCACTCGACAATCCCCGGTTGACTGAGGGCAAAGGAGGATTCCCGCGTGACGTCCCGCGTGACGTCGTCATCGTATTTGGCTTGGACCACGATGGAGTTGAAATCTTCTTTGGTCTGCAAGCGAATGGCTGGAGGATAAGCTTCGAGCTGTATAAGTTTTTTGCTGCCGGCCTTTTTTCTTAAAGCCAGGGAACGTTCCGATTGGGCATGAAGTTGATAGCCTTCCGGCCAATTTGCTCCGGTTTGGATCCACCGGGTCAGGATGTCCTTCTGAGCGTCGGAAAGAGGCCCGTCCTTGGGAGGCATGATCTCATCGTCGTCGGCGGGAAGATTAACCCGTTCAAGAAGGAGGCTCTTGGCCAAATCTTTGGCGACGAGAGAGGGTCCGGAATCGCCCCCTTTCTTCGCAAACTGAGGAGTGTCTAGGCGAAGATCTCCCTTCTGTTTGTCCATGCCGTGACATTGAATGCATGAGGCTTCCAATATGGGACGGACTTCTCGGTGAAAGTTCGGGGCCACGATCGGCGGAGGGGCAGGGGGAGAGGGTTGAGCCACCTGTTTTTCGGGTGGCTTTGCGGGAACTTGCGGTACGATCTCTGACTTGGGAGGAAGGGGAGCCGGAGCCGGTGAGGGCTCGGCCGTTACGGAAGGAGGCGTTGGTTCGGGCGCTTGTGCCTCAGGAGCGGACTTGTCAGGTGGATTGGGAGCCTCTTGGGCGCCAAACAAAAAATTTCCTCCGGCAAAGAGAATAAGGATGTAAAAAGTTCTCATGTTTAGTTCGACCCTCCTTGTGCCGCCAACCTGAGTTGCTCAAGCCTGCTGAGGGGTTTTTTATTGGCGGGCTTGGGGGCAGCCTTGGCTACGGTTGGTTTCGGTTGTGTTTTCGAGGGTGCCTTCGGCTTGGGGGGTGGGTTGTCCAAGCGAATTTGGCCTCCTTGGCCTACGGAATGGGTAATGAGTTCTCCGGAGAAAGGTATTTTCACGAAACAAAACAGGTTTTTGGTCAAGCCCGCTCTCGAATTGTCTTCGGTTGCTATCGGGAAACTGATTTGAGAAGTGTTGGAGTCGAACTCAATCGTCGTGGTCGAGGAAAACGGAGGAAGGCCCTTGAGCTCAGCAGTCGCCATTCCTTCGAACGGCCGTTTTAGGTTCAAGTCGCAGAGCATCTCACCGTTTTTTCCCCGCTCAACGGCAGTCATGTTGATTTTCATGGAAAGGTAGGGTTCTTCCACTCTTAGATCGATGAAGTCGGAGGCGGCCCGCCAGATGCCACCACCCGGAGCGGCGGTTTCGGCCTGCACGCCGATTTTCCAAACCCCTACGGTGGCTCCGCCGTTTGCGGTCAAGGGGTAGTAGCCGATGCTTTTCCCAGCGGCTATGGTAATGGCGCTTGTTGCTCCGATGCCGGGAGGACGGGTGAGTATTCTTACCGTGACCGCCTTGGTGAAGTTGGCGTCCCTGATGATTTCAACCTTCAGGTTTTGCGAGCCGCTCTTGACGATGGGCGTGATCGGTTGGTGAAGCTTGACCTTGAAGGGCAGTGAGTCAACCACTCCGACGGCCAGACGGTTCACCTTCGTTTCGTAATAAGTCCGGTTGTTGGGGGCTCCGTAAACCAAGCTCACGCTGTGAGCAAAGGATCCTTCGACAAGTTGTTTTTTCTCCTTGTCTTCGTGCTTGAGGCGGAGATCGATCAACGAGTTGGCCAAAGGCGCATCGGGTGCGGCCCTAAAAAGAATGGGGGTGCTGGTAACGCTTTCGTGCACGGCGGGCGCTTCCATGGTTACGCCTGCCGGGAGGTTTTGAGCGAGAAGTTCCAAGTCTCCACGGAAGCTTTTGCGGCTGATGTTCAGAGCTGTCGCCACGCTGTTGCCACGGGCGATGGGGAGCATTTGCCGGGTCTGGGTGTCCCGGTTTCGAAACATCGGGATGGACGCGGAAACTTCGGGGGCAAGGCGATGGGTTTCGATTCGATAGACGTGTCTTGAGCTTCCCTTGCTCAGATGGTCCGTGATCCTGAGCAGGTATTCGCCGTCCTTGGGGAAAGTGTAGGTAAGAAGGCTGTCCGGTCCGTTTGAGGAATCGTCGTTTCCAACGAGAGACTTGCCCTCTCCGTCGTAAAGATTCAACACTGGGTCGAGAGGAGAGGCAACCGCACGAGCCAGGGCCCGAATGTAGTATCTTTGTCCCTTCTTGGCATGAAAACGAAAGTAATCGATGTCGCCGTCTTCTTGGATGATTCCATCGAAAGCAAGAGGAAGAGCAAGCTCAGTTGCGGTTGCCGCGTTCCTACTTTGGTTGGGCTCGGCCTCGCGGACGGATGGAAAGGAACAGACACGAATTCGGTTGGGGCTCGGAGAAGAAAGGTTGCTCTCCAGGTGATGGTAGGCAAATTCGTTGTCAACGGGGTTTTCCGGGAGGGTGATCTTGGTTTTGAAATCTCCTTTTGCATCGCCTATAAAAGTGAATTCCTGAGTCTTTCCGCTCTCGCCGCCGGCAGGAAATACGACCAGTGGGCGAGGGAAGTTGCCAACGTGCAAACGGTACCTGTAATTGCTCGCTCCTCTGTAGGAAGAATCGCGAACTTCGATTCGATAAACCCCGTCCTTCGGGGCGATAACGCTCAAGGTGCTGTCTTGCAGAAGCAATTCGCTGTCGTCGGAGGTCGCTAGTTCGAAGCGCTTGTCGTCAAGAAGAGCGACGTATGGATCGAAGAGCGGTCCGGACAAACGAATGGCTTCGATCTCGACGCTGACTCGCTGCCCTTTGGAAGCATTGATTTCGAAGTAGTCGACGTCTTCGTTGAGGATCAGGCCGTTGACTGTTGAATTGAGGAGGATGGGTTGAGCCTCGTCAAAAGCGGAGTTGGGTTCCTCCTCTTCGACATTGGGAAATGGTCCGACCCAAAAAGTGTAGAGGTTGCTCAATCCTTCGTTGGTTCTAATCCTCAGTTTGTGCTGACCGAAGGAGGCCTTTTCCGAAATGGAGAAAGTTGCTTTGAGGGCGGTGGATTTTTCCTCGACGATCTTCGAAACCTCGATTCCCTCGGAATAAAAGAAAAACTCGGCGGTCTTGTCGAGCCTTTGGCCACGAACGACGACTTCCTGATCGGAGCCTCTCATTGCACCCCGTGGAAGCAGAGAAGAAATGAGAGGTTCGACTCCCTCAAGAGAATACGCGAAAGCAAAGACAAGAAAAAGAAAACGAAGGAATGGATTCATGGCGGTGCGTGTACGGGATCAAACCCTCAAAGCTTGAAATTTGAGGGAAATCATGATTG
>JAYOMW010000037.1:0-15431 GCA_038121045.1 Opitutia bacterium
CGGCCTTGGCTTCCGTGTTGGTTTCCAAAAGCAATAGCCAGGGAGCCAGGGACGGAAGGATGACGGACAGGGCGACAAAAAAGGCGGAGCGAGTGGAGTCTTGGCCCGAGGCGGAGCCGGGCCAAACGACCCGAGCGGAGCCCGCGTTGACTAGCTCGTTGTCATCGCGAGGGCGTAGCCCATGGCTATCCACTGAATTTCGGTAACCGAACCGCATAGCCCCAAAACGTTTCTTGAAATAAGTTAATTGTTTTGCGTTTTTGAAAAGTAGTACTAAAGTATCACTATGAAGATGGAATTAGTCACCACCTTGAAGCGTCATGCGACCAAGGTGTTGGAAAGCATAAGGCGAGAAAGAGAACCCTTGCTGATTACCGAGCACGGGAAGCCAGCCGCTTATCTTGTCGACGTCCAGACTTTTGAAGCCAGCGCAAAAAGAATGCGTTTGTTGGAAGGATTGGCTCGTGGCGAACAGGCCTATGCCGATGGACGTTTTTATACGCAGGAGAAAGCTAAGTCCAAGATGCAAAAATGGCTGAAGTGATCTGGGCGGAGCCGGCCCTTCATGCTCTTGAAG
Organism: Opitutia bacterium; assembly: GCA_038121045.1. GTDB lineage: Bacteria > Verrucomicrobiota > Verrucomicrobiia > Opitutales > Seribacteraceae > Seribacter. The sequence goes on from JAYOMW010000037.1 coordinate 578, forward strand.
AAATTGCTGATTACATTGCCCTCGATAAGCCAGAAGCTGCCAAAAAATTGGTAAAAGCCGTTTTTCAAAAAGTAGAGCTCCTGGAGGGGAATTCAAAATTAGGAAACGTTCCGCCCGAATTAAAAAACACTCGATATCGCAGGCTAGTCGTTTCTCCCGTTTATCTTTATTACAGAATGGAAGGATCAAAGGTTCTGCTTGTTTTTGTCGATAGGGTTGAGCGTGACTTCAATCTGTTGCGCTTTTCGGAAAATTAAATCCAAGAATCCTTTTCAAGGTTCAGATCCGAAGAGAAAAGTCAGAACGCGCACCCAGGGAGGAGATGGATTGCCGCGTCCCTCCCGTTGCTACCTCCTCGTACACTCACTTACTCTAGTAATCGCGAGCCTGCAAGGCATGGCGATCCACGGGTCCTCGGCAAGCAAGCCGCGTAGACCTACTCATCCAGAGCCAAAAGCTTTTCGGTTTCGATTTCCCATTCGTAATTTCTTTCCTTGAGCCGCCGGGCGATACTCGAAGCTTGCTCGTTAAGTTCCTTGGCTTTTTCGGGATCCCCGTAGGATTTCGGATCGGCCAGTTGGTCGTTCACTTCGTTCTGCTGCTCCTCCAGGGCCATGATTTCCTTTTCCAGTTTGCGTACGGTGTCTTCGAGTTTGCCACGTTTTGCCTTGAGCCGTTCTCGTTCCTGCGAGCGGATACGCCGGCGCTCCTTGGCGCTGAGCGGTTTTTCTCTTTCTTGGCTTCTGCTTGTCGAATCGGGTCGGGCGTCCCGCAATCCCTCGACCAGTCCGGTTTGAGCGGAAGCCGAACCGGATTTCCAAAGGTAGTAGTCGTAGTCGCCCGCAAAGTGGGTGGTCTTGCCCGCCTCGATCCGGATGGTCCGCTTGGCCAATGATCTTATGAAATGGATGTCGTGACTGACGAAGATCAAGGTGCCCGTGTAATCCTTCAAGGCTTGAATGACCGCGTCGATGCTTGGCATGTCGAGGTGCGTGGTGGGCTCGTCGAGCAGGAGAAAATTGGGGGGCGAAAGCAGGAGCTTGACCAAGGCGAGACGGCTCTTTTCTCCTCCGCTCAGGACCTTGACTTGCTTGAAGACGTCGTCGCCCTTGAAGAGAAAGGCGCCGAGCAGGGTCCGCACTTCCTGGGTGTGGATGCCCGGATCGACTTGGTCCATGGCTTCGTCCAACACGCTTCTTTCCATGTTGAGAACGTCCACCCTTTGCTGGGAAAAATATCCAACCTCGACATTGTGTCCGAGTTCACGGCTTCCCCCCTCGATGGGGACGAGGTCGGCCAGGATCTTGAGGAGGGTCGATTTGCCGGCTCCGTTCGGACCGACCAGGACGATCCGTTCCTGTTTCTCGACTTCCAGGTCAAGCGACTCGTACACCAAGTGGTCGCCGTAGGCTTGTCTGACTTGGGAAAGGGTGGCCACCCGTTGTCCGCTCCTCGGTGGTTGGGGGAAACGGAAGGTCAGGGTCTCCTCGGCGCTTTCCGGGGCCTCGATCCGTTCCATCTTCTCGAGGAGCTTGATCCGGGCTTGGGCTTGGGATGCCTTGGAGGCTTTGGCCCGGAAACGGCGGATGAAATCCTCGTGATGGGCGATTTCCCGTTGTTGGTTGCGGTAAGCGGCTTGGTGCTGCGCCTCCCGCTCGGCTTTTTGCACGAGGTACTGGTCGAAGTTTCCCTGATAGCGGTAAAGCTTGCGGTGACTGATCTCGAGGATGCCGCCGCAGATCGCGTTGAGAAACTCACGGTCGTGAGAAATGGTCAGGACGGAGCCGGAAAATTTTTTGATTTGTTCCTGAAACCAGCTCAGGGTCTCGAGGTCTAGGTGGTTGGTCGGTTCGTCGAGCATCAGGAGATCGGGTTCCATGACCAACAAACGGGCGAGGTGGGCCCGCATGATCCAGCCTCCGCTCAGGGTGCGGGCGGGCTTGTCGAAGTCCTCCGAATGGAAGGCCAAGCCGGAAAGAATTTTTTTGGCCTTGGCCTCGAGGGTGAAGCCGTCCAGTTCGGCAAAGCGCTCGAGGGCATCCAAACGATTGGGGTCTTCCGGGTCGGGGGATTCCCGGAGGGTTTCCATGATTCGAGCCAATTCCGGGGTGACGGAAGTGGCAAGCTCGAGCACCGTCTCCTCCCCCGTCGGGGCGCTTTCCTGGGGAAGGTATCCGATGCGGGTTCCCCGTTCCCACTCGGCCTTGCCCTCGTCCGATTCGCTCTCGCCTAAAAGAATGGAAAACAAGGTGGTCTTGCCGGCACCGTTTGGCCCGACGAGCCCCATTTTTTCCCCGCGCATCAGGCGCAGGGAAATTTCCCGGAAGAGGACCTTCGGGCCGAAGCGCTTGGAGAGGTTGGAAAGGGTGAGCATGACGGAACAAAAGCAGACAGGTTTGCGCATCGGAGGATTTTGGCAAAGAAATTCAACGGGGCGTTTTATTTGTCTTTTCTTGATCGCTCGATGTCTCTAGTCGTCGGGAATGAACTTGAAGCTTTCCCGCCGTACTTTCGTAAGCCATGCCGCCTCCGCCGGATTTTTCGCCGGAGTTTCTCTTTCCTCTTTGTCCGCCAAGCATCACTCCTCCGATCGCTTCAAGTTGGGCTTGTCCCAATACTCGCTGCGGGCTCTTTTGAAGAATGGTTCCTTGGACGCCTTGGACTTTCCTCAGTTCACCGTGGACAAGTTCGGCATCCAAGCGATCGATTTATGGGAGGGGGGACTTCCAAAAGACAAACTCGACGATGCGAAATACCTGCAGGCCATGAGAAAGCGGGCTCAAAAGGCGGGTACGGAATTGTTCCTGCTGATGTCCGGAGCCCTCGATGCCTCCCCTCCCAAAAGGGAAGCGAGTTCGGCGAGGATCCGGGCTTCCTTCCAACGCTCCGTTCAATTGGGCGCCCCTTTGGTGAGGGTTTTCCTCAAAGCCCCCGGTACGGAGGTGGAGGCCGGTCTTTCGGCAAGCGTGGAAGCCCTCAAGCCATTGGCGGATGAGGCGGCTGAGAAAAACCTCATTATTGCGATCGAGCCGGGAGCCTCTCCGTTAAGCCAAAAAGGGGCCTTTCTCGCTCAGGTCGCCGGCAAGCTCAAGCATCCCGCCCTCAAATTGATGCCAGATTTCGGAAAGTTGAAGGACAACGTCTACAAGGGAACCCAAGCCATGCTTCCCCACACCGTTACGGTTTCATGCAAGATGCATAGCTTCGACAAAGAGGGCAATCAGCCCGATTTCGATTACCCCCGCCTCATGAAGATGATCAAGCAATCGAAGTACAAAGGCATTCTCGCGATCGAATGGGAAGGTCGGGCCCTTGAACCGATCCCCGGGGTCAAAGCATCCCAAAAACTGATCGAACGATCTCTTCAAGCCTCCTGATTGGCTCGGAAGTCCTTTTCTGGCTTTGGCCGAAGAGGCTCTCGCTCTTCTACGAACGCCATGGGCATTCTCTTGCAAGGGTGGGCCAACCCCAGGAATGCCTTCGTTTGTGAGAATTTTTTTGCGGAGTCATTCTTTTCGGGTAGGATATAGACTGTTTGATCAATGAAAGCCAAAACCCTTTTTCCGAAGTGAGTGCCGAGGCACGCAAAAGCCAAGTTCTTTGGCTGAGGTGCGTCTGCCTGAGCGTAGTTGCCATTTTGGTCGTAGGGGGAGTTACCCGCTTGACCGGGTCCGGGTTATCGATGGTGGACTGGAGGCCGATCGCAGGGATTCTTCCTCCCATTACGGATTCGCAATGGAACGAGGTGTTCGATCAGTACAAGGGATCGCCCGAATATCAAAAGGTCAATGCGGGCATGAGCTTGGAAGGCTTCAAGGAAATCTTTTTTTGGGAATACCTCCACAGGATAATGGGCAGGATCGTGGGTCTGCTTTGCCTTCTTCCCTACTTATGGTTCTTGTTTCGTAAAAAGCTCGCCCCGAATTTTCGAATCAAGGGTTTGATTCTCGTGCTCTTGGTCGGCGCCCAAGGCTTGATGGGTTGGTACATGGTTCAGAGTGGTTTGGTAAGCAACCCCGAGGTCAGTCATTACCGCTTGGCCGCCCACTTGGGATTGGCCTTCTCGATCTTCGGGTTGGGATGGTGGATGTTGCAGGATTTGAACCCGGGTGACCCGGGTCGTGGCAAGACGGGAAGACTGAGGTCCCTTGCCTGTCTTCTTCTTGGTTTGCTCTGTCTGCAAATTGTTTACGGAGCCTTCACCTCCGGCATGAAGGCGGGTTATGGTTTCAACACCTTTCCCATGATGGAGAAGGATTGGCTCCCCGAAGGCTTGTTCGGGCTTTCCCCTTTTTGGAAAAACTTCGTGGAAGACAAATTTTCCGTACAGTTCATCCATCGTTGGATGGGGATCGCTCTGACCCTCGCCACCTTTGGCCTGGCTTGGTTTTCCTTCAAGACAGGCAACCTGAACGAGACTCGGAAAATACGACTCAGGTGGGTCGTGGGCTTGGTTGCCGTGCAGTTTTCTCTCGGGGTCGCCACCATCCTCTTGATTGTCGATTTTCCCATTCTTCTGCCCGTCGTTCACCAATTGGTGGCCCTGTTCCTTTTTGCCTCGCTCCTATCCTTCATCCATTCGCTGGGGGGTGGGCCGGGCAAATTGCAAAGCGGTGCCGCAGCCGGGTCGGGCGCAATTTAGTTTTTGGTCGGGCCAAAGTCTTTGACTGTCCGACCTGGTTTAGGTAGGTGGAGAATCATGTCCATTTCTCGAACTGCGGTGTTACTGACCCTCTTGTGCGCGTTGTTCGGTTGTAAGACGACCGAAAGGGTCATCCGTCCGCAGTTGAGCGGTTTCGTTTACGATGCCCGGAACGGCAACCCGTTGCCCGGTTGCCAAGTCGGGGAAACCCGCACGGACGCCAAGGGTTACTTCATGCTTCCCTTGAAAACCTCAACGGACGACTCGTTCGAGGGGACCAAGCCTCACCCGTTGGTGGTGAGTGAATTCATCCTTTGTCAGGGATACGAGATGGTGCGCCTGTTCAGTTTCAAACCATGGGGAGTTTCCGGGCGTTCGAAGTCTTGGGAAGTACAACCCATTTTTCTCAGGAGACTGGACGGTGATGAGAAACCAGAAGCCGAACCGCCTTGGCGAGAAGTTCCCGTATTCGCTCCCATTTCGGCCGCCCGAAGGGATTACCCGTCCCCGCACCCGGATCATTGAGGAGAGGAATCCGAAGAACCCTTTGCCTTCAACAAAAGCGGTTCCAGGCAACCTCTCGGAGTTGCTCGCCTGAGAATTCTTGGCTTCTTTCGTAAGTTTTCTTGATCGGGGAACTCTTTCCCGTTTTGGTGAAGAGCGTGAAAACCCTGCCTCTTACCCTTCTGGCTTACGCATCCCTTTGCCTGAGCGCCATCGCCGAGTCGAAACTCAACGTCATGTTCATTACCTTGGACGACATGAATCGCGACTCAGTCGGGGTCTACGGTTCGAAGGTCAAGGGAACGACCCCGAACATCGACAAGCTTGCCGGAGAGGGTTTGCGCTTCGAGCACGGCCACGTGTCGATTGCCATTTGCATGCCCACCCGGGCGGTCTGGATGACCGGTCGGTATCCCCACAACAGCGGCGCTTTGGGCTTCACCAAGATCAATCCGGGTGTTCCGACCTTGCCCGAGACCTTGCTCAAAAATGGGTTCATGACCGGCATACTGGGCAAGACCGAGCACGTCGTGCCGTCGCGTGCAAAAGCATTCGGGTACCGACGGGACCGTTCCGAGATGGACAACGGGCGAAGCCAGGAATCGTATGGCCAATTCACCGCCGAATTTCTCGGACAGGTCAAGAAAGCGGACAAACCTTTCTTTCTCATGGTCAATGCCCATGACCCGCATCGTCCCTTCGACAACCGCAAACCGGCGAGCGAGAGAAAGTTTGCAGATCAAGCAGAGGAAGCTTCAAAAAACAAAAAGAAGGGAAAGCGCGGTGACTATCCGGCTCCTTCGAGAATCTATCAGCCTGATGAAGTCGTCATCCCCGGGTTCCTTCCCGACTTACCCCCGATTCGTGAAGAGATCGCCCAGTACTACAGTTCCGTAAGCCGGGCCGACGACGTCGTGGGCCGGGTGTTGGTTGAGCTGGAAAAAGCCGGCTTTGCGGAGAATACCTTGGTCATGCTCAAGTCCGATCATGGAATCCCCGTTCCCTTTGCCAAGACCAACGTGTGGAGGCACTCCACTCTTACCCCTTGGATCGTGCGCTGGCCGGGCACGGTCAAGCCGGGCACCCATGAAACCGAACACGCGGTCGCCGGGGTTGATTTTGCCCCGACCATTCTGGAAGCCCTCGGCCTTCCTCCGATGAAGGGCATGGATGGGCGCTCCTTTCTTCCCATATTGAGAGGCAGGAAGCAAAAGGGCCGGGAATTCGTCTACACCCACATCAATACCATTGCCTCGGGTCGATCCTATGCCATGCGTTCTTTGCAGGGGAAGCGATACGGGTTGATCTGGAACGGGTGGCATGATGGCGAGACCACCTTCAAGAACGAATCGATGAGCGGGCTGACCTGGAAAGCAATGGCCAAGGCTGCGCAGAACGATCCCGCTCTGGCCAAGCGGGTCAAGCACTACCTGTACCGGGTCCCTTTTGAGTTCTATGATTACGGGAATGACCCCGATGCCTTGAACAACCTCATCGATGACGAGGAACATGCCGAATGGGTCGACCGCTATGGGGAGGAACTGCTGAAGGTCATGAAAAAGACCAAGGACCACGAAACCGGCCGATTTCAAAAGGCCCTGAGCCAAATCCAATGAGACCTTTCGTTCTCCTGTTTCTTTTCGGATGGATTGCGTCTTTCCTTTCGGCCAAGCCCAACGTAGTGGTTTTCTTCTCCGATGATCAGGGCACCCTTGATGCCGGTTGTTACGGATCGGACGACTTGCTTACCCCCGCAATCGACAAGCTTGCCGCGACGGGAGTTCGTTTTACCCAGGCCTACGCTCACACCGTTTGCTGTCCTGCCCGGGCCGCTCTGATGACGGGACGGCATCCTCAGCGCAGCGGCGTAAACCATTGGACGCAGGGGGACATGAATTCGGCCAAGGGAATCAACATGGCCCTGGAAGAAGTGACCATGGCGGAGGTCTTGAAAAGGGCAGGGTACCGTACCGCGCTCTTTGGCAAGTGGCATCTGGGAGCCCATCGGGACTACGGACCGAAAAAGCAAGGCTTCGATGAGTTTTTCGGAATCCGGGACGGGTTCATCGACAACTACAACCACTACTTTCTCCACGGAACGGGTTTTCACGACCTGTACGAGGGGACCACCCCGGTCAAGGCCCCCGGCAAGTACTTTCCCGAGCTCATGACCGAGCGGGCGCTTGCCTTTGTAGAAAAGAACAAGGACAAGCCCTTCTTTCTTTATTTCCCTTTGAATATCCCGCACTACCCGGAACAGGCCCCTGAGAAATTCGCCGAACCCTTCAAGGACCTGAAGGACCCGGCGAGGAAGTCCTACGCCACCATCACCTACGCGACCGATCACTACGTCGGCCAAGTGGTGGACAAAATCGAAGAGCTCGGGCTTCGTCAGGACACCATTCTTATCTTCATGAGTGACAACGGGCATTCCGAGGAAACGGGAAATCGCATCCGGGTGGACAACCACAAGAGCGGACATCCGAAGGGGCATTTCTACGGAGCCAGCGGAGGCGGGTTCACCGGCAAGTGGAAGGGGCGGAAGGGAACTTTCCTGGAGGGTGGAATCCGGGTGCCCGCCCTCATCAGCTTTCCTGGGCAACTTCCGCAGGGCGAGACGCGCGACCAAGTGATCACCTCCATGGATTGGCTGCCTACGGTGATGGAGCTGTGCGGGATCGAAGGCAAGAAGGGCGATCCCAAGCTCGACGGGCATAGCCTGGTTCCTCTCCTGCTTTCCGCAAAGGCTGAGTCGGGCTACGGGGACGTTTTGCATTTTCAGTGGCATACCCAATGGGCGGTGCGCAAGGGAGAATGGAAGTTGATCGGTCGGGGCACCAAGGCTTCCTTTCTCGGCAACCTGAGCGACGAACAACCCGAGAGTAAAAACTATGCCAAGGAAAAACCGGAACTGGTCGCCCGTCTGCTCGAGATGCATGAGAAATGGGCCAAGACGGTGTTTTGCAAGTGAAGTCTTTCTTTGGATGGTTGAAGTAAAACGATCTCACCTTTTGTTCAAACATGGCCAGTAGGATTCTTTCGTTCGGAGACATGCTCTGGGATCTCTTTCCCGAGGGTCCGCGGTTTGGAGGAGCTCCCGGAAATTATGCCTGCCATGCCGCCCGTTTGGGGGGCGAGGTCTACATGGTAAGCGGAGTGGGGACGGGTGAGCGCGGAACCGCGGCGCTCGAAGTACTGAAGGCTCAAGGAGTGAAACCTGATCTTGTTCAGCGCCTCGAGGATTACCCTACGGGGATCGTGACGGTCGAAGTGGACGAAGGGGGCAAGCCGACCTTTGAGATCGGAGAGGATGCGGCCTGGGACCACTGGGAATGGAACGACGCCATTGAGGAAAAAGTGAGGAGCGCCGATGCCGTGTGCTTCGGAACCCTCGGGCAGCGCGGGGAATCTCCCCGGGCGGGCATCCGCAAAGCTTTGGATTTGGCCAAGGAAAAAGGTATCATGCGGGTGCTTGACGTGAATTTGCGCCCGCCGTTCTTTGATGACGCTCTCATTCGGCATTCCCTTTCCCTGTGTTCGGTTTTCAAGCTCAGCGACGACGAATTGGAGCGGGTCTGTCGGGCTTGCAACGTTCCACTAGCGGGCGCCCTCGAGGATTCGCTGGGCGCGATCCTGGAAAAATACGCCTTGGAGGTTCTGGTGATGACCAAGGGAGCCGAAGGGGCCGTTTTGCTCACGGCCGATTGCCAATACGAGCAACCGGGGGTGAAGGCACAAGTGGTGGACACGGTCGGGGCAGGCGATTCCTTCACCGCGGCCCTGACCCTCGGACTCTTGAAAAAGGATCCCATTCCCGATCTTTTGCTTAATGCCTGCGAAGTGGCCGCTCGGGTCTGTTCCCATTCCGGCGCAGTGCCTGCCTAGTCCTCGCTCGGTTTGAGCATAGATTTAGCCTTGGTTACGAGAAAGCTTGAAGTTCCGTCTGGAATCACTCTTTGGGAGCAGCGCGCCGAACAAGGCCGGGGGGTGAGGTCATTTCCCTGGTTTGCCCTCAAGCAATCCGTCGCCTAGTTCGATCCTTTTCTTACGCAAGGTTGCGAGGAGTTGCTTTTGCACGGGTTCGAGCTTCGGGTCGTCGATCAAATCCTTCGTCTCGTAGGGATCATCCTTCAAGTCGAACAACTGGTTGCGTCCGATTTTCGGGTAGTGGATCAATTTGTAACGGTCGGTCCGCACCAGGCGTTGGGTTTCGACATAGGCATTGAAAATCACCTCTTCTCCACCGCTTTTCTCTCCCTTGACGAGGGGAAGCACGCTCTTGAAGTCAACGGATTCGGGAACTTCCAAGCCGGCAAGCTCGCATGTCGTCGGGTACACGCTTTGCATGTAGATCTTGTCTGTCACGGTCGAGCCCTTCGCGATACCCGGCCCGGAGATCATGAAAGGCATGCGGATGCTGTGATCATACGGGTTCTGTTTGCCCATCAAGCCGTGTTGCCCGACCGCCAATCCGTGGTCGGCTGTGAAGATAACGTAGGTATTCTCAGCTTGGCCGCTTTTCTTGAGCGCTTTCAAGATCCGTCCGATCTCCTGATCCATATGCGTGATGATGGCATAGTATTCCGATCGGTGAACCCGTACGATTTCCTTGGTCCGGGGGAAGGGAGCGAGCGCTTCGTCCCGGATCTTGATCGCCCCGTTGTCGAAGGGATGTTCGGGCAGGAAGTTTTTGGGAACCGCAATCTTGTCCGGGGGGTACGAGTGGACGAATTTCTTGGGCGCTTGACGCGGATCGTGCGGGGCATTGAAGGAGACGTACATGAAGAAAGGCTTGTCCGTCCCCTTCCTTTTTCTCAGGAACTCAACCGCGTTGTCGGCGAATAATTCCGAACTGTGCTTGCGCACGGTGTATTCGTTGCCGATCTGGTTGACTCCGTCCTTTTTCACGATGTCCCGAACGAAAGGAGCCCAATGGCCGGTGAATTTTCGATCCCAGGGAGTCCAGTGGTCGTTGCCCGGTCTCGGCCGGTCGTAGCCTGGCTTTTTCGAGCCGTTCGGATCAAAGGTCTCGTACATCCCTTTGGCGATTCCCTTGGCTTCGCTGAAACCCTTCAAAGCCGAGTGATGATTGTTGTGCCATTTGCCGGTGAGGAAGGTGTCGTACCCGGCCTCCCGGAAGACTTCGGGCCAAAGCTTGGCCTCAGTCGAACCCTCAACTGCGAGGGCTCCCCGGGAATTGGCCCACTTGTCCAGGTAGGGTTTGTTCTGGGGCGCGCGGAATACGTTTTGTCCCGTGATCAGCATGGTGCGACTGGCCACGCATACCGCCCCCGACCACGAACCTTGGTTGAAGCAATGGCTGAAAAGCGTGCCTTGCTTGGCCAAGCGATCCAAGTTCGGGGTCTTGACCTCCGGGTTGTTCACCCCCCCAATTGAACGGGGGGACTGATCATCGGCTATGATAAACAGCACATTGGGTTTTTGAGCCCAAACGCAGACCGGCCCTGCCGCAAGCAGCCAAAGAAAGAACCGGGTCATGACTTGAGTGTTCGTTTACCAGTCGTCGGTGCGGAAGGGACCGGCAGGCAAGCCATCAAGGTTGTAGAGGTTCGCATCAGCCGGATTCATGGTAAAGGCATAGCGGGCGGCCACCGGCTTTTTGACTTCCTTGGAACTTACGATCACTTTGTCACCCTCGATTCTGGCTTCCGCCCAGTGCCATATCTTGTCTTCTCCGGCAACCGAGAAATGTTTGAGTTTGCCGCTTTTGACGTCCTGCGTAGGGTTCAAACCGTTCTTGCTGCCCACCATTAATCCACGACCCACGTTCTTGAAGGAGAGATGGACTTCTCCGCCTTTGATTTGATGACTTTCATAAAGAGGCCCGGAAGGAACCAAACCTTTCATGCCATAGGACTGATGCAAAGCCCATTGGGCCAATCTGCCGCCGACGTCCTGCTTGTTCTTGGGGTGAATGTCGTTGGGGTTGTGGGCATCGGCCAAGTCAATGATCACCGCCATTCCGGTATGGGGAAGATCGAGGGCTTGGGTTTGAGCTTCTCTTAGTTTGGCCCATCCGTCGCCGCCTCCGGGTCGGGAATCTTCCTTCTTCGGATCCTTGACTTCCATTACGTTGGCTTTTTTGAAGTTGCACAATTGAACCCAATAGAACCCGAGTTCGGGGTTTTGAAAGGCCTTTCTCCACCCCTTCACCAAGGCGTGCTTTTTCTGGTAGTAGGTGATGCCTTCATTGCCGTTTGATTCGCCTTGATACCAAATCGCTCCACGCATGGCAAAGGGAGTAAGGGGATGAACCATGGAGTTGTAGATGGCCGACGGGGTTCCGCCTCCGACTTTGGTGTCCTTGGTGTAGGCTTCGACTTTTTTCGCTAACTCGGAAAGTTCGGGGACGGATTTGAAACCGTCCAGGGTCGTCCATGGTTCGATACGGGTTCCGCCCCAGTTTGATCCGATCAAGCCGACGGGCACGCCCAAGGCTTGATGCAGGCGACGGCCGAAGAAATAACCGGTGGCGCTGAAAGAGGCCGAGGACTTGGATGAACATTCCTGCCATTCGCCCTTGCCTTCCCTTTGGGGGAGGGGGTGGGTCGTATGACCCGGTACGTCGAAAAGTCGAATGTCGGGGTGATTGGACTTGGCGACTTCCTCTTTGGGGTTGGCGCATTGGGACACTCTCCACTCCATGTTGGACTGTCCGGAGCAAATCCAGACTTCGCCCACCAGGACGTTCTCGAGCTTGATCTCGTTGTTTCCCTTGACCGTCAGGGTGGCTGGTTTGGCGCTCGCCTTCAGTTTGTCGAGTTTGACCATCCACTCGCCGTTTTTGCCAACGGTGGCGCTCTTCTTTTGCCCGGCAAAGGAGACGGTTACCTTTTCTCCCTCGTCCGCCCAGCCCCAAATCGGCACGGGCATGTCCCGCTGCAGGACCATATTCGAGTTCAAGACGTTGGGCAATCGGACGTCGGCGTTGGAAGATAGGCATGCCCAAAACAAGGCAAGGAAAACGAGGGTGATTTTTTTCATAAATTTAGGTGTGATCAGAGAATCAAAAGGGTTGTCCGCAATCTGTTTTGAATATCCGATCAAGGGCAACCGAAAACTGTCTATTAAAGATAAAAAATAAATTCGGCTCAATCGCTCCTCTTGTTCGCTTTCTTGTCCCGGTCGAGGTTTTCCTGGATCCATCGGGCCAACGTTCCGCTTCCCATCCCGTAGCCGCCGGGCAATGGACGGAGGTCCCGGGTTTGCCTTTTGGGCGGATCACCCCAATGCTTCGGGAAAGGCTTTCTTGCTCCGGGCTTGAGAAGGGGCCGTAGGGGTTTTGGTTCGATGGGAGGTGGGGCTTCTTTTTTTCCGAGCGTGATCGAGGTGAGGTTGACCCCTTTGGTGGGAGCATCGTCGGCAATCCGCGTATCTTGTAGGTAGCAGGCGAGCAGAAGACCGTTTTTGTCCATGCGAAGGCTCATCCGGTTGAAAGGGGGGACGGGGCCGTTTGCAATGGCTTCGGCCTCGGCGTACAATTCATCGAGCGTCTTGGGCGGATGGCCTTCCTTGTGTTTGCCTAGGTCAGGTCCGCGTTCGGTCCAGGTCTTGCCCTCCGGTTGAGGGCTTTGGCCGGGAGCAACCGGGAGGGGTCTGCCCGAAAAAGAACGAAAAGAACGCGCCACCACTTGGTTGTTCTCGACGATGACCGTGGTTTCGTGCCCGAAACCGACCCAACTCGACCAGTGTTTTTTGTAGCTGTAGTCGCCTCCGCATTCCTGCTTGAGTTTTTGCCAAGTCCGAAAGCTCTGCCGGAGCTTTTCCTTCCTTTTTTCCATCTCGGCTGGGTCGGCTTTTCCCGGGTGGACAGGTTGTGGGGCCAGAGTCTCGGGCGGGGCGACGGCCCGAGGTGGTTCGACCAAACGAATGGGAGCCGGTTGAGGCGAGGGTTGACCGGAGAGCGCGAGCATTCCAAGGCAAGATGAGAGAAAGAAATGAGGGAAGGGCTTCATGATGAAAGTTTACTGCTTGCGAACCTTCGGGATCAAACCCTTAATCGGTTTTGGGTTGTTTTCCTTTTCTCTCGAATGAACCCGCAACGAAAGGTGAGGGTTGAATCTTTTCGAACGCGTGATTACCTCTTGAGGGATGAAAGCCACAATCTTGTTTTCGCTTTTGGCTGTCCTTGCCTTGTCGGCCATGGCCAACGCTTCCCCTAATTTTCTGATTATTCTGGCTGACGACTGCACTTACAACGACCTGCCGCTTTACGGAGGGCAAAATGCCAAAACCCCTCATATCGACCGTTTGGCCTCCGAGGGACTGACTTTCAACCGGGCCTACCTCAGTTCCTCCATGTGCCAACCTTGTAGGGCGGAACTGTATTCCGGACTTTACCCGATGAGCAACGGATGCTCCTGGAACCATTCGGGTTGCCGGCCCGGAATTACCGGGATGCCCCAAGCTTTGGGCAAACTTGGTTACCGCGTCGGCTTGGCCGGAAAGCGCCACGTCCGTCCGGAGAAGGTCTTTCCCTTTTTGAAGATCGAGGGTTTCGACCCCAATTGCGTACGCACCCCGACCCTGGCGCATGACCTTGGCCCGATCCGCGAATTCATGAAAGGGAAGGGTGACGCCCAACCCTTCTGCCTCGTGGTGGCCCTGACCGAACCGCACGTTCCCTGGGTCATGGGAGATGCCTCAAAGTACCCCCCGAAGAAGCTCAAGCTTCCACCCAACGTTGCGGATACCACCCGGACAAGGGAGGACTTTTCAAAATACCTGGCGGAAATCACCTACATGGACGGACAGGTCGGGGACATCCTGAAAACCCTTGATCAGACGGGCAAGGCAAACGACACCCTGGTGCTGTTCAGTTCCGAACAAGGCTCTCAGTTTCCCGGTTGCAAATGGACCACTTGGGATACCGGTTTGCACACCGCTCTGGTGGCCCGCTGGCCGGGCAAGGTCGCAAAAGGCAAGCGGACCGACGCCATGGTTCAGTACGCCGACGTTTTGCCCACTCTTCTATCTCTTGCCGGGGGCGAAGGGAAGGACTTGGACGGAACCTCGTTCGACGCCGTACTGACCGGCCAAAAGACCAAGCACCGAAAATTTACCTACGGGATGCACAACAACGTTCCGGAAGGCCCGCCTTACCCGACCCGGACGGTGTTCGACGGTCAATACCGCTATACCCTGAACCTGACTCCCGACGAACTCTTCATCGAGAAGCACCTGATGGGGTTGAAAGGCAAAGCCGTTCTCAACAACCCCTATTGGTCGACTTGGGTGCGCGACGCCTGGAACAAGCCTGAGATCTACGCCCTCGTCAAGCGTTACCAGTTGCGTCCCCCCGAAGTGCTTTACCACACCGCGTCCGATCCCTATGAGATGAACAACCTGGCCGAAGATCCCGATCAGCAGACGCGCAAGAAGGCTCTTGGCAAAGAGTTGCTCAGATGGATGAAAGAAGAAGGGGATCCCGGGATCAAGCTCGATACGATGAAGGCTCATTCGGCGGCCCGCGAAGGGAAACACCTGTTCTGATCCACTCATTGCGCCTGCGTTTTTCTTCCGCCAAAAGAATTGCCTTCCTTCGAAACTTTGACCTTTCTCTTAAGTTTTCCCTGATTATGAAATTCCTCGCCCTCCTTGCTTTCATTTTTTGCTTTTGCCTTTGGCCTGTCGGCTGAGTCCTTTCAATCTCATCACCCTCGATCCCATGAAAATCACAAAGTTACT
>JAYOMW010000037.1:15531-23375 GCA_038121045.1 Opitutia bacterium
GGCTGAGTCCTTTCAATCTCATCACCCTCGATCCCATGAAAATCACAAAGTTACTTCTTCTCTCCATGCTGCTCGGCCTGAGCGCAGGCGCCGAGCATCATGCCAAGCACCTGTTCATTCTTTCCGGGCAGTCCAACATGCAGGGTCACCGCCCCGAGGAAGCCTTTAGCCCCACGGTCGAAAAGGCCTTGGGCAAAGACAAGGTCATCGTCGTGCAGGATGCTCTCGGCGGACAACCCATCCATCGGTGGTGGAAGCAATGGAAGGATCCGGAAGGCAAAAAAGCCGCTCAGACGGGCGACCTCTACGACCGCCTGATGGGAAAGGTAAAGCCTGCCATTAAGGGACAAAAGCTGGCCAGCGTGAGCTTTGTTTGGATGCAGGGCGAGCGGGATGCCAAGATGGGGTGGGGCGATCTCTACGAAGAAGCTTTGCTTGGCCTCCATGCCCAATTGGCCAAGGACTTGGGAAGAAACCCCAAGGAGATGACCTTCGTAATCGGGCGACTGAGCGACTTCGACCTGAACAACAAAAGGTATCCCCACTGGACCAAGGTGCGAAAGGCTCAAATCAAGGTCGCCAACTCGAACCCCAAGTTCTTTTGGGTCGATACCGATGACTTGAACGACGGCAAAAACCGCAAGGGCCGTGAAATCAAGGACGATCTGCATTATTCGGCCGAGGGGTACAAGACCTTGGGCAAGCGGTTCGCCGAAGCCTGTCTCATTGCCATCGGGAAATAAGTGATGCGGGCCATTTTGCTTTCTCTTTTCCTCCCTTTGCTGGGCTCGGCCAAGGTACGTTTGCCGGCTCTTTTTTCCGATCACATGGTCTTCCAACAGATGGCAGGAAACCCGGTATGGGGTTGGGCCGAACCGAAGGAAAAAGTCACGGTCAAGACAAGCTGGGGCGAGACGCACTCCGAAACCGCCGGGGAAGACGGCAGATGGATGGTGACAGTCTACACCCCCAAGGCAGGAACCGGTCACAAGGTCACGATCCAAGCGAGTAACAAGATCGTTCTCAACAACGTGGCCATCGGGGAAGTTTGGCTTTGCGCCGGGCAATCCAACATGGGTTGGTCGACGGGTAATTCCTTCGAGGCGGAGAAAGAGGCCAAGGTCGATCTTCCCCATTTTCGGATCTTCCGCTCGGCCCGCGAGCATTGGCACGAACCGCTCGAGGAAAACCGCGACCGTTTGGCCCGGTGGAAACCCTGTGATCCGAAATCAGCCGCCGAGACTTCCGCCGTGTCTTACTATTTCGGGAAAAAATTACACCAGGCCCTCGGTGTACCCGTGGGCATCATTCAGCGGGCTTACGCAGGCACGCCGATCGAGGGGTGGATGCCATGGGACGTCCAAAAAGACGATCCGCGGGCCCAAGCCCACAAGCGTGGCTACGACGAAGTGAGCAAGAGGATGATTGCCCGGGGTGGGCTAAGCAAGGAAAAGGCCTTGGCCGGCTTTGACAAGGAACTGGCCGAATACAATGCGAAGATCGAACGGGGAGAGACGATGAAGAATCAGTTCAAGCCTCTCGCTCCTCCCATCATCACCAAACCGGCCGATCTCGGGCACCAGTACCCCGCCCATATCTACAATGCCATGATTGCCCCGGTCCGTCCCTATGCCATCCGGGGAATGATCTGGTACCAAGGGGAACGCAATGCCAAGAATGCGCCTCAAGCGGAGCATTACTCCCGACAGCTTGCAAACATGATCAGCCATTACCGTTCTTCCTGGCACAATGAATCCTGGGGGGCGGTGAGCGATGGTTTTCCCGTCTACTTTACCCAGTTGCCCAGTTGGAACCCACCGCAGAGCAAACCGGTCGAAGGTCCGGAATCCCCTTGGGCGGTGAGTCGCGAAAGCATGAGGAAAGTATCGCTGGAATTGTACAACACGGGAATGGCGGTGACCATCGATACGGGTGATGTCGTCGAATTGCATCCCAAGAACAAGAAACCGATCGGTTTGCGCCATGCCTACCTCGCCTTGGGCAAAACCTATGGCTTGCCTATTGTTCACGAGGGCCCGGTTCTGACCAAGCACGAGGCCAAGGACGGAAAGATCATTTTGAGCTTCGACTCCGTCGGTTCCGGGTTGATGCCTGCCCGCAAAGGAAAACTCGATGCCTTTGCTCTTGCGGGAGAAAACAGGCAATGGCACTGGGCGGATGCCAAGATCGAGAAAGGTTCGATCGTCCTTTCCTCGCCCGAGGTCAAGAAGCCGGTGGCGGCCCGTTACGCTTGGGCCATGAACCCCTCGAAAAGAAACCTGCTTTACAACAAGGAAGGTTTTCCAGCCTCTCCTTTCCGGACCGACGACTGGCCCCTCTACGATCCGGATGCCGAATTGATCGAGGTCGACAAACCGCAAAAACCCAAAGGGTACCAATCCAAGGATTGGGCGCGTCCCGAAATCACCGAATAAGTTTTCCGGTCAGCGATGCGATCCATGCGAGCTTTTCTTTTGTATTTTCTGTTTCCCTTGCTTGTGTTCGGGGCCGACCAACCGAACGTGATCATCATTCAAACTGATGAGCATAACCTGCGCACCCTCGGTTGCTACCGCGACCAGATGAGCCCGGAGCAGGCTTTCGTTTGGGGGAAAGGAAACAAGGTGGACACTCCGCACATCGATTCCCTGGCCAAAGACGGGGTGATTTGCACCAATTACTTTGCCTCTTCCCCGGTATGCACGCCATCCCGGGCTTCGTGGGTCTCGGGTCTTTATCCGCAGGCCACCGGCTCGCCCGGCAACAACATGCCCCTCAAGGATTCCATCGTCACCTTTGCCGAGGTCTTGCGCAAGCGCGGATACGCGACCTCCTACTTGGGCAAGTGGCACTTGGACGGGAATGCCAAGCCTGGTTGGGGGCCCGCCCGCAAGTTCGGGTTTTCCGACAACCGGTTCATGTTCAACCGGGGGCATTGGAAAAAATTCGAACTGACCGAGGATGGCCCGCAAGTCGCCTCCCGCAAAAAAGGACAACCGAGCTACGACTTGGATGGAGCCGACGAGAAGAGCTTTGCCACCGACTGGTTGGTCGACCGTACCCTCGATATTCTCGAGCGGGACAAGAAAAAGCCCTTTTGCCTCATGCTCGCTCTTCCCGACCCTCACGGTCCCAATACCGTGCGGGCTCCCTACGACACGATGTACGACCACCTGACCTTCAAGCAACCGGTCACCATGCGCAAGGTCCTGGCCGCCTTGCAGAACCGTCCGGGTTGGGTGACGGGTGGATCAAACGGGGTCAAGAAGCTCAGCCAATCGACCATCTCCAAGTATTTTGGAATGGTGCGCTGTATCGACGACAACGTCGGGAAAATTCTACGCTTTCTCGAGGAAAACAAATTGGCCGAGAACACCATTGTGGTCTTCACCTCCGATCATGGAGACATGATGTGCGAGCATTGCCGGATGAACAAGGGTCTTCCCTACAAGACCTCGGTGGGCATACCTTTTGTTTTGCGCTACCCGGCCAAGGTTCCCGCCGGCAAAGTGATCCACACCGCCTACACCACGGTCGATTTCTTTCCCACCCTGATGGGCCTGATGGGTATCCGGAAGGGTTTGCCCGATTTTCACGGGCTTGATGCCTCCGGGGACTTCACCAGTTCACCCAAGGAATTAAGCGATGACCGGATTGTTTACGTCCGTCATTCGGCGGGGGCCTGGGTGGCCGCCTTCGATCAGCGCTACAAGCTCGTGCTTTCCAGCGCGGACAAGCCCTGGTTGTTCGATTTGCAAACCGATCCCGACGAACTGAGAAACTTTTTCGGCCGCGAAGGATACGCAGACGTGACCAAGCGCCTAAAGAAGGAACTTCTTGCCCAAATGAAGAAATTCAAGGAACCGGCCCTCTCCGAGGGTAAGCTCCGCCATGAATAACTTGGGCTTCTTTCTGGCTCTCCTCGTCCCCCTTGCCGTCGGTGGCCAAGAGATCGATCTTCTCGAGGGAGAGTCGCTTGACCAATGGGAAGCCTTCGGGAAGGCGGAATGGAAAGTCAAGGACGGTGCGCTCGAAGGCGGACAGGATGGCGATCCGAAGCGATCGGGCATTCTTGCGACCAAGGAGACTTTTCTTGATTTCGACCTGACTTTCGAATACCTCATCGACGAGCACGGCAAGTACAACAGCGGGGTTTATTTTCGCCGTGGAAAGACCAAGGAGGAACGCAAAGGTCCTTCTTATCAACTTAACCTCGGGCGTGGGAAGGCGGGTGAATTCGTCGGCCTCTTTCTTGACCGCTGGTTGGACAAGGGGGATGAGGAGGACCGCATACGCAAGCCGAAGAAATGGAACCGAGTCCGTTTGCTCGTGGTCGGTCCGAAGATCACGGCCTGGCTCAACGGGGAACGGATCGTTGAGTATCTCGATCCCCAACCGCGTCCCGATCTCGCCCGGGCTGGCACCATAGCCCTTCAGACCTACGGAGCGGAGGGGCATGCCGGTTGGGTCAAGTTCAGGAAGATGAGGATCAGGAAAATCCATTGATTCACTTTTTCTTCGATTTCGTTTCGGTAATTCTTCAAGTTGGTGGAAATGGATAAGAAAGACATAATCGAAGTTCTCGAGCGCATCGGCACCATGATGGAAATCAA
This sequence comes from Opitutia bacterium, assembly GCA_038121045.1. Lineage (GTDB taxonomy): Bacteria > Verrucomicrobiota > Verrucomicrobiia > Opitutales > Seribacteraceae > Seribacter. The sequence goes on from JAYOMW010000037.1 coordinate 20,145, forward strand.
AGGGGAGAACCCCTTCAAGATCCGGGCTTATTTTTCGGGAGCCCGGACTCTCCAGACCATGGAGGAAGACTTGGGAACCGTAATCGAAGAAGGGCGACTGGGCGAAGTCCCTGGCATCGGCAAGGCCCTCACCGAAAAGATCGAGACTCTCTTTGCTACCGGTGAACTCGAATTTTACGACAAGCTTCTCGCTTCGGTGCCATCCGGGTTGCTCGACTTGCTCGAGGTGCCCGGTTTGGGCGGGAAAAAGATCAAGGCCTTGCACGAACAATTGGACGTCGATTCGATCGAGTCGCTGACCGAGGCGTGTAACGAAGGAAAGGTCGCTCAACTGAAGGGCTTCGGTGAAAAGACCCAGGAAAAGATCCTCTCCGGGATCAAGAACCGCGAGGCTTACGCCGCCCGGCATCTTTGGTGGCAGGCGAGAAAAGTCGCCGACCGGATTCTTCCCGGCTTGCAGGACTTGCCTCAGGTCGAGCGTGTCGAAGCGGCCGGGAGCTTGCGCCGGGGAATGGAAACGGTCGGAGACCTCGACTTTCTGGTCGCCTCCTCCGATCCTGCTCCGATCATGGATTGGTTCACCTCCATGGAGGGCATCGCCGAAGTCACCGCTCACGGGGACACCAAGTCGAGCATCCGTCTGGAAGACGGGATGCAGGCCGATCTGCGGGTCGTGCCGGGGGAACAGTTCTTCTTCGCCCTACATCATTTTACCGGTTCCAAGGACCACAACGTCCGCATGCGCCAAAAAGCCCTTTCCCTTGGCCTGAGCCTCAGCGAATGGGGCCTGCGTCCCGAGGAGGAAAAAGATTCCTCCCGCAAGGCCGGTCCGATCGAAGCTCATTCCGAGGAGGATATCTTCAAGGCTCTGGGCCTCCAGTACGTTCCGCCCGCCCTGCGTGAAGGAATGGGAGAGGTGGAAGCCGCGGAGAGGAACGAATTGCCCGAATTACTCGAATATTCCGACCTTAAGGGCTGCTTTCACAACCATACCACCGCCTCGGACGGACGGAACACCCTCGATGAGATGACCGCGGAAGCGGATGCCCGGGGTTGGGAATACCTGGGCATCGCCGATCATTCCAAATCCAGTTTTCAGGCCAACGGCTTGGACGAAGAACGCCTGGCCAAGCAAGTGGCGGCCATCCGCGAGCTCAATGAGAGCGGCAAATACCGCTGTCACGTCTTCGCCGGTTCGGAGGTGGACGTTCTCTCCGGCGGAAAACTCGACTTCGAGGATTCCGTACTCGACTCCCTCGATTACGTCGTGGCTTCCGTTCATAACGGATTGACCCAGGACGAGGAGACCATGACCGCCCGGATCATCACCGCTCTCGAGCATCCCAAGGTAACGATGTTCGGACACCTGAGCGCCCGGCTCTTGCTCAGGCGCGAACCCAGTCGGATGAACGTTGCCAAGATCATCGACGCGGCCATCGCCAACGGCAAGATCCTCGAGCTTAACGCCAACCCCATGCGCCTTGACATGGACTGGAGACACTGGAGACGGGCGGCCGAAAAGGGCTTGCTTTGTTGCATCAACCCGGATGCCCATGCCCTTCATCAGTTCGACTACCAACTTGCCGGGGTTCATGCCGCCCGCAAGGGTTGGCTGACCGCCGCCAACGTTCTGAACACCCGTACTTTGCCCGAGATCAAGGACTACCTCGGTCTTTGCTCCTGAGCGTGTTGGGTTGTCTGACTCTTCCTTGATGCTATTTTTCAAAACGTGGCCCTGATCAGTTACCGCAACCTGACCGTATCCTTCGGCGGACCTCTTCTGCTCGACGACGTTGGCATCACCATCGACAAAAAAGAGCGCATCTGCCTGCTCGGTCGAAACGGGGAAGGCAAGTCCACCCTCTTGCGCATTCTTGCCGGACAGGTTCAACCCGACAAAGGTGAGAGCGAGCGTTTGCCCGATTTCCGGGTGGCCAAGCTCGATCAGGAAATTCCCGTCGGGGTGGAAGGCACCGTCTTCGACCTGGTCGCCCGTGGTCTTGGTCCGGAAGCCGACTTGCTCAGGGAATATAACCAAGCCACTCAGAGTTTGGCCGAACAACCCGAAGATTCTGCCTTAGGGGAGGAAGTCGACCGCTTGCAAAGCGAACTTGACCGAACCGACGGTTGGAGCCTCGATCACAAGGTGGCCTCCGTCATCGACCGTGTCGGACTGAGTCCCGACGAACCTTTCGACACTCTTTCCGGGGGAAACAAGAGCCGGGCCATGCTCGCCCGGGCTTTGGTCGGCGAGCCCCATCTGCTGATTCTCGACGAACCCACCAATCACTTGGACTTCGCAGGAATCCGTTGGCTTGAGGAATTCTTGAAAAAGGGGGACTTCGCCGTTCTTTTCGTTTCTCACGACCGGGCTTTCTTGCGCTCCCTTTCCACCCGCATCCTCGAACTCGACCGGGGCAAGCTCACCTCCTGGACCTGCGGGTACGAAAAGTTCCTCGTCCGCAAGGCCGAGTTCCTGTCCGCCGAGGAAAAGAACAATGCGGTTTTCGACAAAAAACTGGCCGAAGAGGAAGTCTGGATCCGCAAGGGCATTCAGGCCCGACGGACCCGTAACGAGGGAAGGGTGCGGGCTCTCTTCAAGTTGCGCGACGAACGCTCCGAGCGGCGCGAACTGCAAGGCAAAGTCAACCTTTCCACCAACCAAGCCCAGGCATCGGGACGCAAGGTGATCACGGTCAAAGACCTGAACTATTCCTGGGGCGAGAACCCCATCGTAACGGACTTCAGTTCGACCATCTGGCGGGGGGACAAGATCGGCGTGGTCGGCTTGAACGGATCGGGCAAGTCCACCCTGCTGCAACTCCTGCTCAAACAATTGGAGCCTGATTCCGGGACCGTGGATCATGGAACCAAGCTGGAGGTCGCCTACTTCGATCAGCTCAAGGAGAAGATCAAGGACGACCTTTCGGTGGCCGAGAACGTCGCCCCCAACGGGGACTTCGTAATGATCAACGGTAACCGCAAGCACATCCTCGCCTACCTGCGCGATTTCCTCTTTCTTCCCGAGACCGCCCGGGCTCCAGCCCGTATGCTCTCGGGCGGGGAACGGGCCCGCCTGCTTCTTGCCCGCCTCTTTTTGCAACCGGCCAACCTACTCGTATTGGACGAGCCGACCAACGACTTGGACGTCGAGACCATCGAGTTGCTGGAGGAACGCCTGCTCGAGTTCGACGGTACGCTCCTGCTGGTCAGTCACGACCGAGACTTTCT
>JAYOMW010000038.1:0-20563 GCA_038121045.1 Opitutia bacterium
TTCTGCAGGTCAACACTGGAGAGGATCCTGCCAAATTCGGACTTTTGTCACGACAAGTGGACGCAGTGCTCGAGCGGGCTCTTGCTTGCTCCAATCTCTTGGTGGAAGGTTTGATGACCATAGCTCCTTATGCTCCCGAAGAACCCTCGGTCGCCCGGCGAGCCTTCGGTCTTCTTAGAGAACTCAGGGATCGCCTGAATGTAGATTTCAATCTCGGGATGAAGGAGTTGTCCATGGGGATGTCGGGAGATCTTCGGGAAGCCATTGAGGCGGGCAGCACGATGGTTCGGGTCGGTTCCGCTTTGTTCGGGCATAGAGTTCAATGAAGTTTGACGTAAGAGGGCTTGCCCCGGAGGGGAGAAGGCGCGACTATGATTTCAATGGAAATGAACGACAAGGAACGATTCGCAAAACGTTGGAGGCCCTTTCGCTCCCTGCTTGACGACGAAACTCCGCTTGTTCGAAAAGCTTTGATTGACCAACTCGAGGAAAATGCCGAGGAGGGGGTTGTTTTCCTGCGTGAAATCTCTGAAGATGAAGATCCGCTTTTGGCCAGACATGCACAGGATTTGTTGAAATCGCTTGGCTGGGTGGATGGAGTGAGTGGCTTCATCGAATTTATCCGCTCTCGTAGATACGAATTGGAAACGGGATGGTTTCTTCTCGATCGAACGGTCTACCCAAGTTTCGAACTCTCCTCCGCGACGCTCTTTTTAGACGAGCTTTCCGACCGTTGTCGCGAATTACTCACTCCCCCCATGGTTCCCCTGGAAATCTGCTCGGTCATGAATCGGGTGCTTTTTCACGAATATGGATTCCGTGGCGCCGGCAAGGATTTTGAAAACCCTCAAAACAGCTTTCTTCATCGAGTTTTGGAACGCAGGAAGGGGCTCCCGATAACCTTGTCGGTCATTTACATCCTGATTGCACGAAGACTAGGGTTTGACTTGGAACCCATAGGCTTGCCTGGGCGATTCATGGTCGGTTGTTTCAGCGACGAGAGGCCTTTCTACGTAGATCCATGGTCCGGAGGAAGAATCCATCAAGTCGATCAGGTCGAGGAATACCTGGGAGATTATTCTATCGAGGACTCGGGTTCGGCCTTGTTGCCGATTACGGTGGCCGACACCTTGCTTCGAGGTTGTCGGAATTTGATTCATCATTATCTCAAGGCCGAGGACCCGGAGAAGTCGGGGCTCTTCACTACCTTTGTTCTCGAATTCGAACGAATTCAACGGATCGCCGCCAGTGCCTGAAGAGTCTCTTGAGTTAGGCGAGTGTCGAGCCTTTGCCGAAGGGCAGGTAGGCTTGGCCGTGTTAGGTTGTCCCATCGCTCATTCGATCAGCCCCCAGCTTCACAATGCGGCTTTGAAAAAAATGAGCGAAACCAACCCAATCTACGCCCATTGGCGTTATGACAAGATAGAGGTGTCTTCGAGCGAACTTTCCGAGGCCTTGCCCAAGCTGGCCGAATTGGGTTACCGTGGCATTAACCTGACCATTCCTCACAAGGTTGAGGTTTTGCCTTTGGTTGACTTGATCGATGAGGAAGCCAAGGCCATGGGGGCGGTGAACACTTTGCGGTGGAATGGGTCCGGATGGGCGGGCAGCAATACGGATGGCTACGGCTTGGAGAAGGGGGTTGCGGGGGACTTGGGCGTTGCCATGGATAGCTCGGAAGTCTTGGTTCTCGGAGCCGGCGGAGCCGCCCGTGCCGCGGTGGCGAAATGCCTGCTGAGGGGATGTTCGAAAGTTTGGGTCGGCAACCGTTCCTTGGGCCGTTTGTCGGAAATGAGCAAAGCCCTGGGCGAGGTATTCGGGAAGGAGCGAATTCATCCCTTTGTCCTGTCGGAAATGCCCTCGGAAATCAGGGGATTCGATAATCTCTTGGTGATCAACGCAACATCTCTTGGCCTTCGGGCAAACGACCCTTCGCCGCTGTCTTTGTACGGATTGTCGTCCGGGGCAAAAGTTTACGACATGATTTACAGCCCTCCTGAAACCGCTTTGCTTAAGGAAGCCGAATTGCTTGGAATGTCGGGTGCGAACGGCTTGTCAATGCTTGTTCATCAAGCAGCCAAAGCCTTGGAGATTTGGTCCGGGGACCGTGTTCCTTCCGAAGTCATGCTTCGGGAGGCGAAACTGGCCATGGAGGTTGAGAGATGACTTGGGTCGACTTTCATTCGAATGAAGCGGGGATGCTTCTTGTCGGGCTTGCTTTGGGTGCGGTGGCGGGTAGCTTTCTGAACGTTTGCGCGCACCGGATTCCCCTAGGCCAATCGGTCGTGACACCCGGTTCCCGTTGCCCCCAATGCCAAGCTCCTGTTCCTTGGTTCAGAAACCTCCCTGTGTTCACTTGGTTGATTCAGGGGGGGAAGGCGAGTTGTTGCGCATTCAGGATTCCGTTGCGGTATTGGCTGGTGGAGGTGTTTGTGGCCATGATCTTCGGATTTCTTTTTCACAGGTATTCGCTAATACCCGCCTTGGGGCCCTTGATTGCCGGATGCATTTTCGCTTGGATCATGATCGGGGTGGTGGTGGTGGACATGGAGCATATGATCATTCCGGATCGATTCAGCATGGGGGGAGCCATAGGAGGAGTTCTTTTGTCGATGGCGTTTCCTTCCATTCACCGAATCAGTCAGTCGACCGAATTCCTGGATCGTTTGGGCGGGGGCATGCATTCATTGGTTGGATTGCTCGTAGGTTCCGCTTCCTTGTACTGGATCGGAATCCTTGCTGAAAAGGTCCTGAAGAAAGAAGCGTTGGGAGAAGGCGACGTGAAATTGTTGGGATGCATCGGCGCCTTCTGTGGTTGGAAGGGTGCGATCTTTGCCATTTTCGGCGGTGCGACCTTGGGGGCTCTTGTTCTACTTCCGGTGATGGTAGTTGGGAGATTGAGAGCCAATGGCAAAGAAGAAGCCGAAAGCATAACTTGGGGGCAGGAAGTCCCTTTTGGGCCTTACCTCGCCTTGGCGGGCTTGCTTTATTTGATTTGCATCCGCTCATGGGTGGACGGTTGGTTTGATTCCATCGTTTTGGTTTTTCAGGGCTATTCGTTGGGTTAACGCCCTTTTTCGTTGAAAACCTTCTTTCTTGAAGGCATTTTTCACAAGTTTGTTTACGTAATCCCAAAATTCTCTCCATGAAAAAACTCCTTGTTGCCAATCGTAGTGAAATCGCCGTCCGTATTTTTCGCTCTGCGACCGAACTTAACCTTCGGACAGTTGCCATTTATGCAGAGGAAGACAGGTTCGGCGTCCATCGGTTCAAGGCTGACGAAGCTTATTTGGTCGGGAAGGGGAAGGGGCCGGTTGCCGCTTACCTTGACATTGATTCGATTATTTCCCTGGCCAAGGAAAAAGGGGTTGATCTCATTCATCCGGGTTATGGTTTCCTCTCGGAGAACGCAGAATTTGCAAGAGCCTGCGAAAACGCGGGCATCACCTTTGTCGGACCCCGACCGGAATTGCTCGAAAGCATGGGAGACAAAGTGGCGGCAAAAAAAGCCGCGGACAAGGCTGGCGTTCCCACTTTGCCTGCGACGCCCAAGGCAGTTTCCAAGCCTCGCGAGGCCCTTGAATGGGGAAGGAAGATAGGCTTCCCCCTGATTATCAAGGCTGCTTTCGGCGGAGGGGGCAGGGGGATGCGGGTGGTCACCAAGGAAAAGGACTTGGAACCCATGCTGGAGGAAGCTCAAGGCGAAGCCGAGCGCGCGTTCGGCAACCCGGCGGTTTTTCTTGAGCGTTACGTTGCGAGGGCGAAGCATTTGGAAGTTCAGGTGCTTGGCGACAGGAAGGGCAACGTTGTCCATCTGCACGAGCGGGACTGCTCGGTTCAAAGGCGTTACCAGAAAGTGGTGGAGGTGGCGCCCTCGATCGGTATACCGATGGAAGTTGTTTCCGAATTGTGCCAGGCCGGGGTCGAATTGGCCCGCAAGATAGGTTACGACAATGCGGGCACGGTCGAATTCTTGTTGGACCAGGATACCAACGAATGGTTTTTCATCGAAATGAATCCCCGGATTCAGGTCGAGCATACCGTGACCGAACAGATTACCGGGATAGATATTGTTCGCTCACAGATTTTGGTTGCGATGAATCAGGGTTTGCATTCCCCAAAAATCGGCATTCCTCAACAGGCTGAAATTCCGAGAAACGGATGTGCGGTGCAATGCCGAGTCACAACGGAGGATCCCGAAAAAGACTTCACGCCCGACTATGGCAAAATTCTCAGCTATCGTTCCGCTGCCGGTTTCGGTGTTCGTCTGGACGGAGCCATGGGGGATACCGGGTCCATCATTACTCCTTTTTACGATTCCCTTTTGGTCAAGCTTACGACGTCGGGTCCGAATCTTCCCCAGGCATTGGACCGAATGCACAGGGCGTTGAGTGAAATGAGAATCAGGGGGGTCAAAACGAACATCCCTTTTCTTGAAAACGTAATTAATCACAAGGATTTCGTTGCCGGGAAGGCGACCACCAAGATGATCGACGTTACGCCCGACTTGTTCAAGTTCAAGGCTCGTCGGGACAGGGCATCCAAGCTGCTGAGCTACTTGGCTGAGATCATTGTGAACGGCAATCCTCAGGTCAAGGGCCGCACCCGCGTGGAAAACCCCTTGCCCCTGATCGAACCTGCCTTTGATTCAAGGCAAGATCCACCCGAGGGGACCCGCGATTTGTTGCTTTCCATGGGGGCCGAAAAGTTTTCCAAGTGGCTTCGGAAGCAAAAACCTCTGATGGTGACGGACACGACGTTGAGGGATGCTCACCAATCTCTTTTTGCTGCTCGCATGAGATCCTATGATATGCTTGCGGTTGCCGACTTCATCAGCCGACGGGCGTCCGGTCTGTTCAGCCTCGAGATGTGGGGCGGCGCGACTTTCGACACCTGCATGCGTTTTTTGGGCGAATCCCCGTACGAACGACTTCGGTTGCTCAGAGAAAAGATTCCAAACGTGCTTTTTCAAATGCTCTTGAGAGGTTCGAATGCGGTCGGCTATGCGAATTACCCGGACAATGTCGTGAGGGAATTCGTCGTGCATGCATCGGAAGCCGGCATGGACGTTTTCCGCATATTCGATTCACTCAACTACCTGCCCAACCTGAAGGTCGCCATGGAGGCGGTAAACGAGCGGACTTCTTCTCTTTGTGAAGCCGCCGTCTGCTTCACGGGGGACTTCACCGACTCGACTGAAGAAAAGTATGTTTTGAAATACTACGTCGACTTGGCCAAGGAATTGGAAAAAATGGGTGCTCATATTCTTGCACTCAAGGATATGGCGGGGCTTTGTCACCCTACGGCCGCCTATCGTCTGGTCAAGACCCTGAGGAACGAAGTATCCATCCCCATTCACTTTCATACGCACGATTCCAGTGGGATTGCCTCAGCCTCCGTCCTCAAGGCCTCCGAGGCCGGGGTCGACGTGGTCGACTTGGCCATTTCTTCCCTTTCGGGCTGTACAAGTCAGCCCAACTTGAACTCGGTAGTCCATTCTCTTCGCAATGCCCCTCGTTCTACCGGCTTGGACGGCGAGGCTCTCAACGAGCTTTCGATCTACTGGGAAGCAGTCAGGCAATATTATGCGCCCTTTGACAGTTCGCCGCCTTTTGGCAGTGCCGAAGTCTTTGATCACCAAATGCCCGGCGGGCAATATACGAATTTGCGCGAACAGGCCGCTGCCCTTGGCTTGGGGAAAAGATGGCCGGACGTCGTCAAAACCTACCGCGAGGTTAACAAGATGCTTGGAGACATCGTCAAGGTGACCCCGAGCAGCAAGAGCGTGGGGGATCTTGCGATCTTTCTCATCACCAAGGGAGTCAAGCCCGAGGATCTTGTGAACCTACCCGCCGAGACCGGTTTTCCCGAATCGGTCATCGATCTTCTTTCGGGAAATCTCGGGCAACCCAAAGGCGGTTGGCCTAAGGCCGTCCAGAAAGTCATTCTTGGAGGAAGAAAACCGCTGAGAGGCAGGCCGGGGGCCTCCGCCAAAAAAATCGATTTGAAGAAGAGCATGAGTTCTCTCCGTCGCAAACTTGGTCGAAAAACCACCGAGGACGATCTTTTCTCATCTCTGATGTACCCGAAGGTTTTTGATGACTTTCAGGATTTTCGTAACAAATACGGCGACGTTTCCGTCTTGCCTACCACCGCTTATTTTCACGGGTTGGAACCAGGAGAGGAGATATCCGTTGATATCGAGGAGGGCAAAACCCTGTTTGTCAAATTGTTGCATGTCGGTGACCCTGATGAAAAAGGGATTCGCTCCCTTACTTTCGAGTTGAATGGGAAAGCCCGTACGACCATGGTGCAAGACAGGTCGGTCAAGGGGGAGGCCAAGGCGAGGGAAAAAGCCGATCCCTCCAATCCAATGCATGTCGGCGCCCCTATTCCGGCCATGGTCAGCAGTATTGCCACCAGTGTGGGCAAGTCCATTTCGAAGGGTGAAAAAGTGGCCGTGCTCGAAGCCATGAAGATGCAAACGACCTTGTATGCATCTGCGGATGGAACCGTTGACGACATTTTGGTTCGGGTCGGAGATTCAGTCGAGTCGAAGGACTTGATAGCCCGCCTGCGCTGATTGTCGTTAAAGGTTTTCGATTTTCATCCGATTATAAAGGCGTGATGAGTATGCTTGCCATATTTCGCCAGTATCATTTTTTCCGGTGGGCTTTGTTTTTGTCGTCGATCTTCGTGACTTTCGCAGAAGCGAAGAGACTGCGCGTACCCGAGCCCAGCTTGGAAAGAGCCTTGGCCGAAACCCTCGGGGTTCCTCGGGAAGAGCTAACCGAGGAATTAGTAGCCAAAAACCTCCGGTTTTTGGAAGCCGGCAATCTACAACTCAGAGACTTGACCGGTTTGGAAGTCGCCGAGAACCTGGAAGTTCTCAACCTGCGGGAAAACCTGATCGAAGACATCTCCCCCTTGGCCAATTTGCCCAACTTGGTTCGATTGGATCTCTCGGGTAATCAAATCAGAAACCTTTCCGCTTTAGAATCTCTTTCGCTTGAGCGGATGAGACGAGAAATTTCTCAAATCCAAGTTTCCCTCCAGTCCAAAACTTTGCCTAAGGACGAGAAGGCCAAGCTGATCGTGAATCTTTCCGGAATCGTCGAGAGGATCAATCGAGGGACTTGGTCGTTGCAGTTCCTCTCTCTTGCAAACAACAAGTTGCTCGGGCTTTCCGGGATTGGCCGTCTGACTTCCCTTCGTCACTTGGACGTCTCCGGCAATTCCCTCATTGACTTGGAGGGTGTCGGGCAATTGAAAAACTTGGTGACCCTGTCTGCTCAAGGCAACCAGCTTGGCAGAGTCGAGTCTTACGTCGATGTCGACAAGGACAAGCGATTCACTCCGGGAATAGATCAATTGAAGGACGAAAGCGGCAATGGGAAAAGAGACACCGATCCGTTGATCGAACTTCGGGGTTTGCCCAGCTTGATCAACCTGTATCTGCATGATAATCTTCTTAAGAACACTCTTTCGCTTTCCGACCTACCCAACCTTAAGTTTTTGCTTTTGTCGGGCAACATGCTGGATGAAATCGATAACCTGAGCGAATTCAAGGGGTTGATCCGGCTCGCCCTTTCTGATAACCGAATTACCACCCTGGACGGATTGGAAGGATTGCCGAAAATTGAACATCTTTATCTCGAAGAAAACATGATCTGCGATCTTCGGCCCCTGAGCTCCTTATACAGCCTTCTTGAACTGAGGCTTCAACGAAATCAGGTCTACCGTCTCCATTCTTTAAAGGATTTGAGAAACCTCAGGGCCCTTTCTTTGTCGAATAATTTTATCCATGATCTCAATCCGGTGTTGGAGTTGCCCAACTTGAGGAGGATTTCCTTTTCCTCCAACTGCATTTCCCTTGATGATGAGGAGTTGAAAGGAAAGCTGAGGAAGATGCGTACTTCCGGCGTCTTCGTTTCGGAAGGTTCGCAACGCAAGAGGATTGTCGAGGCGGAGCAATTGTTCGAGTCTTTGTCGGGTCGCCCCTCCTCTAATCAAATCCTCGGCAATTTCCTTAGGGAAAAGAATAAATACCAAAGGCTTATCGATCTTGCCGAAGACGCTCGAGTCGGGGATCCGCTCAAGAAGGTTGCGTACAAAAATTGGGAAGACCTGCTTCGGCGCGGAAAACTTGACGAAGTTACTTTTCGTTTGCCCGGGAATTAGATCGCGGCCGATGTTGTCGGTGGCTTATCCATTGATGTAAATCAAAGCCACCAAGACGACGGTGGTGACGAAACAGACCAAATAAAGCAAGCGCATGAAAAACTTTTGTATTCCATGAGAGCGTACGACTTGGTCTACAAGTCGATAATACTCTTTCTTCCACTTTCGGGAGAGCTTTTTCCTCTTCGACTGCACGGTACCAAACTATTTTAGGGATTTGGCATTTGCAAGCATTCGGTTTGCCTTCCTTCTTTACAGATTGGAACTGTTCGGCTAAACAGAGAAACGCCATATGTCGACCAAACAAAGGACCATCCGCAAAGAGCGTTCGATCAAGGGCAAATCATTGCATACCGGAGAGGAAGTGACTCTGACCATAAAGCCTGCGAAAGCTAACGAGGGGTACCTTTTTCGCCGGATCGACCTTTATGGAAAACCCGAAATCAAGCCTTTGGCTTCAAGCGTATCGGAGTTGATCCGGAGCACAACCATAACGAATGGCAACGCCAAGATTCATACGATCGAGCATGTTCTCAGCGCCCTTCGTGGATGCGGGATAGACAACGCCGTCATTGACTTGGATGCGAGCGAGCCACCCATTTTGGATGGATCGGCCCGGCCTTTTGCCAATTTGGCATTGGAAGCCGAGCCCGTCGACCAAGAGGAGGAAAGGGAGTATTTCACCTTGCGTGAACCGGTGTCCGTGACTTCCGGCAATCGATCGATGATTGCTTTGCCTTACGACGGTTTTCGGATTACCTGTACCTCCGCCGACGACCGGGGAAGTCACGTTCAGCACCTTTCCATCGAAATTGACCCGGAAACCTACTTGGCTCAAATTGCGCCGGCCCGTACCTTTACCGTGTACGAAGATATCGAAGAGTTGCTCAAGTTGGGAAAGATCCGGGGGGGGAGCCTGGATAGTGCAATCGTCATCAAAGGGGACAAGATTCTGTCCAAGGAACCTCTTCGTTTCGATGATGAATTCGTTCGCCACAAGATACTCGACATCGTTGGAGACTTGTCCTTGCTCGGAAAATTCATAAAGGCCCATATCATCGCCGTGAGACCGGGCCATGCTCTGAACGCCGAACTTGCGAGCAAGCTTTTCGAGAAAATGGAAGGGGCCGGGGCGAAACCCGACCAAGCAAAAAGCGATGATTCGAAATCATTTGTTTTGCCGGATGAAACAGAGTTGGACGTGCGAAGGATTTTGGACGTGCTCCCTCACCGTTTTCCTTTCGTAATGATAGACCGAGTTACCTCCATTGAGGAAAACGAAGTGTTGGTGGGAATCAAAAACGTTACCATTAACGAACCGTTTTTTACCGGGCATTTCCCTGGTCATCCGGTCATGCCCGGTGTTCTGCAACTTGAAGCGATGGCCCAAGCGGCGGGTATTCTGCTTCTCCGTAGGGGCTCGGCGGAAGGGAAAGTTGCATTTTTCATGAGCGCGGACAAAGTGAAATTCAGAAAACCGGTGGTGCCGGGTGACCAACTCAAAATCACTGCCAAGCTTGAAAAGGTACGGGGGAACAAATTGGCTACCGCCAGCGTCGAGTGCAGCGTAAACGGCAAGCCGGTCTCTTCGGCCAACTTGATGTTTGCCATTGCGGATGCCGGGGAGAATTCCTGACATGGGTGCAAGCATTCATCCTCAAGCGATCGTCGATCCGGGTGCGGAGCTGGGAGAAGACGTTGTGATCGAGGCCTTTTGCATGATCGGGCCCAAGGCAAGGATAGGCGATGGTTGCCGGATCCTCCACCATGCTACCGTCGAGGGGAGGGTAGTCTTGGGCCAAAACAACACAGTTTACCCCTATGCCATGATCGGCGGCCTTACTCATGACCTGAAATACGAGGGCGGAGACCCGGGCCTTTTGATTGGAGACGATAACGTTTTCCGAGAATACGTGACCGCTCACGTTGCGACGAATGCGAATGACGAGACCGTGATTGGCTCGGGAAACGTATTTCTTGCTTACAGTCACGTCGCTCATGATTGTGTCGTCGGGGATCATTTGGTGATGAGCAGTCATTCCGCTTTGGGCGGACACGTCCGAGTCGATGATTGCGTCAACATAGGGTGGGGCGCGGGCGTTCATCAGTTTTGTCGCCTCGGAAGACATTGCATGGTTTCCGCTTGTTCGAAACTTGTTCAGGACGTCGCTCCTTTCATGCTGGCGGACGGAGCCCCTGCCGAAGTTCGCTCCATCAACAAGGTCGGCATGGAACGAGCCGGTTTTTCAAGCGAAGAGGTCGAAACCGCAAGGGGCGTGTTCAAGGTTCTTTATAAAAGCGACTTGAACCGTAGTCAGGCCATAGATTACCTTCGGAACGAGTTCTCCAAGGGGAACAAGGCGGTTTCCGAGGAAATCATCGAGTTCGCCCAATCGAGCGAACGGGGTTTGGCCTGACAGAAGCCTTTTTCAATCCCCGTCTTTTCCGGCGATTTCCGCAAGGTAGTCCCAGGAGAAGATGCCGGTCGAATGACCATCGCTGAATTGAATGCGTATGGCATAGTTCCCCACGTAAGTGAATCCATTGATTTCAACTCCCGTGTAATCTCCGTCGGGGTTGCCTCCCGAAACCACCCCGAAAAGATCGGCTTCGCCGGTTTGTTCGGCACTAGGGGAATGTCGGCGCAAGAAAGAAGGCTCAAAATAATGCTCGCTTCCATCGGGCCACATGAGGGCGAGGGTTTTTCCCACCAACTCGATCCTAGTCGGCGACGATTGCATTCTCTACGCTCGACTATACGAATGAATCCAAACTGTTCCCCGCGGAGGGAGGATTGGATGAGTCCGAACCACTTTGATAATAAGGATCCAGAACCTCGTTCGAATTGGACCGGCTGAAATCTTCCGCCGTTTCCGCCGCACGGTCGAAGTCTTCGGTTTCCCGGCGGATCATCTCGTCCTGCAAATCCTTCTCCTGCAGTTCGCGGTCCACGCTTCTTTCTTCCCAATAACGGTCGTTGTGAAATTGGCTTGGTTCAGGCTCGGGGGGCAATTGCGTTGGTTCCACCACTTCCCAGTCGGGGTCGCGGGTAGAGTCAATCCCGGCATCATCGACGTTGTCTACGCTTTCCATTGGTTCGCCCGGAACGGGGCATTGGGTTTGGTCGGCGAGCGTCTTGTAGTTGGCGAGAGCACCGGAGAGTTCGATCGGTTCCGGCGACTTGGTTACTTTCAGCGAGCTATCCTCTGCGGTCTCGGGAACTTCAAGGTTGGATTTGTCCTCCCTAGCCAAATGTATTTCCCGATGCATGCTCTCGGAACTTTTGGCAAGACCGTCGTACGATGGTGATTCCATAAACAGATAATGATCTGACCTCACGGCTTTTGCAAATAATAAAAGCGACGCTGCGTTGTCGCGATTGGACCAAAGGTGAAGTTTTGCGTTGATCAAAAGCAGTTTGAAAGGCAAGATGGACGAATCATGCCAAGAGAAAGTATCACACTCGAATGCACCGAAGCCCGGAAGGAAGGCAAGCCTCCCTCCCGTTACATGAGCTCACGCAACAAGAAACTTCAGACCGAGTTGGTCGAGAAAAAGAAATACAATCGATTTTTGCGCAGGCACACCCTGCACCGCGAGATCAAGAACTGATTCTTCTTCAGAGTCCCAAGATTCCCACAAGGGATTTGGCTATTTGCTGAATTGCCTGACTAGCTGAGTTTTCGGGGTTCGTCACGACGATGGGCGTGCCGTGATCGCCTCCCATTCTGACTTCTTCATGCAAGGGGATTTCTCCCAAAAAACTAGTTTGCAGAGTCCGTGCGGTCTCCGCCCCCCCGCCTTGTCCGAAAAGGTAGGACTTCTTTTTTGAGTCCTCGTCTTCCAAGTAGCTCATGTTCTCAACCACTCCGAGAATCGGAACCTTTACTTTTTCAAACATCCTGGCCCCTCGGCGCGCCACGTCCACAGCCGCCTTTTGCGGTGTTGTGACGAGAACGATGCCATCCAAGGGAAGGATCTGTGCGAGGGAAAGTTGGGCATCCCCGGTGCCCGGGGGAAGGTCGATCAGCAGAACGTCGAGTTCTCCCCAGTCGACGTTTTCCGAAAATTGTTGGATTGTTTTCATGACCATCGGACCCCGCCAAACGATGGGTGTCTCCTCGTCGACCATAAACCCCATTGACATAACCTTGACGCCATAGCTCTCAATGGGAGAGATGAGGTTTTCAGCTACGCTTTGAGGCTGTCCGGCGGCCCCGATCAAAAGAGGAACCGAAGGCCCGTAGACGTCGCAGTCCATCAGGCCTATTTCCGCCCCTTTCCCTTCGGAGGAAAGAAGCTTTTCCAAGGCGCATGACAAATTGACCGCAACGGTCGATTTGCCCACGCCGCCTTTCCCGCTCGCGATGGCCACGATCTTTTTGACCTTGCCCATGGTGGATGAGCGTTCGTTTTCGGAACCGCCTGACCGTGGTTGTCCTTTTTGACTTTTGAGCACGACCTGGACTTCGATCTCCCGAATGGATTCTTCCTCGAGCAAGGTTTTTTCGATCTCTTTCTTGAGTGTTTGCGGAACAGTCGGATCGCTCGAGCCAAGCTCGAGTTTAACGAAGGCTTTTCCGCTTTCGTTAAGCGTGGCCTTTTGGATTAATCCGAAAGAAACAATATCCCGGCTAAATCCAGGGTATTTGACTTTGGCGAGCGAGGCGAGAATGAGATCGTCAGACATGGCTTAAAGGTTCGAGAATGACCGAAGAGACACGTTGGGCAAATGAAAAGTTTGGGAAAAGATTGAGCGATTTTGCGGGATCGCCCGTCAAAAAAGACGAATGCTAGCTTTTGCGCTTGCTGAATTTGATGGGTTTTCAAATGTTAAGAGCATGAACGTGGAATCGAATGGATGGAAAGGGAGCGGACTTGGATCGGCTCGGGTTGTTTTTTTTGCGTCGCTTGCAATGCTTGCCCTTATGCTCGCGAGCACGTCGTACGGCCAAGGCGGAAATACTATCGTTTTGGGTACGATTGAGGCTGAGTTGAAAAAAAAGCAAGTGCCTTTGGATTTGGGCAAGACCCCAAAGTCCTTGGCCTCCCTGATAGCCAAGGCGGTTTCGGTACATGGTGGTTTGCGATTGGCTCCGCCGAGTCAAAGCCGTTACAGCGTGTATTTTTCACCTCTCGGAGGAGGCCAAGTGAAAGTGGAGATTTCCAAAGGCGCTTCGGGTATTCCCAAAAAAACTTTCAAAACTTTTGTGGTCCAAGGGAGTTCAATCGATGCCGCCGTGCTCAAGGGCTGTGACGGAATGGTTCAAGCAATTCTTGGAATACCTGGCTTCTTTTCGGGTAAGATCTGCTACCTTTCCAAGCTTTCGGGAAGCAAGGAAATATTCGTTTCCAACTCTTTGATGACTTCGGCCCAACCACATACTGCCTTTAAGAAAATTACCTTCAATCCAAGTTGGGACAATACCGGAAAGGGCATTTTCTTCACAAGTAACCGAAAGGTTTTTAATAACATCGAGCATTTGGATCTAACGACCAGAAAGATTTCGAACGTCGCGAATTACCGGGGAAGCAACTTGAGGGCAGTTCAGAATCCCCGTAATTCGCAGGTGGCCATGATTCTCTCAACTTCTGGCAACCCTGAAGTCTGGCTTGCCGCCACCCCTGAATCCAGACCCAAGCAAATCACAAAAAACAAGAGCAATGAGTCCGGACCCTGTTGGTCTTCCGATGGCCGCCGCTTGATCGTGACCTCCGACAGCCGTGGCAAGCCCCAACTTTACGAAGTCTCGCTTTCAACGGGACGCCTGACGAGAATATCCACGAACGTAAGCTCGCACTGCACGGAAGCGAGCTGGAATCCGACTGACCCGACGAAGATTGCTTTTACGGCTGCAGTGGGCGGAGGCTTTCAAGTGTACGAGTATAGTTTTTCCTCTAGAACCAGTCGGGCATTGACCGGAGGTAGAAACCACGGCATGCAGCCTTGCTGGGCCAATGACGGCCGGCATTTGTTCTTCACCGAAAGATCCTCCGCCGGAGGCACCCGCCTGATGGTTTTGGATACCGAATTGCAAGGGGCGAAACCAATTGCCTTGCACGGGGCAAGTTTTGGAAACTGCTCTCAGGCAAGTTTTCATTACCCACGCCAAGGATAGATTTTACTCGCCCCTTTCTCTCCCATTTATTTAAGTTGGTATTCTTCCAGCAGAGTACGCATGACTATGCAATGAATTCTTTATCTTTCAAAACCCACCTAGCCGAATTCACCCTTTTTATCCACAGAGGTAACCATTCGAGTGGGAATGGTGTATTGGGATGAGGATGATCAGCCAAGACAAATTGAATCAAGAGAGGAGCCCATTTGCATGAGTTGCAAATCCTGCCTTTTCCTTTTGCTTGTCTTTCCTTTTTTTCTTTTCGCCGAAAGAGTTGAAATCGAGCTCCAGTCGGGTGCCTCGGTTTCCGGCGAAGTCTTAAAGAAAAGCACGGGTCATTGGATTCTCGATCTTGGATTTACGGTTTTGCAAATTCCCGTCAAGGAATGCGTGAAGATCAAAGAAGTGAAATCGGGGAAGGTCCTTGGATCAGCCAAGAAAAGCCATTTGTATCGGACTGAACAGGGGTTGAAGACCCGCCCACTCGGCGATTTGGTATCCGAGTTGGGAGAATGCGTGGTGATGATCCGAACCCCGATCGGGTTAGGTTCGGGTTTTTTGATTCACCAAGACGGGTATGTGATCACAAACGATCACGTGGTTGCCGGAGAACGTCAGGTTTCCGTTACTCAATTTACGCAGAAGAACGGAGAATTGATCAAGGAGAATTATGACAACGTAAGGATTGTCGCGACCGGAGGAAACGTCGATCTTGCCTTGCTCAAGATCGAGGGCCATTCGAACAAGGTTTTCCCTACCGTTGCACTTGGTTCTTCCACTGAACTCCGGCAAGGTGAACGAGTCTTTGCAATCGGAAGTCCCCTCGGGTTGGAAAGAAGCGTATCAGAGGGCATCGTCAGTTTGCGCAACCGTATCATTCAGGATCGCTTGCACATTCAAACTACCGCCGAGATTAGTCCGGGCAATTCGGGAGGGCCCTTGTTTAATTACCGGGGACAAGTCGTGGGAGTAAACAATATGAAAGTGGTTAGCACCGGTGCCGAAGGCTTGGGCTTTTCCATTCCCGTCCGTGAGCTCAAGACCTTTCTTGAGAACCGTGATGCCTTTGCTTTCGATCCGCGCAATCCAAATGCCGGTTATCGATACCTTCCTCCTCCTCGTTGACCTCTGACTTCCAATCATTCAATTATTATGAAACTCCGCCTGCATTCAATCCTCTCCCTGTTAATTTTTGTCGGCCTTACCGACCTGCTTGTTGCCAAATCGAATCTCCTCGACCGGATACCAAAGGACTCGGTCTTAGTTGTAGCGTTGGACGACTGGTCTGATTTTTCGGAAAAAATAGAGGATGGTCCGCTTGGCCTTTTTTCCCAAAGTCCCGCTTGGAGCAAAATGAGCGAATGGATGGAAGAAAAATTTGAAAGTGAATTTGGAGAAAAAGAACCTGCCGTGGAAGAAATGATCGACCAAATGAAGGAATGGAAAGATTCTTTCAATGGAGGAATGGTTCTTTCCATGGGCGGTTTCGATAAAATGGTCGGGATGCTGTCTGACGGTAAGGAATTTAAAGACATGCCTCCTCCGACGGTGGTGTTTCTCATTGAGACCGAAAAGACCGACAAGGATCTAGTCCAAACGCTCAGGTGGATGAAGAAGGAAATCAAGCGCACGGACGGAAACTTCGAGTGGGACCGGTCGACCATTGAAGGAACGCAGGTTCATTGGGTCGGGCCAAACAAAGGGAAAGACCATGAGAAGGCGGCCGTTTTCGTGAACGACAAAATCCTTCATTTGATTTTCGGTGGGGAGAAACCTGTTCGCGAAGCGCTCTATCTTGGGGCGGGAGACGATTCGTCGAAGGCAATTTCGGACAGCGATCAATATATGGACTTGTTCGATGAAATTGGAGAAGGGGATGCTCGTGTTTTCATGAATTTCAAACCCTTGCTCACCATGATGGAACAGCTTGCCGGAGATTCGAAGTTCGAGCTTCCGGAAAATCCCTTCGGCATTAAAACGAAAGCATTGGTGGACGCCTTGGGATTGACTTCGCTCGATTGTTTGGGGCTGCAAATTGACCTGTCCGGTAAAAGTTTATCCCTTTCGAGCGCCTTTTTCCTAAACAAATACGAAGGAATCTTTTCTCTCATGGAAGACAATGGAAAGAAAGCCAACCTGCATTCTTTCGTTCCGACGAATCTGATGACTGCCTCTTCAGTCAGGTACGATCTGTCCAAGTTGTGGCCCAAGATGGAGGAAATGATGAGGAAGATCAGTCCTCAACTCCTCTTGCTCGTGAATTCGCAAATTCAAGCCTTTGAAGATCAAATCGGAGTTCCTTTCAGAAAGAACGTATTGGGGTCCCTTGGTGACGACGTCGTCTCTTTTTCCCGTTTGAATGCCGATTGGACCAAAAACGTTAGTCGACTTTTTTCGGACGAGGACGAACTTGATGAACTCAAGGTGGATCAGTTGACCTCTCCGACAAGCGACGTTTACGCCATTTCCCTCCGTGATCCCAAGCTTTTCGATCAAGCCTTGCGGGCAACTGTGGACGGAGCGACGAAGGGTGCTGATATGTTTGAGGAAAGGAAATACAAGGGTACCATCATCCGTTCCATGCGTGGGCTTGACCAAGCGGGTGTTTCAATCAGTTATGCAGTGACCGACAAATGGTTGCTTCTCACGATGGGTGCGGATCAGTTTCTCAACCAGGTAATCGATCGGATGCAATCCGATCAAGAGAGCCTATGGGACAGAAAAGACGTCAAAAGGGCTTTGAAGAATTTCCCTGATCAGGTCTCCCAGGTCGAATTTTTTGATCTCGGACAGCTCTTGAAAATGCTCAAGCCCATGATGGGCGAGATAATGGAAGATGAGGTTGAGGACTTGGACTTGAAAGCCGAAGATCTTCCTGATTTTCCATATTTCATGTTGGGCTGGGCAAAATACGTCAAACGAGGTTTGGTTTCAAAAGTCACTCTTTTCCCCTCGTCGTCCAAGTGATTTCTTCTTTTCGATCCTTTGTTTGCCGGGTCTCTTTTTTCTGTTTTGCCTTTGGCTTGGCAGGGGAAGATAAACCAAGGTTTTTGCTCTCCGCCCCGCAAGTGATGAAGGCAGGTTGGAATGCCCGGATTCTCAGGCATCACGACTTGAATAAAGACGGGCTCGAGGATCTTGCTTATTTCAATTTGGATCGATCGAGAATCGAGTTCCTTTACCGAACGAAAGATGGCAAGGCTCCCCCGCGTGTCAGATCCGCCCAACCGGACCGCTGGGAACCTCCTCTCGAAGACGCTCCTTACGTCAAGGAATACCTCTTCGTTTCCGATGAATTGACTAGCTTCGCATTCGGCGACCTTAACGACGACGGAGCAGCTGATCTTGTCCGTGGAAGCCCTGAGGACGGGGTGTTCGTTCATTTGCGGACGAAAGACGACAAGTGGAGCGAGCCCATGGAAATCGAAACCAAGACCTTGAAGGCTTATTCTCAGGCGATCAAGATCATGGGCAAATCAGTGGATTCGCCTGCCCGAATCTTTTTGTTTACCGAAGAAGGCTTGGAAATCTTGCCCTTTGGCAAGGGTAGGCCCCTTTATCCCTCGAAGCTTTTCCGTGAAGACGCCAAACGGGCCAACGGCTTGGACTTTCTTGACCTTGACGGGGACGGACGTCTCGATTGGCTCTATTCCAAGGCGGGTTCGGACCGTTCCTTGAGAATCCGTCTCGGTGTTTCGGACGGTTTTGGACCGGAGCGCTCCTTTGATTTGGCTCTTGGCTCATCCTTCAATCCTTTGCCCAAGGCCAAGAGAGGCAAGGCCCCGGTTCGCTTCTGCGCCATTGACAAGCTTTCCGGTGAATCTTTGATTTTCTCCTTCTCGAAAGAAAGAAAGGATGACGCAGAGGGGCTTGTCGTTAGTAATTTCGACGTGTTTCCACAAGATCAGAAAAGAACTTCCTGGGTTTATGCGGATTTTGACCAAGACGGTCAAAAAGACGTCGTGACCGCCTCCTCGACCAAGGGCGAGGTGCTCTTTCTCGCAGGACAAGGTTCGATGGGGTTTTCCAACCCTGTTGCCTATCCTTCGCTCAATGGAATCACTTGCCTGTCAAGCGTTCGACTTCCGTCCAAAGAAGTTGGTCTTCTTGTCCTGAGCCCGGAAGAGAATCTTGTTGGGCTCTCGCATTTCAAATTCGAAAAGGGGGAGTCCAAGGGAAATTTTGACTTTCCCGTTCCCCTTCCCCTTAAAGGGGAGGCATTGGATGCCTTTTGCATCGACGTCGATGGTGACGAAAAGGATGAAGTCATTCTCGTCGTGGAGGACCGGTCTGATTTCTCCTTGCAAGTTTGGCAAGTCAAGGGCCGAAAATCTTTTGCGTTGCTCTCCGAGACCGAATTGGATTTCCGGCGCGAACCATCCGGGGTTTTTCCCTGCCTGATCGATAGGGACGAATCCATGGATCTGCTCGTCCTCTCCGAACGCGAACCGTCTTTGGTCCTTCTCAACCAAGGAGAAGGTAAGTTCAAGGAATCCAACGCTGATTCATCCATTCGAAAAAGCGTGCTTGCCGAGCTCGTTCCCTCGCGCCTTGGCACGGCTGATTTGGATGGAGACGGAAGCCCCGAGCTCCTCGTTGCGGGCAAAGGGCAGGTTCGGGCCCTAAATTGGTCTGAAGGCGAATTGATCGTCACCCGGCAATTCAACGCCACCGAACCGCAAGGGGATTTGTCGGTTCCCGTTTTTCTTGACCTTGATGGCAACGGCAAGACCGAGTTGTTGTATTATCACTCGGGCGGATATTGGGAAGCGATTGAGAAAGATGCGGGGAATACTTACCGTTCTGCATACAAGATGGAAGATGAGCCAGTCTTGCCTCTCTCCGTTGCCGTTAATTCGTCTGGTGAGGCCCATTCTTTACTAGTCTTTGGGAACAGTGCTCTTCAGCTCTTGAACAAAGAGGGTCGACGTCTCAATTTGCAGGTCGAATCGCGTTATTTGACCGATCTCCCAAAAGTCGAACATGCGGCGGTTGATTGGGGCGACTTCAATCACGATGGCAAACCTGATCTCCTTTGCATTGACGGACGCAGGCACTTTTTGGAATTCCTTGCCTATGATGAAAAAAGAAAGCAATGGAAGAGCGCTCTTCACTTCAAGGTATTTGAGGAAAACCTTCACTATCAAGGAAAGAAAGGATCGGCTTTCGAGCCCCGGGAGGGATATGTTCTCGATCTCAACGGCGATGGACGGGATGATGTCGTATTCCTCGTTCACGACCGTTTGCTTTGCTATTATCAGGAAACCCCCTAGGCAACTGTGAGAATCTTGGTATTGGGTGACATCGTGGGCCGGCCCGGTCGTACTTTTCTCAAATCTCGCTTAAAGGAAATTGGGAAGACGCTGAATACCGATTTGATCTTTGCCAATGGCGAAAACGCAGCCGGAGGGGCCGGGATTACCGCGAAGACTGCCAACGAGATCAAGCAAGCCGGAGTCGATGCCATCACCTTGGGCGATCACGTATGGGACCAAATGAACTTCGATCGGGAAATCGATCGACTTGATTTTGTTTGTCGTCCCGCAAACTTGCCTCTGTCCAACCCGGGGAGAGATCATCTTATACTCCATTGCGGTGGAGTCCGGGTCGGTCTCTTTACGGTTTTGGGTCGAACCTTCATGGGACCGAAGGTTGCTTGTCCTTTTGAAACGGCCGATCGTTTAGTCAAGAAACTAAAAAACGAGACGGAAGCCATTTTGGTCGAGATTCATGCCGAGACGACCTCGGAAAAGGAATCAATCGGATGGTTTCTCGACGGCCAAGTCAATTTGGTCTTTGGGACGCATACGCACGTGCCCACCGCCGACGGAAGAATCCTCAAAGGCGGAACCGCCTACCAATCCGATCTGGGGATGACCGGTCCGAGGGAATCGGTCTTGGGGCGCGAAATCGAAGCCTGCGTGGGAAGGTTCGTTGACGGCTTGCCCCGCAAATGCCCTGTAGCCCAAGGCGACGTCGGTACGCAAGGCTGTCTAGTGGAAATTGATTCGGGTACCGGGGCGACCCTTTCCTTCGAAAGAATCGAGATAAGGGAAGACGAGTTGCTTGCCTTGCCCGCCGCCGAGTCCTAAACGAAAGCCATGCGGACTTGTTCTTCTTGGCCTTGGTAGTACCTGTTCATTTCAAAGTCGGGAATTTGACTTGAATGAGGAGGAAGACTATTGGAGCTCCAAAAGGATTTCGTCCCAATTGTTGTAGCAGTAAAGCCCCATGATCCCCAACGCGGCAAGAAAGATCAACAA
>JAYOMW010000038.1:20663-23012 GCA_038121045.1 Opitutia bacterium
AATTGTTGTAGCAGTAAAGCCCCATGATCCCCAACGCGGCAAGAAAGATCAACAATGCGAAGGCAATCACTAGCTTGCCTGCGAGGCCACCGCTCTGCGGTTTTTGTTTCTCCGTCCCTGCATCGTCAAATCCGTCCATCGGGGAGGCGGATTTGGATTGAACCTGAGAGCCCTCCCTCAGTTTAACCTTCTTGGGTGAAGATCCCATTGGCGGATCCGTATCTTCGAGTGCTTCGTCCGTAGTTGGTTTCTTGGCAAGGGGAAGGGCAGGAGCTGCCTGCATTGCACTCCATTCAGGAAGATCTTTGAGCGGCATCCACCCCGATACCCCTTGGTGCCACGCCAAGTCGGCGGGTTTGAATTCCCCGCTTCTCACTCGCTCCGTCGCCTCCTTGAGGGAAAGAGGACCGTGATCGACGTCATTCGAGCTGACGTAGAGACCAAATTCCGGGGCACTCATGGGCGCATCTTTACTTCTTTTGCTCGTAAGCCTTGTGCAAGGCAAGGATTGCCTTTTTCAAGTTGGCTGAAGAGTCTGCGTCCACGTTCTGTTTGCATTTCATGGCGGCAACGATTACGCCGTGAGCGCTAACCAATTGTTTTTCGTAGTTTTTGGCCGTTGCCTTGATGCGCTGAGCCAAAAAATATTCGGCGATCACTTTTTGGATATTGTAAGCATGGGCTTCCTTGGTCGCAACCCATCTGCTCAACTGGTTTTGTGATAAAGCATCTTTTTTTCCGGAAAGCTCGGCAATCAGTTTGCCTGCCTTCTCAATGGTAGCCTGATCCTCGAGCATCTGCTCGAAGCGATGTTGGTCGGCGAAAATTCCGCATGGAACCTGACAATGGCCATGGGCCGAAACTGCGCTCAGACAGGTAAAGAAAGCAAGACAGAGATAGGATTTGATATTCATGGTGATCAAGGATGATTGTTTGTGAGAAAAAAAATTGCAGGTTAAAGGTCGTGGAAAAGAAGAACGATTCTTAGTTTTTTTTTCGAATGAGACAAACCCGAACCGAATGGTTTGCTTAGAAAGGCGAACGGGACCATGCATCGATCAAATATTTCACGAGTATGATGAGGAGCAGGATCAGCAAAACGTTGAGATAGCCAAGGAAAATTCCCGTCAGGGCAAACTTTTTGCCCTTCATCGCACCCTTTGAACGATTGATTTTCAAGAGGGCATAATGTCCGGCCAAACTTCCGATCAGGGGAATGCCGAGAAAACCCATGATCATGCTGGCGGTCGCGAGCTTGGAAGTCTCCGGTATTTCGTCGGGTTGGGTTTGCTTTTCGGAATCGGTCATGGAATTGGCTATCCAAGAGCTAAAACCACTGAGTTCCCTCTTCGCAAGATCATTCCTAAAGCCCGTTGGTCTCCATGCCTTGCTTTCAACTTGCCGAAAACGTCCTCTGCTATATCCTGAAAAATGATGCGGGAGTAGCTCAGCTGGATAGAGCAACGGCCTTCTAAGCCGTAGGTCCTGGGTTCGAATCCCAGCTCCCGTGCCATCTGATAAGTCCAATGACTCATGTTATTGATAGGCTGGATGAAGAAGGTCATTGGGGGGTAATTAACTTTCCTTGACTATTCAAAGCCATTACCTACCTATTTGGAATCAACACATGAACCTTCACAGTTACGCCCCCCCTCCGTACGAACCCTTCCATCACGATCCGGCCAATTAGACAATGGAAGAGTATTTCGAAAGACAGCAGCAACCCCCTGCGCCTTCCAATCACTTGGTTTTGGCAATCCTTTCGACCGTGTTTGGTTTTTTGTGTTGTTCGGGGATTAATCTTCCCTTTGGAATCGTCGCCATTGTGTTTGCCAGCCAAGTGAACGGAAAATATGCCTCGGGCGATTTTCAGGGAGCCTTGTCTTCGGCCAAGCAAGCCAAGATTTGGGGATGGATAAGCATGGGCTTGGTCATTCTCGGCTTTGTTCTCTGCCTGCTCTTTGTTTTGGTTATGTTCCTCGTTGGAATGAATGATCCGACTGTTTTTGATGATTCGTATATGTACGACGCTCCTCAATACGACGATCCCTATTCCTACTGACTCGGCCTATTGAATGTAATCCCCGAATATCAACCTGTTTATCCAAGATTTGCTTTCATTTTGTGATTGCTTGAGTTAACTCAAATTTTGCTTAATCACTCCATGGATCAACATTTCGCCAGTCAATTACCCCCCAAACCGGACAATTGCTTGGTTTGGGCGATTCTTACTACCGTTTGCTGTGGATGTTTGCCGTGCGGGATCGTGGCAATCGTCTACGCATCCCAAGTCGATGGCAAATACGCCGCGGGGGATTACCAAGGAGCGGTTGATTCCGCGAACAAGGC
>JAYOMW010000039.1:0-1341 GCA_038121045.1 Opitutia bacterium
TTGATGAATACGTTGAAATTTATTTCGGTGACTCCGGTTCCGTTTTGGTCCGAAAGTTGAAGAACGAAAGAATCGTCTTGCGTCGAAACGTTGCCATCACCCTGCATGTCCTGTTTGGTAAGGTAAGTGAAGGAACTCGGGACAGACCCCGTTCCTGATACGGATGCAGTGCCAATATTACCTTTCGCCCCAGGTTTTACAGTCCAAGTAAGTTTGGCTTGATGCCCGGCGTCCACGTCCCTCGCATTCAAATTGGGATGACTGAAATCATTCGGATCCCAAGTCCAAGTCACGTCCTCGTCCACTGTAATGTTGAAGTCGTAAATTCCACCGATCAAGGTTGGAAGTTCATTGATAGGCGTAACCGTGACGGTCACGTCTTGGGAGTCCGTACTGGATAGAGCGAGATCCGAATGGTCTCTGACTTGAACCGTCAACTCGTAAATATTGTCCCCGCCCGCACCACCGACGTTGAGCGGGGTTTCGTAATCGGGCGGGGAGATGAAAGTCAATTCACCGATGGCCGAAATTTGGAACTTGTCCGCATCCGCGCCGGAGAGCGTATAATAAATCTCCGCCCCGTCAGTACCCGACTTGTTGTTGTCTGGACGGCTCGCCGGGTTGGCGTGCGAATCCGGGTCCGTCGGATTGAAATCATGAACCGTCCCTGTCCCCTCCTCGGCAAAGCTTGCGAAAATCGGAGCAGATTCGTTCAGGGAAATCGGATCGGTGTCTACCGGATCGACTTGGATAACGATTTTTAGATCACTCGAAACAAGGCCTATTGAATCCTTGGCAACGAAAGTCAGGGTCTCTTCCCCGTAAAAATCAGCCTGGGGGGCATAATCAACAGTCACCAAAGCGCCGGAGTTAAAAAAAACGCTGGTTGCCCCTTCGGCCAAGGTCGTTCCGTTTAACTTCACCACACCGGGCATCACTGAGTTGTTGGACGTGTAAGACCAAGTTATCGCATTGCTTGTTAACTCCGGATCGTAGGCAGCGATCTCCATGGGAGTGAAACCCAATTTGGTACTTGTATCCTCGTCTTCGTTCAAACCGGGATATAGGCTAGCTGGATATTTGCTTTTTGGAGCCCGGTAGATTGGATTTTCCGTCGATACGATCAAGGGAGCTTCCGGTTGATCCAAAAGGGTAATGGAAATGGGCTGCAGAGCGGTTTGGTTGACAATGGATCCGCCGGCATCCCAATCCGTTGCGTTCAGGTCAATTTGATAACTGGACGGAAGTGCCTCGAAGTTGGGCTGAGAGGAAGGAGTGTACCAAATCGTAAAAGTGTGGTTCTTTCCGCTGCTGGAGGTATAGTTTGCATCGAACTTGTTG
>JAYOMW010000039.1:1441-4684 GCA_038121045.1 Opitutia bacterium
GCCTGAAATGGGGGAAATGACGGGGGCGTTGTTGACCGAATCAATCGTAATTTGAGCCGTGTATGACTCGACCAGACCAGTGGTATCGTTGAGGGCTTGCCAGACAAAAGTGTCGTTACCGTCTTCGTATTGAGTGGGGGTGTAAGTGAGCGAAGAGCCCACCAGTGGGGTAATGACCCCTTTGGAGGGGTTGGAGATAATCGAGTGACCGGACAAAGTCTGCAAGTTATTGGGCGGCTCCGAAACCAAAGGTAAAGTAAACGAAATGCTGGTGGGGTTACCGGGAGACCTTTCGGTTACGGTCAAGTTGCCGTCAACCGGGTAATTGGCACGCAAAACATTACTTGCATGCAAGGAAGCAAGAACACAACTCGCTATGAGAAGGAAGCGTGGCATTTCAGTAAGTGATCGTAAGAATCAATCCGAATTTATAAAAAGGAATAACGTTCGACGGTAGAAATCTGGGTAAATATGAGAATTACAGGGCAAGTAACGGCGCATCTATTAAATATCGGCGTCATCTTTGAAACTTTTAGCAAAATAATCTCCTTACCCTTGTCCAATAGGAAGCGATTGGCAAGCAATTTGAGCACACCCAAAAAACCGAAACGGAGTGCGGACAAAGCGAATTATGTTCTTGTAGAAAGCGTGTTTTCGTTGAATCCTGACGCCTTTATCAATCCGACAACACCCAGTTCAATGAATAGCTCGAAAAATTCCGCAAACGCATATTGGCGCGCCAACTTGAAATTGGTAGGTTGCCTTCTTCTCATCTGGTTCGCCGTTTCCTTTGGTTGCGGCATCCTTTTCAAGGAGGAACTGGACCAATTTTACCTTGGCGGAGCCCCTTTCGGTTTTTGGATGGCTCAACAAGGTTCCATCCTTTGTTTCGTTGGGTTATTGATCGCCTATTCCTTTTTCATGAACAAATTGGACAAAGAACACGGCTTTGCCGAGGAGGAGGAAGACTGATGGACCAAACGGCTTGGAATTTCATCTTCATCGGAATCACCTTCGGGATATACGTCTTCATCGCGATTCGTTCCAGAGCCGCATCCACCAAGGAATACTACGTGGCAAGCAGAGGCGTGTCCCCCTTTGCCAACGGGATGGCCACCGCCGCGGATTGGATGTCGGCCGCAACGTTCATCTCGATGGCCGGAGGGATTGCCGCAGCGGGATACGGAGCCTCTAAATTCATCATGGGATGGACAGGGGGCTTCGTACTTCTGACCACCTTGATGGTTCCCTACTTGAGAAAGTTTGGCAAAGCCACCGTCCCCGACTTCGTGGGCGACCGCTTTTATTCCAATACCGCGAGAATGGTAGCGGTGATTTGCGCAATTTTCATCTGCATGACCTACATCATGGGGCAGATGAGAGGTGTCGGCATTGTTTTCTCGCGCCTTTTTGCCATCGAAATATGGCAAGGGGTTCTGATCGGAGGAGGTATCGTTTATTTTTACGCCGGTTTGGGGGGGATGAAAGGCATTACCTACACGCAAGTCGCGCAGTACTGTGTGATGGTTTTTGCCTACACCATTCCCGTGATCTTCATTTCCATCATCATCACCGGCAACGTCGTCCCCCAACTCGGGTTGATCGGAGACTACGCCAAGGAAGGTCCGGAGCACAGCCAACCCCTTTTGCAAAAGATAAACCAGATTTCCACTGATCTTGGGTTCAAGGAGTATACCGGCGGATCCACAAACACTCTGGACCTCTTTTGCATTACGGCGGCCTTGATGGTCGGAACGGCGGGTTTGCCTCACGTGATCGTTCGCTTCTTTACTGTCAAAAACGTAAAAGCCGTCCGAAAGTCGGCCTATTGGACTTTGGGTTTCATCGCCATCATTTACCTGACCGCTCCGGCTCTCGGAATGTTCGCCCGGACCAATTTCATCGAGGAAATCAACGAGAAGAAATATCAGGAGGCGCCTGAGTGGTTCAAGAATTGGGAAAGACAGGGAATGATCGCTTGGGTCG
This sequence comes from Opitutia bacterium, assembly GCA_038121045.1. Lineage (GTDB taxonomy): Bacteria > Verrucomicrobiota > Verrucomicrobiia > Opitutales > Seribacteraceae > Seribacter. Next base: position 3,428 of record JAYOMW010000039.1, read on the forward strand.
ATAAAAACAAGGACGGCATCATGCAATACAGGGCGGGCGACGTCTTTGCCGGAAAACCGGATTTTGACGATTCCCTGAGGATTGAAAACGGTCCCCGCCCAGTTACGAACAAAAGCGACGAATCATCGACCAACGAGGTCTACTACGACAAGGATATCATCGTTTTGGCAAACCCCGAAATGGCGAAATTGCCCAAATGGATCATTGCGTTGGTGATGGCGGGGTGCGTCGCCGCCGCGCTCTCCACTGCCGCCGGTTTGCTACTCGTGCTCTCGACTTCCGTCTCCCACGATTTGATGAAAAAGATCATCAAGCCCGACATTTCGGACAAAATGGAAATTCGCTATGCCCGCTTGGCTTCGTTGGGCGCCGTTCTCGTGGCGGCTTACTTCGGAATCAACCCACCGTCTAGTTTCGTCGCCAAAACAGTAGCCTTCGCCTTCGGGTTGGCCGCCTCTTCCTTCTTTCCCACCTTGATCATGGGAATTTTCTCAAAAAGAGTAAACAAACAGGGAGCCATAGCGGGAATGATAGCCGGAATCGGATTCACTTCGGGCTACATCGTTTATTTTCAATTTCTTACGGATAGCAAAGACTATTGGTTCGGTATTTCGCCCGAAGGAATCGGCTTTGTCGGCATGTTGATCAACTTCTCCGTCGCCTTCGTCGTGAGCCTACTCACGCCTCCCCCGCCTCAAGAAGTCCAGGACATGGTCGAGAACATTCGCATACCCAAGGGCGCGGGCCAAGCGGCCGAGCACTGATCTCATGAAAACCTTACCCACCCTACTCCTATTTTTGTTTGTTTCCTGCCTTTGCGCAGCCGAGAAGAAAAAGGAAGAAGGCTTCGTCTCTCTCTTTGATGGAAAAACCCTCGAGGGTTGGGAGGGAAAGAAGGAATTCTTCCGGGTGGAAAAGAGTGCCATCGTGGCGGGCTTTTTGGACAAGAAAGTTCCCAACAACGAATTCCTCGTGAGCAAGAAGGAATATGCCGATTTCGATTTGCGCTTCGAGGCCAAGCTCGTCGGCCCGGGAAACAATGCAGGCGTTCAGTTCAGGAGCCAGCGCATCCCGAACCACCACGAAATGATCGGCTATCAGTGTGACATCGGAGCTTGGAGCAAGGGAACGATCTGGGGATTTCTCTACGACGAGTCACGCAGGAGAAAAATGCTCGCTCAAGCGCCGCAGGAAAAAGTCAACTCCTGGGTCAACCCAAAGGGCGAATGGAATAGCTTGAGAGTCCGGGCCCAAGGT
>JAYOMW010000039.1:4784-22997 GCA_038121045.1 Opitutia bacterium
TGGATTATCACTTGGGTTTCAGAGTCGCTCCCCGTGTCAGCACTTTGGGAGGAGGGATCGAGGTAGCGAAAGGTCTCAGTCCCCGGTTCGGCCTCCGGGGAGGGTTCAATTACTTCAGCTACCAGTACGATGCAACCGAGGATGACGTCGCCTATGAACTCGATCTTGAATTGAAAAGCTTCGGCGTCTTTGCCGACTACCATCCCTTCAAAGGAAGCTTCCGAATCAGCGGCGGTTTGCTCCTGAACGGAAACGGCCTGACGGGCAATGCCAAGCCAAGTGGAAGTTTCGACATCGGGGACAAGACATACACCGCTGCCGAAATCAATTCGATCAACCTGGATGTTTCCTACAACAGCTTGGCACCCTACTTGGGCTTGGGTTGGGACACGACCTTCGGAGATGATGAACACTGGGGTTTCACCTTCGACGTTGGCTTGATTTATTCTGGCGCCGCGAAAGTAAAATTACTTATAGATGGAACGCCTAGCGACTTGGAAACACAAAGACAAAAAGAACAAAACGACCTTCAGGACGAGTTGAACAACCTCGAATGGTGGCCCGTCCTCAGCGCCGGGATCGTCTACCAGTTCTAGCCTTCGCAAAAACTTTTCGGATCGGGCGCCTTTTTGATTGCCCCGAGTTCGTTTCGTTCTGCTACTATGCCTAAATGAAACAAAGCAGAAGATCCTTTATCCGTCAGTCCGCCCTCGCCTCCACCGCGTTCGGGGCTTTCACCATCAGCGGGACCAAATCGTCCGGCAAAATCATCGGAGCCAATGACCGAATCAACGTAGCGGTTTGCGGAATCAAGGGACGGGGAGCTTCTCATATCGGTGGGCACGGACGCCAGAAGAACGTAACGATCTCACACTTGGTCGATCCCGACTCCAGCCTTTACGATGGCCGCAAGAAGTTCGTCTCGAGCAAGTTCAAGAATACCCCCGATTGCGTCCAAGACGTGCGAAAGGTGTTGGACAACAAGGAGGTCGACGTCATTTCCATCGCCACCCCCAACCATTGGCACAGCCTGATGTCGATCTGGGCTTGTCAGGCAGGCAAAGACGTATACGTCGAGAAACCCCTCAGCCACAACATCTTCGAAGGACGGAAATTGGTCGAAGCAGCGAAGAAATACGGGCGCATCGTTCAGCACGGCACCCAAAACCGCTCCATCCAAAAATGGGCCGATCAAGCTCAGGAAATTGCCGCCGGCAAGCATGGCAAGCTCGAGGTTGCCCTCGGAACCTGCCACAAGCGCCGCGGCTCAATCGGGTTCAAGAACACGGAAAAGCCGCCCGCCTCGCTCGATTTCGACATCTGGACCGGACCGGCTCAGAAAGAAGACTTCCACAAAAACCTCGTTCACTACAATTGGCACTGGTTTTGGAAATATGGGAACGGGGACATCGGAAACCAAGGGGTGCACCAGATGGACATCGCCCGTTGGATGATCCCGGGCGCCCTCTGGCCCAAGAGCGTCGTCAGCGTAGGCGGCCGGTTCGGGTACGAGGATCAGGGTGAAACCGCCAACACCCAATTGTCCATCTTCGATTACGGGGAGTCCCTTCTTGTTTTCGACGTTCGGGGCTTGTCCGGCAAATCGAACATGGGGGTCACCAACAAGACCTACTTCGACAAGAACGCATCGCAGAAAACGTCGAAAAGTTATGACCTGAAAGGAATCAGGAGTCCTTTGGCCGACCGAGGCAAGGGAGACATATTCGAAAACTTCATCCATGCGGTACGCAGCAGAAAGACCGAAGACCTGAATGCTCACGTATACGAAGGTCATGTTTCGAGCGGTCTTTGCCACTTGGCCAACGTTTCCTATCAATTGGGAGAGAAACAAGGTTTTAACAAGAAAACCAACGCTTTTGGCAACAACAAGAAAGCGTCCGAGTATTTCGAACGGATGAAGGAACACTTGAAGGAGAACGGGCTTAAGCTCGAGGAAACCGACTACGTTGTTGGACGAACCCTCGAATTCGACTCCAAGACCGAGTCGATCAAGGGTGATGACGAAGCCAATGCATTGCTGACTCGGGACTACCGCGCTCCGTTCGTGGTCCCCGAAAAGGTATAAAATATACCAAACCAGCCGAAAAGCCCGCGTCATGCACTCTCCTTTGCCTCGGAGGAGATGGAAAAAGTCGTGGAGAGGCTTAATTTCATCGACTCACGCTTGCGTTTTCAAAAAGGGTGAGCCTATAGTTCATTCACGCCCTATTGTTTCTATGCTTCGTTTCCTTTTGATCGTTCATCTGTTTTTTGGCACGGCCTCGACTTGGGCGGGACGCCCGGAGCCGGCTCCCTTCAATCCATCCAAGGAAAAAGTCGGGATCATGCGAACCAGCGTTCGAACCATCAACGCAGTGATCGACCGGAAACTCGCCGAAGAGAAGCTGACCTATAATTCCGGCTTGAACGATTTTCTATTCGCCCGTCGCGTTTACGTCGACCTGACCGGAACCATACCGACTTATGAAGAATTGGTTCACTTCGCCAATGACAAGCGGCCGAGCAAAAGAACCTATCTGATCAACAGGCTCCTTGCTTCCGAAGGCTACGTCAGTCACACCTTCAACTATTTCGCCGATCTTCTTCGCGTTCAAACGAAAATGACCGGGAGCAAAACCACTTCCGAAGTTTTCACAGGCTGGCTGAAAGACTCCATTCATCAGGACAAACCCTACAATCGTCTGGTTTACGAAATGGTTTCCTCCTCCGGTTCGATGCGGGAAAACCCGGCCACCGGATATCACCTCCGGGACAAAGACATGAAGCTCGATCACGTCGCGTTCATGACCAAGATCTTCCTTGCCAAGGACATCGCCTGCGCCCAATGCCACGATCATCCCTCCGACGATTGGACCCAAAAGCAATACTACGCCTTTGCCTCCTACCTCGGGGAACTAGAAATCGGCCAAGGCAAAGACCTGAACAAGCAAAAGGACAGAAAGACGATGTTTGCCGAGAAGGAAAAGCTTTTTCATCGTCCGCCGTTCAGTTCGGCCGTAAAAGAGAAGTATGGCAACAACGAGACAGCCCAAAGGAAAATCAAAGAGTTCCGCCAAGAATTCAATAAACTGGCGGCGGGTGATACTTTGGCGGTTTTCGATGACAAGAGCTCAGGCCTTCCCCTGCCCGACGATTATCAATACGACGACGCCAAACCGGGAGACAAGGTCAAACCGGCCTTTATCGTAGGCAAACCTCTGGGAGGGCCGAAAAACGCCACCCTGCGGGAACAGTTGGCTTATTGGTTGGCTCACCCGCAAAACGGTTGGTTTTCTCTCGCAATCGCCAATCGGACTTGGGCCCGGTACTTGGGAAAAGGCGTGGCCGAACCCTTGCACAACGTCGAAATAAGAAAGGCAAGCAACCCTCTCCTTCTCAAGACTTTGTCCGAGGTCATGGTCGCCCTTGACTTTGATCTTCGGGCCTTTTCATGGGTGGTCCTTCACACCAAGGCCTACAACAGCCTGGCCTCCCGCATCCAAGTCGAGGAAGGAAAGCCCTTTCATTTCCCGGGACCGATGCTAAGAAGAATGTCGGCCGAGCAAATTTGGGATTCCCTCGTCACCCTCATGGTCAAGGACCCGCTCCGGTACAGGCAGCCGGGTCCCCCCAGTTTGCTCGACGTATACGACGGGCGATCCGCTTTGGAATTCATCGACCGGGAAGACGACGGAAAATACCGGCTCGTTGATTCCGAAACAGGCGAGAGCGTCCTGATTGACGGAGATGACCGGACCGCTTCCTCTTCGCAGCAAAGGATCAGCATATCTTCAGGCCAAGGCAAAAAAAAGACCAACCTTATCTTGGCCCGAGCTTCCGAACTTCCTCAACCTGCCCCCTCGGGTCATTTACTCAGAAAATTCGGGCAATCCGAGAGACTTTTTGTCGTCGGGGCATCCAACCGGGTCGGATCCATTCCCCAGTTAATGGAATTGATGAACGGCTTTCCCACGGAAGTTCTCACGAGTCCGGATTCCCTTCTTTTCCGAAAAGTCCGCTCCGTTTCCGATCCTCGCAAGCAAGCCGAGGTTGTTTTTCTCAGCATCCTCAACCGGTTGCCCACGGAGGCCGAAAAGAAACTTTTGCTCGATCAAACCGGTTCTTCCGAAGACGACCTCTCCGATTTGATCTGGGCCCTTTTGAATACACCCGAATTTTTCTTCATCAAGTAAAAACCCGATCCACCGTCCTTATGAAAGACCTATTCCGCTCTCTCGACGAACCGAGCCGTAGGGCATTCCTTCTTTATGCCGCGAAAACTACCTTGGGCGTAAGCTTGGCTCCAAGCTTTTTGCCGGGAGCCGATGAAGCGGCAGCGCCTGCCAAGGTGGCGAAAAAAGCTCCCTGCGAACGGGTGATCTTTCTCTACATGAAAGGAGGCATGAGCCAAATCGATACCTTCGACCCGAAGGATTCGCAAGAAATTGGAGGACCCAGCAGACCCATTGCGACCCAAAGCGCCGACCTGCAACTCTCCGACAAACTCCCTAAGCTCGCCATGCAAGGCAATGACCTGTCCGTTGTGAGATCCATGACGACCAAAACCGGATCACACTCGGGAGCCCGTTACGTCATGCATACGGGCTATCGTCAAAGAACGGGCATCACTCATCCGCAACTCGGATCTTGGGCCCAAATGTTTTTGGGGAAATCCGATCCGATCCTCCCCTCCAGCGTGGTCATTGCAAGCGGGAACCCGGGCCCCGGTTTCCTTGCCCCTGACTACAGTCCCATGCCTATCGGCAACGCGGCCCGGGGAATCAAGGACTTGCTGCCGACCATTGACAAAGCGAAGTTGGAAAAGAGAGTCCGCCTTGCCCAAGGCTTCTCTTCCTCTTTCAATCATTATTTTCCTCACGAAGAAGTGACTGCCTATTCCGATTTTTATGAACAAACGGTCAAATTCATGTCCGGAGACATGGCCGAACCTTTTGACATCATGCGCGAACCGGGGAACTTGCGCAACCGGTACGGAAACCACGCCTTTGGCCAAGGGGCTCTTCTTGCCAGAAGATTGGTCGAGAGAGGCGTTCGCTACGTTCAAGTCACCTCGAACCGCAGTTGGGACTCGATGCACGGAGGATCGGGAAACCTCGCTAATTTGGCAAACGAGCTGGATGGTACCGTTTCCTCCTTGATGACCGACCTCCGGGACCGAGGAATGCTCGACTCGACCATGATCGTGGTGACCAGCGAATTCGGGCGAACCCCCAAGGTCAAGGGGAACGGTGGCAGGGACCACCACCCCAACGGGTTCTCGGCCATGCTCGCCGGAGGGGGAATCAAGGGCGGAATCGCCGTAGGAGAGACCGACCGAAACGGAAGAGATCCCTTTCCCGAATTTGAACCCAAGAATTTGCACGCCACCATTGCCGAGGCACTGGGAATGACGGGAACGAAAATCAGACGCCTCCCGGGACGCCCCTCATTTCTCGGTGGCAAACCCGAGCCAATCAAGGAAATCCTCGCTTAATCGTTTCTTACGACGGTCGGTTCCCGGTCCCAAAAGAAATAGACCGGAAACTTGATCGTTTCCAAGACGTAGCTGGATATCCCCCTGTCGGACCGCCACCAATCATCATCTGAAAAAATCTCGTTCGGCGCACCGGCCACTTCCACCCCGATCCCGCTGCCGTGGAAGATTTTCTCAAAGGCGTATGAGGCCCTGCGGGTATGAAATTCATCGGTCACGATGATGATGCGCGTCCATCCTTTTCCCTTCCCGAAGGCCAAGACGTCTTCGGCCTCGTCGAAGGTCGAGGTCGCCCCGACTCCCAAGCTCGGGATCATTTCCCAAGTTGCGTTTAGTTCCATCTTCCTCGCCACTTCCCGGGCAAACTCCAGGTTGCTCATCTCAAGTTTTGCAAATTCCCTGTTCGCCTTCTTCGAATTGGTCAAATAGATCAAAGGAGCATAACCGTGATTCCAAAGCCTGAGCGTTTCGGGCACCCGAGTGGTCTTGCCTCCCGAAAGGCAAACCAGGGCATTCGCCCCCTTGCTCGCCGTTTGAACGACAAACAAGCGGGCATACCCCTCAAGCAAGGATTGGTGGAAAAAAAAGACAAAGGCAAAGAGAAGAACCAGGGACGAAAACACCCAGAGCGCTTTCCTGCGCCGGTTCATTCCCGCAAGGAGAGAATACCTTCGATTTCAACACACGCTCCCGCGGGCAAACCGGAAACTCCGAATGCACTGCGCGTACCCACCCCATGGTCCTCTCCCCAGACGTCGCGGAACAACTCGCTGCATCCATTGATTACCTGTGGATGCTGGGTAAAGTCGGGTGCTGCGTTAACCATGCCCAGAAGCTTGATCACCCGCTCCACCCGATCCAACGAACCCAAGCTTTCGCGCACCGTGGCCAAAACGTTCAGCCCGACTTGGCGGGCCGCCTCAGTTCCCTCCTCTACGCTTAGGTTCTCCCCGACCTTGCCCGTGATCATTCCGCCATCAGTCAAAAGCGGAAGGTGTCCCGAAAAGTAAGCCAGTCCATCTTGGACGAACAATGGCTTGTAAAGGCCGGCAGCCTTGGGCGCTGAGGGAAGTTCGATACTCAATCTCACGAGCGATTCTTCTGCAGTCATTCAATCAAACTAAAATTCCCTGCTTATGGAGCAAGCAGCAAAAGATCAATCCGTCGATGATTTCAGGATTGATTCATCGCATTAAACGTCTACCAAGATTTCTATGTCTGAATTCAAACTCTCACGCAGAAAACTCCTCGGATCGGCGACTCTTGCGGGTCTCGCCCCCATCCTTTCATCCAAGGCAATGGCCGCCCACCATCCGAAGGATGCAAAAGCCACCCTCAAGAAGGGCGGGGTCATGCTCTTTCAAGGTGATTCCATTACGGACGCCGGTCGCGACAAGAAGGATCCGAAGCCAAACGAACAAAAATCCTTTGGAAAAGGCTACGCCTGGATGGCAGCTTCCCAGTTGTTGATCTCCAATCCCGCCCACAAACTCACCCTGCATAACCGGGGAATCTCTGGAAACAAAGTTCATCAACTTGCCGCCAGATGGGACGACGACTGCCTCGACCTCAAGCCTGACGTGCTCAGCATCCTCATCGGTGTGAACGACATTTGGCACGGGCTAAACGGCAGGTACGACGGAACGGTCAAAACCTACGAGGACGATTTCAATGCATTGCTCGAAAGAACGAAAAAAGCCCTCCCCAATGTACAGTTGGTTATCTGCGAACCCTTCGTTCTGAAGTGCGGGGCGGTGAACGACAAATGGTTTCCCGAATTTGACAAGTATCGGGCCGCCGCAAAAAAATTGGCCGAAGCCCACCATGCCGTTTTCGTACCCTTCCAATCGATGTTCGATGAGGCAGTCAAATACGCCCCCCCCAATCATTGGGCCGGAGACGGCGTACACCCGAGCCCGCACGGTTCTTCCCTGATGGCTCACTTTCTGCTGAATTCCATTCAAGTTTCCTAAAAGGGATAGACGCCCCCCGGCACACGTCATGAAAGCCCTTCAATTGGCCGCGCCTAAATCATTCAGGCCCTTTGACGCCCCCGAGCCTGCCAAGCCCGCTTCCGGAGAAGCCCTCATCCGCATCTCCAGAATGGGCATCTGCGGAACGGACGTCAGCTGCTACTTGGGAAAATTTCCTTTTTTCGACTACCCGCGCATCCCCGGTCACGAACTGGGCGTGGAAGTGCTCGAGGTTGGAGAAGGCGTATCCAACGTCCGGCCCGGGGATCGTTGCTCGGTCGAACCCTACCTGAATTGCGGGGAATGCCATGCCTGCTCCAAAGGTCAGGGAAACTGTTGCGAAAACCTCAAGGTCTTCGGAGTCATGATGGATGGCGGACTGTGCGAACGTTCGATCATCCGGGCTGACAAACTTCACCCGTCCGACAAACTGAGCTTCGAACAACTCGCCTTGGTCGAGACCCTTGCCATTGGTTGCCATGCATCCGATCGGGGCAACCCGAAAACAGGAGAACATGCTCTGGTCATCGGGGCGGGGCCGATCGGTCTGGCCACGCTCGAATTCAACCGCCTGACGGGGGCAGAGGTAACCGTAATGGATATGTCCGAGGAACGGTTGGAATTTTGCCGCCGGACTTATGGTATCGAGAACCTCGTTCCATTCAAGGGAGACGGTTCGGAACTCGATAAATGCAGGGAAATCACCAAGGGCAACCTCTTTGACGTCGTTACCGATGCAACGGGTAACCCACGCTCGATGTCCGGTGCCCTCCAATATGTCGCTCATACCGGATCCCTTGTCTACGTCGGCATTACGACCGAGAAAGTTTCCTTCGTCCATCCCGCCCTCCACCGCAAGGAGATGAACCTTCTTGCCTCGCGCAACGCCCTTCCTCGGGATTTCCCAAGAATCATTGGATTGATCGAAGACGGGTCCATCGACACGGCTCCTTGGATCACACATCGCTTGAGATTCGACGAGGTAAGCGATCGTTTCGAAAGCTTGATTCAACCGGACTCCGGAGTATTGAAAGCAATCATCGAGGTGACCGACTGAAAACCAAATCCTTTCTACTCTCAAGCCAGAGCTATTCGCCTATCCCCCGGTTCCCGAATGGAACAAACGATTACGACCTTCTACCAATTTGCCGATCTTTCGGATTTTCAGGATTGGAAGGAACGATTGGAAGAAATGGGGGTCAAAGAAAAGGTGCTTGGAACGATCATTTTGGGACAGGAAGGGATCAACGGAACCATCTGTGGGCCTGAAAGCGGGGTTGACAGGTTCATGGCTTTGATACGCTCGGACGAGCGATTTGCCGGAATGCCCAGCCGTTCCACCTTCACCTCCAGAGAAACCTTCTACCGTTTGCGCATCGCGATACGGGAAGAAATCGTCACCCTCGGCCTTCCCGGGATCAATCCGGCCAAAGTCGTCGGTCAATACGTAGAACCCGAGGATTGGAATGCCTTGATCAAGGACCCGGATGTCCTGCTCGTGGATACCCGCAATGATTATGAAGTCGATCTAGGCACCTTCAAAGGAGCCGTTGACCCCAAAACTCAAAACTTTTCCGAATGGCCCGATTTCGTCAAGGATTCCCTTGAAAAATCCCAAAAGCGAAAAGTGGCGATGTTTTGCACGGGGGGAATCAGGTGCGAGAAAGCATCTTCCCACCTTTTGCAAAACGGGTTCGACGAAGTCTATCATCTTCGGGGAGGCATCCTCCATTACCTTGAAAAAATCTCTCCTGAGGAAAGCCTTTGGGAAGGGGAATGCTTTGTCTTTCATCACCAAGTCTCGGTCACTCACGGACTCAAGGATGGAAAGGCCGTCCTTTGCTTCGGGTGCCGATGGCCCCTGACCGGCGCGGACCTGTCTTCTCCGGATTACGAGGAGGGTGTTTCATGCCCGAAATGCAAGGGTGACTTGAGCGAGCGGAAGCGGGAGAGCTTGCGCGAGCGGCAACGCCAAGTCGAACTCGCCCGCAAGCGCAGCGAACCTCACATCGGGCGGAAAATGCCAGGCTCCAACCTACCTTGAAAACCGCTTCCCTCGCTTGATTATCCGTCCAGCCTCCTTTATTGTTAAACCAAGACACCGATGATCAAGGAAAAGGAAGAAAAAACCCTTCACACCCGGGACACCGACCACATCCTACCCTCGGCGTGGAAAAGCGGTTCCCTCAAGTACGACGACCTCAAGGACTTTGCGGAAGGTGGAACGGGCAAGCTCTATACGACCATCGACAAAAACCTACTCCGAACCGTTGCCTACAAAACCTTGCATGCCGACCTGCGCGATTCGGAAATCGAGACAAAACGCTTTCTGCGCGAGGCCCGGGTCACGGCAAACATTCAGCACCCCGGCACCCTTCCGGTTTACGAGTTAGGACGGGATCGCGAGGGTCAACTTTTCTTTACCATGAAGAAAGTAGAAGGCCGGGATCTTCGACATATCTTGCTCGACCTACGCCAAGAAGTTCCGGAGGTCATGGAAGCCTTTCCCCTGCCCCGCCTTTTGGATATCCTCATTCAGGTGTGCCAGACCATTGCCTATGCCCATGACGTCGGGGTCATTCACCGGGATCTCAAACCGGCAAACATAATCGTAGGAAAGTTCGGCGAGGTCTACGTTCTTGACTGGGGTTTGGCAAAAGTAATGGGATCCCCAAGACTTTCCTCTCCCGAATTGCTTGATGAGGAAAAACAGCATGACGTCAGTCTCACGCCGACGGGAAGACACTACGGAACCCCCATGTACATGTCTCCCGAAATCGCCCGCGGTGATTCGGAACTCGATCACCGAACGGATGTTTTCTCTCTGGGAATCATGCTCTTCGAGATTCTAACCCATCGTTTTTTCGTCGAAGGTGAAGATTTTATCGAGATCAAGAAAAAGCTTCTCGAGGACCCTTTTCCCCTTCCACGCGAAATCGCCGTCGAAAAGTCCATCCCCAAGGATTTGCAAGCGATTTGCATGCAAGCGCTCAAAAGGAACAGGGAGGAACGCTACCCCGCGGTAACCGACCTACTCGCCGACCTTCAGCGCTTCAGGCACCACGAGGAAGTTTCGGTATACTGGTATTCCGGGTGGGAAAAACTATCCCGTTGGAACCATCGGCATGCCTATGTCATCCTATCCATTCTATCTGCTCTGGCCGGCGCGGGCATTTATGCTTTGTTCCAAAAATAGAAATCTCGGCCAAGGAGCGGCCCCTTTTTAGAAAATCATCAAAGGTCGGGAAAGAGACTTCCGCCCTTCCCAATCTTACTCGCCCGGCAATCCTTGCATACGCAATTCGCTCCATGATCGCTCAGGTCCGGTTTCTTCTTCGAATCGGCCGACGGTTTGGAAGGCATCCGGTCCAAAATATCTTCAGGTTTTTGGGGCCCTTTCGGGCGGCCTTTGGCGACCTGAGGAGTTGCCCCTTCCTCTTCCCCAATCTGGGAAGCTTGCCCGGGTGCCTTGGCCGGTTGACCGGCAGATGGAACCTGAGAAGAAAGACGGACTACCGGCTTGGGAGCCAAGGGGTTGGCCATTTGGATACCCGGAGATCCTGATCCCTTTGCGAACTTTTGGTACTTCGGCTTGACCGCATCGACAAAATTCGAATTGCTTATTGGCAAGGTCGCTAGAAACTTGTTGCCCACCGGTTGGGCCACCACCAAATATTCGGTCGAGGAAGGATGATAACTCATTGCTCGCAACGCGCCTCCCACCGACACCGGTATCTTCGCAAGCTTGGCCTTGTCCTGCAAAGTAACCGTTTGCTTGGTCACCTCAATCGCGCAGGGAAAGACGAGCGTGGTATTCCTTTTGGCCCAAGCCAAGATCTCGTCCGCTTCGGACTGACTCGTCTCAACCGGAACACTTGGCTTGACGGACGGTTGAACAGGAGTCACCCGCTGTGCCCTGACAAGATCGTCCTTGGCTTCGGACAAGTCGCGTTTGGTCTGACTTAATTCGTCCCGCAACTCCTGCATTTCGGTCATGGAGCGAGATTCCTTGGAAGCAAGTTCGGAGCTCAAGGATTCGTTTTTAAGTTCGAGATCCTTGCGCTCTTTGGTCAATTCCCTGTTCTCGTCTTCAAGCTTCTTTTTTAGGCTAAGATAAAATTCTTCGTTGGCCTCCAACTTAACGACCTTGTCGGCCAGTCCTGCGGATGCGACTTGAGCCGAGTCGTCACCACTTGAAAGTACGACGACCAAACCGATGGTACTAAGCAAGGCAACCGTAGAGGCAGCCACGGCGACCCAATTGCTTTTTGATTTTTGGACGGCGCTCCCCTTGAACGCATTTTGCATGTTGGCAACCTTGCCTTGCATCTGCCTGAGAGCTTGATCCTTCTGTGTCCCTGCGGAGGCAGCCTGCTGCAAATGAGCCAAGGACGCCTGCAACTCCTTGCCCATGTCCACGACCTTCTTGTTTCCGTCCACCAAACGACCGGACAAAATGCTCGCAACGTTCAGGCAAAGCTGTCCGCCTGCGGTTCCATTGCTGCCGATGAACTCGAGCATCCGCTCGTGATCGATTCGCCAAAGAATGCATTCACCCAAGGATTGAACGTCTGCGGAAGCCACCCCGCCGCTGAGAAAAGCCATCTCGCCAAAAGCCGCTCCTGCGGACAAAGTTGCGATCTGTTGGCTGTTTCCCTGATCGTTTTTCTTGGTTATGGCCACCTCGCCTGAAACCAGCATGTAAAGATACCTCTGCTCGTGTCCATCGTTCACGACAACCTCGTTCTCGCACAAAACCCATTCCCCGCCGAACTTCAATTCCTCCAATTCGGCCTCGGCAATGTTTGCGCAAAGCCCGATATTCGGCAGATCGTAACCGGCTTCAATTACGTCTTCGCGATGCAAAAGTTTCATTATTTGATGATTTTAGACTGTTGATGAGGAAGAGCAAGGCAAGAAAAGAACCTTCTTGCGAACGACAAGATCAGTGGCAACACTTGCCGTGCTTCTTAAGCCGCCAATAATTGTAGGGCCAGGCGGCAAGAAATCCGGCCCCTAGCGTCACGGGAAGAATGGCGAGGGTGATCTTGGGCTCACCCATCATTCCATAGTCCGCGAGGTTCATCGCGGCCTCCATGAGGATCATCGAGATCATGCTCATTCCGACCGCGGTGCGGAAAGCTTCCTTGGGACCCATTTGCTTCCAGAGGATGACGGTTTCCAGGATCACGCTGGTCACGATTCCCGATACCATGGCGGTGGTCCAAACGATCGTCCAGAGCTCGTGGGGAATACCACCGGGGGAATGATATTGCTGGAAAAGATAGATCGCGCCCAAATCTCCAATGGCGCATCCGAGAAGACAAAAGAAGGTGTTTTTGGCCGAGCGTAGAACTGGCATGGCGAACCCAAGGCTTAGGCCGCCCGGCGGGATTGCCCGCCGAGTATGCGCTCGATCGATGAGACGATCTTGCCGACCACCGGCACCGCAACCGAATTCCCGAATTGCTTGAAACAAACGTTGCGGCGCGGATGAAGGCGAAAACCCTCGGGAAACCCCATCAACCTGCGGCACTCCTCCGGGTGCAGACGCCTGACGCGCCCGTCGACCAAATACATTCCGGTCTTCGCCCCGATTCCGCCCCCGAAGGCAGAGAGCGTAATGGCGTGTCCTTTCGGGCTGTAGATGCGTTCCCCCTGTCCTCCCTTGCCCACCGTCCCGATGCGCAAAGGTCGGTTTTCTCGCTCCGCAGGAAATTCGGAAGCAAGAAAGAGGTCGGCCCGCTCGATAACCAATTCGTCGAGCCTTGGGTCATTCGCAGGAAGAAGCACGTCTTCGACCGCAACATCTTCGTCAGTGGGCTCAGGGAATTGAAATCCCGAAACGTCCAAATCTTTGCGGAAACAGACGAAGTATATGCGCTCGCGCTTCTGAGCAACCCCGTAGCGCGAAGCATTGAGAACGGAGTAATGAACCTCGTAACCGAGGCTTTCCAGCAATTCGAGAGTCGTTTCCAAAGTACGCCCATCGGCATGACCGAGAAAATTCTTAACGTTCTCGAGAAAGAGAACAGCCGGGCGGTGGTGGCGGGCGATACGCAGGATTTCGTACAGAAGCGTGCCTCGGGCATCCTCGAACCCGCCTTGGTTTCCCGAAATGCTGAAAGGTTGACAGGGAAAGCCCCCGCAGAGCAGATCGTGAGTGGGGATCTCAGTCGCCGGAATTCGCGTAAGGTCGCCCGCCGGCTCCTCCCCGAAATTCTCGCCGTAGGTCAAGCGGGCGTCAGGATCAAGATCCGATGAAAAAACGCAAGCATGCCCTTTCTCGCCAAGAGCTTGGCGAAACCCTCCGATACCGCAAAAGAGATCTATGAACCGCAGCTTTTCCATTCCCGCTTACACCAAACCAACTCGTAAGGGCTGATGGGCTCAAGGGCAACCGAGAAAGATGGCCAAGGCCTAGACGTCACAGAGCTCGACCGCTTCGGCAAGCCCAAGCTCGGGGTCGCGGGTCGGTATGAATTCTTGGCCCACGAACCCCTTGTACTTGATCTCAAGCAGGGCTTTCATGATGGGCGAATAGTTGATCTCCTGGTTATCGTCGAGTTCCCCACGACCTGGGTTTCCCGCGGTGTGGACGTGCCCGATCATGTCCCCGCATTCGCGGATACGACGGATGACGTCGCCGTCCATGATTTGGACGTGATAAACGTCAAAAAGCAATTTCACTCTGGAGGAACCAACGGCGTTAAGAATGTCCATGCAATAGTCAATATGGTCGCCCTGATAACCGGGGTGCCCCTTGTTGGGATCGCTGTCGTCCCGACTGTTGAGCATTTCCAAACAGACCGTGACACCTTTTTTCTCTGCGTACCCGGCTAACTTCTTAAAACCCTCCACACAGTTCTTGGCCCCTTCCTCGAGAGAAAATTTCTCCGCGTAACCGGTGAAAGCGATGACGTTCGGACATCCGAAATCCGCCGAATCGTCGATGGTCTTCTTGGTCACCTCCAAGAGCATGTCGTGATACTTCGGGTTGTTAAATCCTTTGACAAAAGGCGGGCCCTCCACGGGAAGGGTGGCAATGGCGCAGGTCAGATCATGTTTTTTCAATTCGGGCCAATGCTCGGTCGAGATCAGTTCGACGCTCTTGCACCCCAACTTAACGGCTTGCTCACAGGTTTCCGTCACGCTCCAATGATCGGCAAAGCACCAGGAGACCACGGACTGGTTGATCCTGCCTTTGCGGACGCCACGCTTTTCGCCGGACTTCGATCCGCCGACTTTTCCGGTGATGGCAAACTTTCCGGTGCAACCTGCCAAGCTGCCGCCGATGATGCCAGCAGTTGCCCCCTTGAAAAGAGAGCGTCGGGAAAGGGCTTCGTTACCTCGGGTGGATGAATTTGTCTTCTTTTTCATTCTTCCGTTCTTCACACCCACGTCCCATTGGCAAGAGGAAACCCCTTGTCCAATCAGAAATTCAGGAGCAGGCAAAAAAGACGAATTTCTCTTTTCGACAATCCCCTATAAAGAAGGTGGACAAAAAAAGAGCATCGCTCTTAAGTATGCTCATGAAAAAGATCATACTTGCCTGCGCGTTTCTTTTTTTCCTTTTTTCTTGTTCAGAGGACAAAGTCCTCAAGAACGAGAGAACGGATGTTTCCGAAGACGAGGCAGGCCTTTCGGGGGAAAGCCCCCAAGTCGACCTCGGGAGGAGTTATGATTTGAAAGACGAAGTTCTGGCTCGCCCTCAATTCGAAGTCACTCAAGTTACCCAGACCAAGATAACCCTGAATTGGTTCGACCCTACGAATTGGTTTGTTCGCAGGGAAAACCCCGAACCGCTTCGTTTTACCCTTAAAAACTCTACGGATCCGAACGTGGGAAATTTGGTTTCAAGCAGAGAATTTTCTCAAACTCATCAAGTCGAACTAGACGGTTTCAAAGCCGATACCTCCTACTATTTTCGTCTCACCGCCCATCCACCTCAAGGGGACACGAGATATCTCCCCAGTCAACCAAGCCTTTTGACGGTTCACACTCTTCCCGATTCGAATTTCTACGTGGGCGGACTCATCGTGCAACCCGAACTGGGAAAAGTTAATTTTAAATGGAGTCCCTACGATCAACCGGGACCGATCGATTACGTCGTCCATTTCCTTGACGACCCAAGCGCTCCCAAGCCGTTTAAGGAAATCGTTACTCGTGGCACTGAAATACGCGATCTTGTCTTGCAGGGAGGAAGAGACTATTGGTTGCGCTTTAGAGCCATGCCCGCCGAAGATGCTGATTTCGTCCCGCCTCCCGCCCTTTTCCAGCAATTTCACGTTCCCGCAAACCAACTTGAACAAACCCTTGATCCGACGGCTATTCAGAGGGAAGACAAATTGATCTTGGAATGGAGCCCCGTCGACAACGCGACTGGTCCGTTCGCTTATGCCGTCAAGGTAACTTGCGGACCGGAACTCAAACAATTTTACGGGGAATTTTTGGAGACAGACAATAAACTCGAAATCGTACAAGGGAAAGAATACGGAAGGTTTTATTTTGAAATCAAAGCGGTTCCCTTGAGTGGAAACACTTCGGACCTTCCCAGTGAAGCAAACGTGCTGTCCTTCGATTATCCTATCGTTTCCTGCCCAACCCCTACGACGAAAACCATCAACCGCAAGCCGAGCGAACCGAGCAGCCTATTCATCTCATTGGAAGAATTGCCTCAGGCCCCCGACGGCCATCGTTACGAAATTGAAATTGCCAGCGACCCGGAATTCTCGACCGGGCTTGACCGGAGATTGCTCCAAAGCAACGAACTGGAAACACAAATGACCGGTCGTTTGCCCGAGGAAAATCACTACTTCAGGATACGCCTCATCGGTCCCCCGAACGACGTCACCGTTCTTCCTTCGGCTTGGACTGATACCGTTCTGATCGAAGCCCAGCCCAAACCTCCTCCTCCGCCTTCCGTGATCCCTTAGGTTTTCCGGAACAATTGACAGAGAAGCAACCCGGCAAAGGCCCCTGCGGCATCAGCGGCCGCATCCCAGGCATCCGAAGTGCGAGCATGCCAGTCTTGCCAACATTCGTCGGCAATCCCAAAGCACACACAAAAGGCAAAGAGTCCCCAGGAAAACCCTCTTTTCCCCTGCCCAAAAGCAGCCCATGACAAGAGGCCCATGACTGCGTACTCTCCAAAGTGCAAAAGCTTGTCAAAGTTCTTTATCCCCGGTCCATCGGGCAATTCGGGTCGGTTCAGGGAAGAAACGTAAAGAACCAAACAACAATAAGCCGCCAACCCGATCTTCCACTTCAGCATTCGTCCGATACTCGCTCAAAGACATGGGCATGGCAACGGGAAATTCTTCTTAGGGAAAAGCCGTGACGCGCAGGGCAAAGAAAGATCCACGACTCAAAATCGGGCGAAAGGAACAAACCGCTCAGATTGGAGTACCGGGCAAATTGTTCAGCTCCGACCTGATGATTCTCATCGATTGACCGTTTTGATTCACGGTACCGGAGAAATCCCAAGACTTCCCCGGAAGAGATGCGTCGGAAGGAGTCATGAACGAACGGTTGGTTCCGGTACGGGCATCTGCGTTTGAGGAGTTGGAGCGGGTGACCGGACTCACCGAGTCCCAAGCCTTTCCAGGCAAAACCCGCCCCGTATACAATGGCAAATGCGAACTCACAGTGGTCCGTTTGGGAAAAGGATCTCCCGAACGCTTACCGACAAAAGGAGAAGGCAAGCCCTGCTCGGCTTTGTTGTGAATTTCTTCCGATTCGAGGGGTGCGTTCTTCTCAGCCAAAGGCACGAACGGCTTACCGATTTGGCCATCCTCAATATCCTCTAAATAGGCAATTGTTTTCTCCCGAAAGATGGTCAATGACTCAAACTTTCCGATTTTGCGAAGCTCGTCATTGACGAAGTCGAAAGTTTTCATCGTCTTTTCATCCACTTCGGGATCGAGAGAAGGAAATTTCTTCTCTTTTTGAACCAACCATCCGGCAAAAGCAAGGTAATGCTCTTTGACTCGTTCCTTGACTGTATTCTCATCCCAAACGGGTTCCTCAAGCGGAGCCTCCTGCACAAGCTTATCGGGAGCTCCGAATGGCTCGACGGGATCGACAGGACGAACCGCTCCGGTCATCTGCGAACTGATGACTTGCTTGAGCTCCTCAAGGGAAACACGGGGCTTCCCCAATTTGTCGAGTTCAGTGTTTACAAAGGAGAGCTTGCCTTTGAGGAAGCCGTCTCCACCCGCGGACTTGGAAGGGTCCATTTCGGGATTCCCCGATTTTTCATAAAAATCAGCCATGCTTTTGACGGTTCTCTCAATTCTCGACTCAGCCAAATCCCGGGTCGACTTACTTGGCGCGTAACCCTTGCCATTGGGGGAGTAGTCCTTCGCCTCAATGCTTTGATCACCGTAGTGATTTCTTATTCTGCCCAAAAGTTCGTCGACCTTGCCCTTGTTCCTTCCGTTCAAAGCCATGTTTTCACGCAATGCGCTCTCCCACCTCTGAATGTCGGGAACGGAGGAAACGCGTATGCTTTTGATCGGCCTTTCCATATAATAGACCACGAGGGGCGAAGGAGCCGCTTGAACCGAGGAAGACGGAGTGGAAAAGCCGGGGCGAGAAACGCGGCCGCCACAGTATCTTTTTCTGGCATTGGGAACAAAACTTGAAGAGGAAATTTTTCCAGGATTGAAAACCTGCGTCTTGGCCGAAAAGTCTTGCCGGTTCACCTGCGGCGAAAAACTTGATGCCTTTACCGTGCGGCAAAGC
>JAYOMW010000040.1:0-5130 GCA_038121045.1 Opitutia bacterium
CTCCAAGGTGGCGGCGGGGGCAAGATCCATGGGGTGCCACTTCAACGGGTTTGGCTCCGAGCAACCGAACAAGAAGAAAGCAATGAGGAAAACGATCCTTTGAAATAGTTCCATTCCACAAATCTCCCCTTTCCCTTTCGGCCTGTCAATTCTTTCGACCATGGACCGAACGAATTGTTCCAGACACTGTAGGCTGAAAAAGATCCGCTCTCTTCACTTGGCCCCGAACTCCATCCGGGCGGAGTCGTTGGCGAGAAGTCTCTTGGCCTCCTTGAGGAGAAAGTCGATTTTCGTGAAGGGCTCGTGACCGACGTCCTGCCAGCGGACCTCTCCGGAGGCATCGACGAGGAAGGTCCCGTGAAGAGGTGTTTTTTCGAAATCGTCGTAGGCCCGGTAGGCCCGGAAGGTGGCGAGTTTGGGATCGGCGACAAGGGGAAAGGGAACGGAGTCGCCTCCCTTTTCATAGGATTCGAGGGCTTGGGCGAGCTCGGATTGGGACTCGGTGCTGACGGCGACGATTTCAAGGCCCGCTTCGCGAAAGGCGTCCATCTTGGGCGCGATGGCCTGAAGTTGCTCGACGCAATGCAGGCAACCGAAACCGAGGTAGAAAACCACCACGACGGGGCGGCCTCGATAGTCGGCGAGCGAGAGGCACTTGCCGGTCGAATCGGGCAGTTTCCACGGCAAGGCCGAAACAGGTTTCCAACGGAAGGGCCCGAGTGAGTCGAGTGTGGGAAAGGGGTGCTCGAGGGAGTCGTCGGGGTTCGGTTTGAGCTCGGGTCGCCAGTCCGCGGGCAGACCCAATCGTTCGGCGATGGGAGCAAGGCGGGAGAAGACGGGAGCGGAAAGATCGACGGCTTGGCCGAGTTCGCGAAGTTGGCCGAAGGCTTTGTCGGCCTCCTTCGTTTTGCCTGCAGCGTTGAGAAGGTAAGCGGCTTGGGCCGCGGGCAAGACAGACTGCGGAGGTTTGGCTACCAAACCGCTTGCGATTTTGACGGCTTCCTCCTTTTGGCCAACGGCTAGATAAGCTTGGGCCCGGCGTACTTTGTTCATGCTCTTGGCGGCCGCGATGGCTTCCTTGGCTTCTTCCTTTTTCCCTTGGGCAAGGAGTTGGTGAACCTTGAGTTCGGCGAGGGCATTCTTGGCAAAGGTGATACGCTTCTTTTCGTCGGCTTCCTTTTTCTTGCGTTCATCGGCTTTTTTCTTGGCGGCCGCCACTTCCTTGGGGTCGGGCTTTTTCTTCTTTTCGCTCGAAGCGTCCGGTTTCTTGGCCGCGGCGACGGTGGCGTTTTGATCGTCTGGCTTTGGATTGGAGTCTTCGGTTTGCTCTTTTGACGATACTTCGGTTTGCTTCGGCTTGGGCGGAAGCTTGCTTTCGAGCATGGGGCGAATGCGGGCGATGACTTCGTCGCCTTTTTCAAGGTCCTCGTTGTTGAAGTGAGCGACGCCGAGAAGCTGGAGGCGACGGCGGCTTTCGTTGACATCCTCCAAGGCTTCGAGTTCGCCAGACTCGCAGAGATCGGCAAGTTCTTTCCACATTTCGAATTGCTCGAGGGCGGAGAGAAGTCGCCGGTGGCCGTGGAAAGCGCTGCCACCACGCTTGGCCAGGGTGTTGTATTCGGGGTGACGGGGGAGAGAAATCATGTTGCGGGCAAGGGCCACGGCCTCGCCCACCCGACCGATGGTGGCAAGGTTGCGGCAGAGCCACTCGTTGTTATGGGCGTAGTTGTGAATTTGGTCGGGCATGACGCGATCCTTATTCATGTAGGCGTGATCGATGCGAGCCGACGCTTCCTGACTACGGGTGGCGTCATGGTAACGCTTGAGCTTCGAATAGATATGGCCGGACATATGCCACATGTGAGCGATACCGGGCGCGGTTTGACCGCAGACGGCCGCCGAATCCACCGCCCGAGCGGCCCGTTTGTAGTCCCAAAGGTGGATGCGGTAGTGATGAGCGGGATGCATGGGGTTGACCTTGAAGACCCCTTGGATGAGGGCGTCCACGGCTTCATGGCTTTGAATCTTCACGCCGTTGCGGGAGTTGACCCAAAACTGTAGGGCCAGCAGGGCCCGGGTCTCCAGGTCGTCCGGAAACTCGTAGAGAATCTCTTCAAGGTCCTTGGCGTAGGCTTGGGCCCGCTCGGTTTTCTTTTCCTCGGGCGTATTCAGGTACTTGGCGAACGCATCCACGTGCTTGATCTCCCTGGGCGACGCTCCTTCCTTGCGCTTGACCGCCTCCGCGATGAAGCCCTTGGCCCGCTTCTCGTTGGCCGTATTGGCCCGGGCCATGCCCCAATAGGCCATGGCGCAAGTCGGGTCGATGACGGCGGCCTGACGGAAGGAGCGCTCGGCCTCCAGGTTCCAAAAGCCATGGAGCTGACCGATCCCTTGGTTGAAGAAAGCTTGGCACTTGGGCTTCTTGGTGGTCACGGGAAAGTTAACCTTGGGCATGCCTTTCATGAGGTAGGCCCGTTGGCGGGGGCCTTCGTCGAACGCTTCACCGTGAGCGGAATGCCCCGCGGGCAAGGATGCGTTGTCATCCTTCCTCTCGGCGAAAAGCGGCGTGACGAGCAGAGCGAACAGGAAGGCTTTCATCCCCCGATCCAAGCACCTAGTTGGTCTAGGGTCAAGGTCTTGAGGGGGGGATGGACAACTTAAGAATGGGGCAACAAACCTCTTTCAAAAACAAACCAAGACAAGAACCACAAAAGAAGGATAATCAATGCGACAATCAAAAGTCTTAGCAAATTACTTTTCATAAATGATTAAACATGAATGGAGATCTTTACGTGAAAGCGGCTCCGATCATCCCTATTCAGCTTTACTAAAATCGGCAGAAGGAAGTCAAGGTCATGGGGAGTCAGTTGACTCGTTGGCCATTCTTGAAGAAAAGGCGAAAGCCTTCCGATCCGTCCTCGTCGTACCAAACGTAAACCCCATTTCCGTCCTTTACCTTTGTAATGGGACAGGTTTCGCCATTGCGTTTCCAAGCGACCGCAGACACCAGCTTTCCCTCCTTGTAGTTTTCTTCCGAACTCTTCTGCCCGTTGTCGTACCATCTGGCCGTTCGTCCGTTTCGTTCTCCGGCCTTCCAATTTGCCCCCCACTTCTTCCACCCGTTCTCGTACCATCCGGTCGAAAGCCCCTCCTTTTTTCCGTTCTCGTAAGTGGCTTGCCCCATCTCTCCGTTTTCGTACCACCTCGTCGCCAATCCATGGCGCTTTCCGTTCTGCCAATTTATTCTCGAGAGCTTGAGTCCGTTCTCGTACCACGAAATCGTGAGTCCGTGTTTCCAACCGTCTTTCCAGATCGAAGTCTCTTTTTTTTGCCCGTTTTCGTACCAAAAGGTCGATAGGCCATCCTGCCTTCCATCCTTGAAGTTTGATTCCGAACTTTTCTGGCCATTGGCATACCAAAAGGTCGAAAGTCCATCCTGTATTCCGTTTTCAAAGTACGATTCCGAACTTTTCCGGCCGTTTTCGTCCCAAGTGGCGGTAAGGCCATGTTGCTTGCCGTGCACCCAGTTTGATTCGACTCGCTGACCGTCTTCAAGCCACTTGGTGGAAAGCCCGTTTTTTCTCCCAGCCGTCCAGTTGGTCTCCTCTTTTTTGCCCCCGCTCTCATACCAAAAAACGCAAAGACCATGAAACTTGCCGTCCGCATAGGTTTCCTCCGATGACTTCCCCCCACTCTCGAACCACCTTTTGGTCAGTCCGTTTCGTTGGTCACCACGCCAGTTCGCTTGCTCTTTTTTGAGCCCATCCTCATACCAATCGGTCGAAGTCCCCTCCAACTGGCCATCCTTGTATTTTAATTCGGCCTTAGGTCGACCGTTCGCGTACCAAAAAGTGGAAATTCCTTCCAGCTTTCCGTCCTCAAAGTTTGCCTCCGAACTTTTCCGACCGTTTCCGAACCAAGAGACCTGAAGCCCTTCCGACTTGCCGTCAATGACGTAGGCTTCCGCCATCGCTTGCCCGCTTGGGTAACAAGAAAAGGAAAATCCATTCACTTTCCCATTCTTGAATTGGGCCAGAAAACGGAGTTTTCGATTTTCATGGTAAACCACCCCCCAGCCATTTCCTTGGTAGGAGGATAGCTCGAGAGGTTCCAGGTATTGCATCGAACCATCCGCTTTTTTCACGGCTTCCAACTGAACCGCTTTTGCGATGATGCCTTTCAAGGCTTCCGTGTCGTGAAAGTCAGGACGTTCGGATTTCTGGGCTGCCAAACAAAGCCAAGGAAGGAAATAAACCAAACGTTTCACGCCCAAACGAAACCACTCGGGCTGAAGGGAGTCAACAATCCCCTGCCCCAACCTCGCGCTCAACTGATGGGAGAAGCCCAAAACGTTGTACGGCTCCGAGGCACGATTTTTTTCGCCAATTCAGAAAAAAAAGAAGAAACCGGCTGATTTTTGGAACCTCGACCCGCTGACCAAATTCCCGACCACACCTTTGACCAAAAAACGGGAAAGAGCAGGAAGGACAAGGAAGTTCAGGATTCGGTTGACCTTTGGATGATCAACCAGGCCACTCGAATTGATTCAAAACGACCGATGGAAAAATTCCTGATACGTGGAGGACGATCTGAAGCAACCAGGCAGCAAGAAGAACAACGATTTGCAGGTTTGTCCGGTCATGAAAATCAAGTGTTTTTCTGATTTGGGCAAAGCGGATGCGGGCCCTCGGCATTAACATAAACAACCTCAGCGGAGTCGTTACGCACATGGATGAGAATACGAGAATAGCCGGAAAACTATAGGCGGCGGCTTTCATAAAGCTCAGGTCCGAACAAAGTAAAAAAGCGCGGGTACCTCCGCAAAAAGGGCATGGAAAAGATTTCGGATGAGCCATCTTGCCAAGGGTGAAAAAAAGAGAGAGTAACGAGTCCTTTTCTTCGCCCCCGAAAATTACCTCCCTTGGTACGCTGACCGCCAAAACAAGCAGTGCAACAGCGGAGGCCGCCAGACAGAAATCTTTTCTGCTTTCACCGCCTACCCAAGACGGGATTGCCCATCTTGGCCAAAGGTCTACCATGGATGCCCTAGAAAAACTCCCATTGCCTCACCGGCTGACCGGAGGCAAGCTTGTTGCCGATCATGTGGGCGTCTACCATGGCTACGATCCA
>JAYOMW010000040.1:5230-20327 GCA_038121045.1 Opitutia bacterium
CTAGGGCCGCTCCGCAATTTGGACATTGGCTCATGATAGAACTTGGTTGGTGATTATTTAACTCAAAAGCTTATTCCAAATGACTATTAATCGTATTACAAGGGCAATCCTCTTTCTTTTTCAGTGAACGGAGAATTTTGAGAAGGATCATTTCCAGGGTGTAAATTTTCCATCCAGAAGCAGATGAGAAAAGTAACCGGTCAGAGCTGAGGCATAGTAAGGAACACCGGAAAGGTTAAAGTAATCAAAGCTCCCTTCCCTTAGAACTGGGTAGAGCAAAAGCGGGGAAGGAATCAGAAACATCGCCCAGACACTATGGGTCCACCCGCGGTGCTTGGCCAGAATAGGCAAAATGATAAGAAGTCCGAGGTAAGCCGCCAATTGGTATCGTTCGTTGAAAATCAGGTAACAATCGGTAAGAAAAAAAACAGAGTAAAAGAATTTCTGCCCGATCGACTTGGTGTCCACGTCCGGCCAGACCGCAAACATAAGAGCCAAGGAAACGTAAAGGACCATGTCCAAATAGGTCGGGACGAAAAAGTAATGGGAGAAGAGGTGCAATCCGATCAAGGCAAAGACCATGCCCCCGACAAGGTGTCCCTTCCCGCTCGCCATCAGTTGACTCGGTTACCCCAAATCAAACGATCCGTCGTCTCATCCGCAAACCACTCCGACATTGAAATTAAGATAGGCAAATCCTTTCAAAAGGCGAGTGACTTCTGCAAAAGGATGACCCACCCTTTGTTCCAAAAGGCCAAATTTGACTTTTGGGCTGATAGGAACGATCTTAAATCATCATCGGTTACGAAAAACCAAAAGAGATAACCAAAGCGGATTCCATTGGATCGAGGAGGTTTCCGATAGGTTTAGCTTGAGCTTTTTTATGATTCTCAGAATAGAAGCCTCTCTTACCGAACCGCCCTCCTCCATCACGGTCTTCCGCGACACCACCCTGTTCGCGAGCGCCTTCTGCGACTTGGACGTCCTGTTGGAATGCAAGCCCGGGACCCGTTCGTCCTATTGGCGTTGGCTGAAGTCCAGGGGGGCCCATGATTTCGTCGAAGAACTTGTCCGGGAGGGTGAAGAGGCGGGTCTTTTCCTCGGCAAAAAGCGGGCCAACATCCGGGTGGACGAACTCAGTCACCACACCTATGCCTTCGTGATCGATTGCCTCCGGGCAATCAGGAAGTAAGGTTACAAGCTTCTTTCTTTAATCGCTCGTCGCGATTCGGCAAAAAAAGATGAATAAAATTTGCAATTACACATTTGGCGCTCTTACCTTTTTATTACCATGATAACCGAAAAGGAGAAATCAGAACTTGCGCTTCGTGAACTTCGTGGGACAACACCTTTCGGGACACCCGGAAACGAACAAGATTTCGACAGCATGGTCGAAGTACGGGCTGAATTCGTCAAGTCGAAGTGCGCCGAGAGAAACGTTTCCCTGTCCGAAGAGAAAAAAAAAGACTCCTTTTGCTTTATCATGCTCAAAAACAAGAGAGGCGACATAGCTTCGATTTCCTCGGATTCTGCGGTTTTCGAGTCCAATCTCTATGGCCAAAAATGGGGTTCCTACATGAGAAACTGGGCTCATGAAGAGGGTTTCAGCGAAGAAAGAATCGAGTCGGAAAACCTGATCATTACCCTGTCTCTGGAAGAGGCGGTCGATTTTCTTTGCGCCTAGGGTTTTCGCTTTTTTGAAGATCTTTAGGGATCCGCAAGAAAGTATGAAGGTATTAATTTTCGGGCTTCGGTCGAACTTCCAAGCTGCTTGCGCCCCCGGGTTTGCCACGTACCATGACTTGAGTGGAAATCCGTTCCTTGAGCAGTTCGACGTGTGAGATCACGCCTACGGTTTTGCTTTGGTGCTTGAGGCTTTCCAAAACGTTGATCGCCTCCTCCAGATACTCGGCATCCAAAGTCCCGAAGCCCTCGTCAATGAAGAGGGTCTCGATCGATATGTTCTTACTTGCCAAGTCGGACAGGCCCAAGGCCATCGACAAGCTCGCGAGAAATTTCTCTCCACCCGACAGACTGGCAACCGGACGGATCGCACCCGCCTCGTTCAGGTCTTTCACTTGCAAAGCCAGGCTTTCCTTTTGGTCGACCTCGATCTCGTATCGTGGAGCAAGTTTGCTCAGGTGACGGTTGGCCTTGCCGACAAGAGCGCTTAACGAAAGACTTTGAGCGAAGGCGCGGAATTTTTTCCCGTCGGCCGAACCGATCAACTCCCTCAGTTTCCTCCAGTCTGCCAATGCTTTTTCCTCCTCTTCCCAAAGCTTTTGTTTCTCCGCGGACGACTTTTTCTTCTCATCATCGTCGGCCAATGATTTTTTCAAGTCATGCTGATCGATCCTCAGTTGTTTCAGAGAATCCTCAAGCTCGCGAAAAGCCGAGAGGAACTTTTCAGCTTCTTCACCCTCGGGTACTTTTTTCTTCACCAACTCGGCAATGGCCGAATCGGCAACTGCCCTTTTCGTTTTCGCTTCGATTCGACTCTTTTCCAGACCCTCCTTGTTGAGCCTGATTCCCCGAGCCTGATCGTCGGGCAACTTCGCCTCCACCAAAGACTCGAGGGAAGCAAAGGGTGAGTCCTGAATCCTTTGCTCCAAGGCATTCCCGGAATTCTCTGCTTCGACCTGAAATTCCTTTTCCCGCAAGTTCCTCTCCTTCAAGGTCGCAAGGGCGAGATTCGCTTGATCCCTGGTCCTCTCATAAGCTCGAAGAGCCTCTTCGAGATCCGGAGTCTCGGTTCCACCGCCCATCTCTTCCTCCTCCGGTTCAGGCAAAGAGCCGAGGGCTTTTTTTCTTTGCTCAAGCTCTTCTCCCAAAGGAGCCAAGCGGACTTCGTTCTTTGCCGACTCCGCCTCCAATTTCTCCACCTCGCGAAGTTTCGTTCGATACGCGGCCGTCCTTTCCTTCAAACTTTTCTCCAAATCGGATTCCCCGCCCGCCTCCGGCAAAGGAATCGCAAACGCAGCCAAAACAGAACCCACTTCCTCTTCCTTCTTCTTCACGGCTTCAAGGGCTTCGAGCATTTCCTTTTCTCTTTCCAAAACTTTGTCCTTGGACGAATTGAAAGAGCTTTCCCTTTGCAAAACTTGCTTGAGAGCTTCTTCGGCTTTTCTTTTGGATTCGACTATTTCCTCCATTCCCGGATCCGGAGCTCCACCGGCATAGGGATGCTCGACCGAACCGCACAGAGGACAGGGATCGCCGTCAACAAGCATGTGTCGGTGCTGATCCATATCAGCCAAACGCCTGGATTTCTCCAAGTGGTCTTCCTTCAATTTCAACTCCTGCTCCCCTTTTTTTCTCTCCTTTTCGAGTAGCACGCCCTCGCTCTCCATTTTTTCAAGCAGAAGAGTACGGACTTC
Source organism: Opitutia bacterium (assembly GCA_038121045.1). GTDB lineage: Bacteria > Verrucomicrobiota > Verrucomicrobiia > Opitutales > Seribacteraceae > Seribacter. Next base: position 8,608 of record JAYOMW010000040.1, read on the forward strand.
CTCGACGGATGGTTCATCCTTTGGCTTTTCCAAATTCTCAGGAATGATGCGAGCGGCCCCATCCATCCAACTTTCCTTTTTTTGGGAAAACCCAAGCCTGAGTTGCGTCAAACGATCCAACCCAAGGAGAACGTCAGTCTCTTGCTCGAACAACTGCAAGTCGGCTTTCTTCCCATCAAGCCATTCCCTGGACTTCTTCGCTTTTTCTCGATCCGCGTTGATTGAACCGGTCAAAACCGCGAGCTCTTCCTCAATCGCTTCAATCCTCGCCCTCAAGCTGATACGGTAGGATTCCGTGGCCTCGTTGAAATTTTTGCTCGCCCGGGCCTTTTGATCGACGGCATTCTCGAGGGAGACCGCGGCCGCCCGATGGTTTTGCTTGGCCTGATCGTATCTGGCCAACTCATCGGCAAAAGGTTGAGCCGTTTCATGCCTGGCCAGCTTCTCGAAATCCTCCTTGGCCAAACGAAAGCTTTCCTCGTTTTTCTTGATTTCGGCCTCGGCATCCGACTTATCTTTTCTGGCGTTTGCAAGATCCGGTATTTGCCCGTGCACCTCCAAATCCTTCTTTCGTGTTTCATCCAGCTGCTTTTCCTTTTCGGTCAAGCCTTTCAGCTTGGCCTCGACCTCCGCCCGCTGCTCGGCGGACATGATCTCAATAGACTTCCACGCCTCTTCCAAGCGCTCGATTTTCTCTTCTTTTCGTTTGGTCTCCCCGAAGGTCTCTTCCCCAATCCGTGAATAAATCGAGGTGCCGGTCAAGGCCTCCAGCAATTCCGATCTCTCGGTCGGTTTGGCCGATAAAAATCGATCGAAATCTCCTTGGGCCAGCATGGCGCTGCGAAGAAAACGTTCGTAATCCAAACCCGTTAGTTCGACGATCCGCGCATTCGCCTCGCTAATCTGTTCGGCGATCGGATTCCCTTCGCTATCGTACACGTAACGCTTGGGTGTCTGAAGGGCGCCCTCCGGCCTGCTTCGGGCCCTCCTCATCTCCCAAGTCGCCCGGAACTTTCCGGTGGGCAAGAGAAATTCAACCTCGGCCGAACATTCCCCGGACTCCCGGTTCATGACGTTCTCAGGCTTGTCTCCTCCGTAACGGGCGACCTTTCCGTACAGGGCGAGGGTCACCGCATCAAGCAATGTCGTCTTGCCCGCCCCTGTTCGTCCGACGATGGCAAACAGGCCCGAACTGGCAAAAGGTTCTTCGGCCAAGTTTAGTTCCTGTTCGCCTTTGAGGGAATTCAGGTTTCGTAGTCTGATCGTGAGAATCTTCACTCTGCTTCCCCCTCCGCCTGCTCAACCAAGCCAACGACTTGGCCAAAAAGAACCTTCAGCCTTTCGCGCTCCGCTTCGTCGGTCACTTCTTTTTGATCAAGCAAACGTTCGAATACCTGATCCGGGTGATCGAGAACGAACTCATAGTCCTCTCCATCCGCCAGGATCGCCCCGCCCTCTTCGTTCTCCGTTTTGACGCGGACAACCTTGAGGATTTCGTAGTCTTTCTCCTCCGCAAGCTCGCGAACACGATTGGACAATTCATCCCCGAAAATCGCTCCCTCGACCACGACTTCGACCCACGGAGTCAGTTCGGACGCATCGGGAGAAAATTCCACAATCCTGCTTTCAAGCTCATCGAAGGAAACCTTCAATTGAACAAGAGTGCGAAATCGGGGAATAGGCAGGGAAAAGTCTTTTATGCCTTCCGGAACAACGTCCAGGACTCGTACTTCCTTTGCATCATCCGCCTCGCTGAAGCTCAAGGGGATGGGTGAACCCGAGTAACGCACCCTGCCCATGTCAGGGCTTTGCGGGCGATGCAAATGCCCCAAGGCAACATATCCGAAACGCTCGGGAAAAACCTTGTGCGAGACGTCGCCCAAGCCGCCGACAATGGCTCGCTCGCTGTCGGATGAACGCATGCCGGTGACGGTCAAGTGACCCGTTGCCAAAGCCGGGAACGACAAGCCGTCCAAAGTTTGGGCGCACTCCTCGTATTTTTTCTTGATCCCCTCGGTCAGGCTTTTGCGAATTTCATCCGGGGTCTCCCCTGCCCTCCCCTTGCGTATGTCGGCATCCCGCAAAAAGGGAACCATCGCAATCGCCACCCGGGGGTTTTCCGAATCAGGCAAGAAGAGAATCCGCTCGGCGGGCTCCTCCTTGACCCGGCCATCCACCCGGGCGCCGAGATACTCGAGGACCGGAACAGGGGCTTCCAATTGGTTGGCCGAATCGTGATTGCCCCCGATCACGACGAGTTTGCATTCTCCCCTCTCCCTGAGCCTGGAAACAAATTCGAAATACCGGTGAACGGCGGTTTGCGGGGGCATTCCGCTGTCGAAAACATCGCCCGCCACTAGGACTGCGTCGACTTCGTGTTCGCTGACCCTCTCTAACAACCAAGCAAGAAAAAGGTCATGCTCCTCCTCCCTGGACTGCCCCTCCAAGGTCTTGCCCAAATGCCAATCGGCAGTGTGTAGAATACGGTAGGAGTCGCTAGGCTTGCTCATGGCTCAAGCTCTCCATTTCTTTCTCCAACAGGCGGGCCACTCCGGAACGGGAAGAATCCTGATTCGCGACGGCGGCCAGGAAGGCCTTGGGGTCCCCCACGAAGGTAATTTTACGCTTGGCCCGACTGGCCGCAACATAAAGAAGTTCACGCGTCAGGAGCCTGGATTGCTCGTGGGGAAGAATGATCATGACGTTCTCGTATTCCGATCCCTGACTCCTGTGGATAGTTGTCGCATAGCAGGCGGAATGCCCGGGCAATCGGGAAACCAGGACTTCGCGTATTCCCCCTTCACCGGCAAAATAAGCTTTCTTTCCAAGTATGATCCCGTCGTCTCCGTTAAACAGGCGCACGACGTAGTCGTTCACTCCGACGACGATCGGACTCGGCCGATCCTGTGCAGAGGAAAGGAGCCCTTCCGTTCTCCGATTCCACGACTCCACGCCATAACGGCCTTTTTTATGAGCGCACAGAACGCGAAACCCCGCCAAAGCCGCAAGGGCGGACTGCGGATCGGATGCCTCCGAAAGAGCTTTAAACCCGTCCTCGAGGGTAGAATCCACCTGATCGGAACCGAGGGACTCGATCAAACGGATGCAGTCATCGTTCGATTCGCGAACGATCTTGAGGGCAGATTCACCCTCTCCGTCCCGGATCGCATCACATAAGTCTCCCAACATGGAAGCGGCCGGACTGCCTTCCCGACGATGGGAAAAGGCAAGGGAAACAAAAGAACCGGAGAAACGGTCCTCAGGGCCCGCTTCCTCTCCCAAGGAAGAATAGTTTGCCAAACCGGCCAAGTCGGGCTTGGAAAAACGATTGGGTTCGTAGGCGCGTACCAGGCCGTTGAAAACCGGCCCACCCTGCACGGGAGCCAACTGGTCCGAGTCCCCCACCAAGACGAGCTTGGCTTCATCCCGAAGAGCCGCGCAGAATTTCGCCATCATCGGAAGGTCGACCATGGAGGCTTCGTCCAAAATCACCAAGTCCTGAAGCAAAGTGTTCTTGGCGTTCCTTTTGAAATCAACCGATCCGGACTGCCAACCGAGAAGACGGTGCAAAGTGGTGGCTTCGGCGCAATCAACCAAAGCAGTGCGGATGGCATCCGGTAAATCGAGGGCATCCATGGTTTGAAGGACCGACTCTCGCATTCGGAAAGCAGCCTTGCCCGTCGGAGCCGCCAATGCGACTCGCAACTTCGGTTTGGCCTGAAGCAAAGCGGCGAGCATGATCACGATGGTGCGGGTCTTGCCCGTTCCCGGACCACCGGTAAGAAAAAGGAGGTCTTTTCGCATGGCGGTTCCCACGGCCAAGGCCTGATGTTCGTCGACCTGAGGAGCAAGGGCTTGGCGAAAGAAATCAAGGGCGGCCGGATCGGGATCGACTGAGGGACGGGCGAGCCGCAAGGCAAGAGCTCGGGCAATCTGCCTCTCGTACTCGAAATGCCGCCTGAAGTAAAGATGACCGTCCTCACTCAGGACGAGGGGAAGTCCCGCTTGTTCATTGCCGATTGGGCCAAAGGAGCGGGCATCCGGGTTGATGGCGGAAACCTCCCCGGGGGAGAGGTGACTGGCTCCCTCCCCTGCCTTTTGAGCAAGCTTGCCGGTCAACTCGCCCAAGATCTTGGCGCCTTCGGAAGATTCCCTTCGTTCGAAAAAGGAAGCAATCGCCCGGCCTAGTTCGCGCAGTTCCCAATTTTGTTCTTCCTGTTCCTTCTTCTTCATCTTGCTTGGCCAAGAAATTGATCGAGGGTCTCGATGACCGAAAAGTCGGGACGATCACGGAAGATTCCGCTTTGCGAACCAATTTCCATGCCGCGGATAAAAAGGTAGTAAACGCCGCCGAAATGTTCTTCGTAAGAATAATCCGGCAATCGGCTTTGCAGGAAACGGTGGGTGGCCACCACGTAAAGATGATACTGCAAGACGTAATGGTGATCGAGCATCTCGCGCTCGATTTGGGCCGAACCGAACCCATCCGGACGCCCGTTCAGTTTGTTCGACTTCCAGTCCAGAACATAGTGCTTCCCATCGGCCCGAAAGATCAAATCGACCAAGCCCTTGAGGTATCCGTCGGAAGAGATCCTGTGTTTTTCGCTCTTGCCGACTCCTTCAAGGTAGCGCCTGAGCAAGCAACCCTCCGGCAAGGTGGAGGCCAGTTCCGGTAAGAACCCGGGTTGCACGGGGAAGTAAAATTCCATTTCCTCCATCCGGTCTTTTCTCTCCAAAGACTGCAAAACCAAACCCGGTTCAAGTTCCGTCCCCATGACCTGCTCGACCATTCCCCTAATCGTTCCGGTCCAGTCCTTGGGCTCATAATTATGTTCGCTTAATTTCTTCTCGATGAACTCATCCCAAGAAGTGGGATCAGTGAACTCCAGGTGCTCGAAAACGTCATGCATGAAAGTACCCGCATGAGCCCCGGCATCGAATTCGAAGATGGCAGGAAGGCTTTCATCGACCGATGACTTTTCGAGCCGTTCCATGGATTCAGGCTCGGCATCCAAGTCCCGGCCTTCGAAATCAACCTGCTCGACCAAACCACTGAAAGAAGAGACGATCGAACCCATCGGCATCCCGCGATTGGCGTTCCATTGGGCCGACTCGAGAACTTCCGACCCGGCGTCTTCGTCTGCATCGCCGAGAATTCGTTCATCCACTTCGGCCTGCTCGGGTGAGAAGGAACGATACTCAACTTGCTCCGACAAGTCATGCGTATCGATCCACCGGGGCACGATCTCTCCGATTTCACCGCTTGTCCGCTCTCCCGCATTCTCACCCTCTTCTTGCTTTTCCAAAGATGCGACCCACGATCTCATGATGCGGGTTTGGGCAGGTGGTCTTTCGTCCTCGGACAAGCGCACGGGAGCTTGATACAAATAACAACGGGAAGCAGCCCGGGTAAGACCTACGTAAAGGACTCGGGCATCTTCCTGACCATCCTCTAGTTTTCCTTTTTCCTTCGCCAAGTCCGTGGCAACCTCCTTGAGATCCACCACCAAAGTGCCGTCGTCCGCATGGTAAGTGAAATCCTTGGCGTTGGCTCCCGCAGTCATCGAAAGGGAAGGTAAAAAGACAACCGGGTATTCCAACCCCTTTGACTTATGCACCGTAAGGATACTGATGGCATCCGACTCCGACTCGAGACGCAACTGATATTCGTCACTGGCGTCTTCACTATCGTCCATCCGCGTGCGCAACCAGACGACCAAGGAAGAAGGGGAAAGCGGGTTATTCGAAGTGGCTTGGTGCAAGGACTCGGCCAAGTGCAGGAAATTCGTCACCCGTCTTTCTCCATCCGGTCTCTTGAGATTCAGAGAGATTGCTCCGGTCTTGCGGAACAACTCGCGCAGGGCGACGTAAACTCCCTCCTTTCTCCAAGTCTTGAGACAATCACGGAAATATCCTACCCAACCGGCCCATTCGTCCGGTTGATCCTGCCAGGCTTGAAAGTCATTGCTCGTCTTGCCCAAAAGACCAGTCGCCAAAGCCCGTTTGATGGAGCGCTCGCTTCCCGAGTCCACGATACCCTCGAGAACCCAGAGAAGTTCTTTGGCCTCGGCCGAGTCAAACAAACTGACGTCGGTGAAAACGACGGCGGGCAATCCGCGCTTGCGAAAATAATTCCACACCTCCGTCGCCTCGAAATTTCCCCGGACGAGGACCGCCAAGTCATTGGTCCTGATTTTGCGTCCGCCGATGGATCCAACCTGAAGCAGGCGATGAATTTCGTTGGCCATGTCGAGCCTGATGGCCTCCTGAATCTGGGGTTTCGTCGGACCCTTTTCTCCTTCCCATTCCATCTCCCTGATCACGAAGGGAGGTGGAAAATTTCCCCCTTCTTCAAAAGCCTTTTCCTTGTCCGTGCTTCCCTTGACGTTCGGTTTGACTTCCTCAAAAGGAAGATCCTCATGCAAAAACGGATTTTGGGACTTGGAAAAGAAGGCGTTCACCGCTCGGACCAAAGGAGTGACGGTCCGGAAATTGGTATCGAGCGAGAACTTGACTGCGTTGGTTTTTTTCGCGAAATCGAAATAGGCTTCCAAATCGGCTCCCCGGAAACGGTAGATCGATTGCTTGGGGTCTCCAATCAGGTAGAGCCAATGTTTTTTCTCTTTGCCGAACAATTCCCGAAAAATCTTGAACTGCACGGGATCGGTGTCCTGAAACTCATCGATCATGGCAGCATCGAATGCATCTCCCAGCGATTTGCGAAGGGCAACCCCGCCCGCCCCTTCGCTCGTCACCGCCTGAGCGGTTTGGCTTAGCAAATCGTCAAAAGAAAGAAGCCCGCGTTCTCGCTTCCATTTCTCGATCTTCTCCTCCAAATAACGTACGCAATCAACCCGCACCGCCCGGCCGAATTGCCTGAGAACCTCGCAAAAGGAATCCGCCTTGAGAGCAAAGTCCGGAATAGGTACGTCCTCTTTGGTCGGGTTGAAAATCGACGCCCGCATATCCTCCAAAACTTCCAAGCCCGTCGGCGAGACCTCTCCCTGCGAGAGAGTCTTGTCGAGAATCTCGGAATGCTTTGCAACATGGATGCAGGGTTTGACGTTTTTCTTCAAGCAGGTGGTCACGAAATGAACGTATTCCTCCCGGCCCTCGTTCCATGCCTCGACCAAGGAATCAAAAGCTTCCAACAATTTGGTCCGTACCAGATCGCAGGCGCCCTCTTCCTCAAAACCAAGCTGGTACTCCTGGGTGGAAGGCAACTTGTTGAAGAACTTGGCCAAATCCTCGGGTTTAAGCTTTTCAGTGGAAGCGGCGGCAGCCACGACCGGAGGAGCCGAGGCAAACCGTTCACGCCAATATTCCCGAACGCCCTCCATGGTCATTTTATCGGATTCCCGATCGAGTTCCGCCTCGAACAAGGATTCCGTCTCCAAGGCATTTTCCGAAAGCACCCGGCTGCAAAACCCATGGATCGTACTGATGATCGCCTCGTCGAAACAGGTAATGGCCAACTTGATCCTGCGGATGCATTCCTCCTTGGAGACCTCAACCTCCTTCTCGTTTCTCAACCTGAGAAAAGCAGGATCCTCTCCCGGTTCGGGATCTTCCTGGAGAGTTTCGTGAGCCTCCACGAGCAAAGCGCGAATGCGTTCCCGCAACTCCTCGGTTGCCGCGGTGGTAAAAGTGACGGTAAGAATCTTGCCCACCTCCACGCCTTCCTCGGCAACCAACCGCAAAAAGATCCGGGCCAAAGCATAGGTTTTGCCGGTACCGGCGCTCGCCTCCAACAAAGTCACCCCGGGGAGCAACGGTTCGTTGCAACAATCGAAAGCCTTGGCTTCGCTCATGGCTTGGCCTCCTCCCTTTCCTTTTCCAAAAGCGGACCGAAGACGCGGCCCGCAAGCACGGCAAAATCGGGATTATCGAAGGGTTCCTCCCGAAAACATAATTTAATCGCCGAATCGTCCTCTTCTCCCTTTATGAAAACACCTCTAATCTCTTTTGACTTCCACATCTCCCTGGCTTTTTTAAGGGCTGGAAAAAAGGGGCTTGCCGGTTCTCCCTCTTCCTCGGATCCGGATTTGTTTCGTTCCAGTTGATAGGCATACGAGCTGTTTGGAAAGAAGGGCAAGGCCTCCCGCATACCGGCTCGATACAGTTCGATAAACTCCTTCAAGTGACCAAGAGCGACTTCCCGCTCGAGAGGAGGAAAAGAAATGAATTTTTTGGCCAGAAAGAAGAAACGGGTTTCCACTTGATCAGACTTTGCGAAGGCGCAAGCGAAGACATGCCTGACCCAAACCCGCAAATGATCCTTTCCCTTGAGCTTTTTTTTCTCCACACAGCGGTAGAGTAGTTGACGCCCATCCACGAAAGGTCCCAGTTCGCCTCGCAAGCGGACCCCGTCCACAACCCCGTCGAATGCTACCGGCTCACTTTTTTCGCCTTTTAGTTGCTCGCCCCATAAGTCGACGAATTTATCCACTTCCCGCTTGGCTTCGTTGAACCAGACCTTGCCTATGTTCCCCGGGGGAAGGCCTCCTTCGGCCTTTTCCAATTCGTACAGCCCGACGTCTCTTTCCAGGTTCAGCTCGATTCCCAGCATACGGTCTTTGAGGAAGTATTTCTTCAAACCGCTCAGGTCCAGGGGTTCGGAATCTTCGGGTGGCCCATCCTCTTGCCACAAATTCATACCCAACCGATTTCTGAGAAAGGCCCTGGATGGGTTCTCCAGAAAGCCGGACAGTTCCTGCATCATGAGCTCGGAAAGTTCGTCCGGGGGCTGCTTCATCGGACCAGTTGCAAAGGGAGAAAGTTCAGGATCGGGCTCCAGCAGGGAAACCGCTGCTTTCAAATTGTCCGAAGAATAGGACCTGGGCAGGCGGGTCGAGGTGAAATTATCCTTCCCGAACGGATGAAGGGTTTGTTGGCTGACCAATCTTTCATGGGCTCGCTTGCTCTCTCCATCGCTTTTGTCATCCGAGTCGATGAGCTTGTCCAAACTGTCGAGCAATTCGTTGACCACGACTGATGGTGGTATCGTCTGGTTCCGCCGGATGGATTGTCCCACGTAACTCAAGTAGAGAAATTCACGGGCGCTCCACAAAGTCTCGAGAAAAAGATAACGGTCGTCTTCCCGGTCCGAACGGTCTCCGGGTTGACGATCACCCGACAAGTCGAAGCTCGGGTTGCGGGACTGACGGGGAAACGCCCCATCGTTCATTCCGAGCAGGCAAACGACCCGGGCGGAAACACTCCGCATCGGTCGCAACCCGCAAAACGTAACCCCCTCTGTAAGAAAGCGTCCCTGGGTGGTTCCCACCGTGAGCACGTTGCCCAAATGGTAACGGATTGCCCGAAGCGGAACGGTTCGCTTGCCGGCTAGAGGAGCAAACTCCTCGCGGATTGCCTGAATGGCTTTGGTCACCCGCCTGCGATCCAGCAAGGTTTTGTTGTTCTTGGGAAAAAAGGTTTTGGTCAGGCGTTCCAGAAAATGAGCCCAGTCATCCAAGCCCTGATCACCCCTCGCTTGGGCCTCCAGAGAACGCAAAGAATCGACGATTTTCGAGAGCTTGGCAAAACGGATGGCATTTTCGCCCTCGATCTCGTCATAGGGTAAGACACCCTCCCAGAGATGCTCTCCGTTCCCCCTCTGGCAAAAACCCAAGGCCATTCTGTCGAGGGCATGCCGCCAAGTGTGTTCGTCGGTCTTGGTCGAGCCGAAATTCTGCCGATGATCGCCGTCCAACCCCCAATGGGCATGGCATTCCCGAATCCATCGCCGAAAGCATTCCATGTCCTCGTCGTCCAACTCGAACCTGATTCGGAAAACCGACGAGTCGAGCAAATCCAGAACCTCCCGGTTGGTAGCGCGGCCCTCGAAAAACTCCAACAAATCAAAGAAGCAATCGACGATTTGACTTTCCTGTCTGGGCTCCCGATCCACTATGGAATAAGGAAAATGCTTGGGCATGCCCTCTTCCATTCCCCCGAAGGCCGCCCGCAAATAGGGGGCGTATCCTTCCGGGTCGGGCATCATGACCACCACGTCGCGGGGACGCAGGATCGGGTCCTCGTCAAAGCGCCGCAACAAATAGTCTCGCAAGACCTCCGCTTCCCGCATCGGACCGTGACAACTATTGATCGTGATCGACTCGTCCGTCCGGGACAGAGGCTTTCGCTCCTCCGGTTGATCGGAAAACACCTCGAAGGTCCAGCGTTGGAGGCGGGCGAGTAAAGAATCACCCTCCGGTTTAAGAAAACCCAACGGCTCGTCATGGGCGTTTCGGTCAACCAACAGGTTGAAGAATTCCCGGCCCGTGCGACCCAAGGATCCGATCAACGGATTGCCCCGTTCCTCATTCAGTTCGTCCTCTCCGACGGGGCGACCAGCTTGCCCTTTGGCCCGCACAAGAGCCCGAAGTTTCCACTTTTCCAAGGTCTTCTCCGCCTGAACCTCTCCCCACATGACGGGGGCGGGTTGAAGGGCATAGACACGCAAAGGACGAAAGCGGCCGTAGGCTTCAAGTACGTTCAGGAAAACCGGAGGCAAGGTCGAAATACCGAAGACCGACAAACGTTCGGGCATCCTCTCCGGATGAATCGGAGTCGGTTCGTTCTCAAGGCCGTTCACCAATTCCGGCAAAGACTTTTGATCGAGAGCCGAACGAAGATCTTTCCACAGCAGTCCTTGCCAAAGGTCTCCGCCCGACGGCAGCTTGCCGGCCTGCCAATCGAGGATGAGTTCGGGCCGGTAGGTCAGGTAGGAATCAAAAAGAAAGGCAATCTGACGGCACAACCGGAAAGTCCGGTCTCCGTTTCTTTTCTCACCCTCTCCGATATATCGGGCGAGCGAGGCGAAAACCTCGGGATCCCGTTCGATCCGCCCGGAAAGCAAATCGAAAATCTTCCAAGCCATGACCTCTTTGGTGAAGAGGTTTTTCTTCGGACAATCCTCGACAAACCCCCGCAAAATCATCCAAATCGTGTCTGCGGGAAAGCGGAATTTCGCCCGTGCGAAGATCCCCAAACGGTCCGCCAACCGGAGTTGGACCCAGGTGCCCATCCCCCTGCTTTGCACGAGAAATTCCTCTTGTCGAAAGGGATCCGACAACCCCTTTTCCAAATCTTGGGCGCACCGTTCGATTAATTCTTCCGAATCATTCGACCCGTACAAAACAATCCCCTGCCCGTTTAGCGCCGGCGCCGGCGGGGTCTTCGATGCGGTCGGTTCATGGGGTTCGAAACTGAGCTCCTCTTGATTCAAAACAAAAGAGATTGATTAGAGGCATGAGGTGAACGAGACAAGAGCGAACCTACGAAAAGGCCTCTCTTTTCTTTTATTTCTTCTAAGTCACTTCCTCCCACCCTTTTTTCACGTTCTTCTCGATCAACGCATCGACTAGAAGATCCCGACGTTTCTTGGACAAGGCATATTGTGTCGTGACCTTGAGGGGATCCTTGCGGGTCGGCCCGATCAAGCCCCATGTATCGTTTGCTTATTCTGCCAACCACTGGCTTTGCCCGTAATCAAAGTACTTTGATTGCTCCAGGTATACCCAACTGCCCTTTTTGAACAAATAGCCTTGAGGGAAAACATCGGGCAAGGTCCAAACCCAACCCACCTTGTCCGCATAGAACCAAGTCGATCCCATGGACATTTCGGTCAGGTAAACCCATCCGAGAACCGAGTGATAAACCCATTGACTCGAGGAATCCGAAACCAGGTAATAACCAAACCAGTCGAGGTACTTCCA
>JAYOMW010000040.1:20427-22824 GCA_038121045.1 Opitutia bacterium
GTAGGAAGATCGTTGGGTTGCGAATCCGAATCTTCAAAACGGTCGGGGTATGATTTTTCGTACTCCATGTATTTCTTTGCAATGGAATCTTCATCCACATGTTCATCATACAAGTCTTCCACTCCGTCGAAATCACGATCAATTACGAGGAATTGCTGATGGCGTTTCCCATCGTAGCTTCCGGCATTGACCAAGGCCCTCGAATAAGAGCGTGTCTCTTCTTTTGAATGAAGCTCGATGGCAAGAATTCCCTCCGCATCGAGAGCCAAGCGGTCGGTTTGCAGGATGGCGCAACCGTTTACGATCGAAAGCTCGAAGGAAAGGCTCCCGAATCGAACGGTCGCGCTTTCGGGAAACTTCGAATCCACTCCGATGAAAAGACTGTATTGATCATCTTTATGGGTAAAACCTTGATAACCGAATGAGTAAAAGCTTTCCGATGCTTCATCGGTATGTTTGGCGATTTCCGTAAACTCGAGGGTCTCGAGATAGAGCCCTCGGGGAAGGTTTTCGGAATTCAGTTCATCGATTCTTTCGGTAAACAAATTGTTGGGAATCGTCTTGTCTTCGTCTTGGTAACCGGCGTCCAAAACCCCTTTGTGCTCTAGCACTTTTTCTCCGAAAACGTTACGAACCTTGACTTCGTAAGGTTGGCCGTTGCTGTCTGCATAGTGGTAGCCATCGGAACTTAGGTTGTGATTGACCCAGGCAGGAAGATCGAAAGCCGAAATCTCCTCTTTTGAATTCTTTGAAAACCACCACAAGTACCCATCCAGGGCATAGGACCCGAAAATCGTTTTCGTGGTTGAATGGGAATAGGATTCGGACTGATAAATCACAGGGTAATAACCTTGCTTGAGCTTGGTTCCATTTAGGATGGGAAGACCTTCCAGGTACGCCCGCGAATCAATCCCGTTGATCTTCGGTATTTGCGAAGACCATAGTTCGAGCAGGCCTTCCCTGGATGGCCTGTAGGTCGGATCCGATTCGATCCTGTCGTAATAAGCCCGCATGACCTTTCGGTAAAATTGAGGCTCATGTTGCAGGATGATCTGGATCAGCATGGCCGATATGCTGTAGCGGTCGTTTTGAAAGAGAGACTCGCCGCTCCAAAAGGTTCCGGCTCCGGTATGCCTCTGATGCTTGACCAAATCGAAATTCGATGCTTGAGAGGACCAATTCCACCAGGGTCCGCTTTCCAGAATGAGCCGAGACAAGTCGTCTTTCGGGTAAGCCTCCACATAGTCGTGAAGGATTTCATAAGCAAGCCCTTCGGCAATTTCCTCAAAGCCATTGAGATCGTCCTCGAAGGACCAATTTTCGCCGGTGTAGGAAAAGGCGTATTTGCCTTTCCATGCGTGAATCAATTCATGGACGATCAACCGCGGAATCCACGCTCCGTCGACCACGATTGTTCTCCCCTGGTCCAGGGTTACCCATGAGTTGCCCCCGTCCTCGCCCCTGACAAAGGTACATACGAAGGTTTCCGCAGGGTTACCGGCGACCTCCAAAAAAATCGGCATGACTTTTCCGAGAAAACCTTCGTACTTGTTTCTTAAGTCGGTCTCAAAGCCATCGAATCGAAAAGTTATGCGGTCGCTTGGCTCCGCAAGCTTGGTATCTTTCAAAACCGGATAGTCCGAAAGATCGATTTCAAACCAATCGTACTCCCTCACGAGTTCACCGCTTGCGGGATCGTATTCAGAGAAGCGACCGTTGAGCACTTCCGTGCCGTTCAAATCGAAAGCACCGTAGTCCACGGTTGCTTCGCTCCATCCGTGACCTCCGTAATACAATTGACGGTCTCCGTCTTCCAAGGTCAGGGAAAACCTGGAGTAACTCGAGGGCGGTTGTTTGTTGTCCCACTTCAACCGGATGCCGGTGTCGGTCTTGCAAACAACGGCATCGTTGAAACTCGAGTTGGCAATCGGGTAGACGACTTCCGGCGAAGCTCCATAATCGTACTTGGGGAAACTTTGGGAATCGAGGGCGTCATATCCGTACTTCGATTCAGCGGCGTCCGTCATGCCGTCCCCGTCGGTGTCGGTATAATCGCCACTGTAATTGCGAAGCAGCTCATGCGGAGCAGTCAGGTTTTCCCCTGCTTTCAGGAAAAAGCCGACCGGTACCCAGACCAGCCAAATCCACCATGCCAAACGCTTCATTTATTATCCAAATTGAGAGGCATGGGAGAAGGCGCCTTGAGACCAGCCTTTACACGGTGGAGAGGAACAACGTCCTTTTTCACGTGAGCGGGCAGTGGCTTTCGAAGCTTTTCGAGACCAACGTGCCGATCGTACCCCGGAAGATGGGTATGTCCTCTGCCAAACACTTTGGCATTAAGGGCGGCTTTTTCACGATAGTTGCGGATTTGTTCATCCAAACGAGCTTCTTGCG
>JAYOMW010000041.1:0-12841 GCA_038121045.1 Opitutia bacterium
ACCTCGAGAATTTCGCGAAGCAGGGTATGATCTTTACGGATGCTCATGCCCCGGCCTCCATGTGCAGCTCGACCCGCTATTCCCTGCTCACGGGCAGGCCGTTGGCATCCTAGAGGTGAAGGTTGTTTTCGAGGATTGATCCCCTTCGGGTTCGAAATAACAAGACCCATTTGGATAAGCAAATGCCAAGACGCCTCACGACTGCTGCCTTTCTGATTCTTTGCCTTTTTTGCAAATCTGCCTCCGCGCGGATGGACTACTGCGAATTTCTCGAACAATCCATTCAAGGAAAAAAACACGGTTTTTTGGCCGGAAACTTAAGCTACTACGTCGGTGGCTTCCATGCTAGTTGGAAACCCATCGAAGACGAGACCATCGGGCTAACCCACCCCTTCCATCACGACCTGCGGAGCCGCGGCGTGGGCTTGTTGGAAAGCGGACTAAAGGGAACCGAGCACACCGGAACCGGCAACGACTACATGGGTTGGGAATTTTACAAAGACACCCGCGTCCTCTATGGCAGCGTCCTCATCGACGGGAAGCTTCACTCGACTCCCGCGCCCACCCGCATGACTTGGCGGCCGGACAAGATGATATGCGAATACGAGATAGGAGACGTCTTGATCAAAGAAGAAAAATTCATTGGTTCGAATGATGCCGCCGGCTCCATCATAACCTCGTCGGAACCGATAACGCTTCGGTTCGAAGGGCATAGTTTTTTCGTCAGGCACAGCGTCTCCTCGAGTTCGAAAATCAAGTATGAGGCCAAGGCAAACGCCATCCTGATCGGCGAGGGAGGAACCGTTCGCTCCCGACCGGACCCGAACGGCCCGGAACGAATCGGTCCCATCGTTTATCAGGGCATGACGACCGCGCTTTCATGCACCAAGGATTTTTCCAAAACCGTTCAATTAAAGAGAGGGGAAAAAGGAGAGATCCAGTATCTTTTCGAGGTTCCTTGCGATTCCAAAGGAGTAACCGTTACCTGGGCAATGAATGACGAGCCGGGAGAAGCACTCCGGGCATCTCGTGAGATCATTACCCAGAACCGTGTTATGCTGACTGCCAAAACAACCGAGATGAACCGGTTGCTTCTCGAAGAGATTCCGCAATTCCGCTGCAGCGATCCTAAATTCGAGGAGATCTACTATTACCTCTGGGCCCTTTACCTCATGTACTACATCGACGTGCAAAAGGGCTGGGAGATGGAAAACCACACCCAAACTGCGGTGAACAACTTTCTCGGCATCCATCGTTACGACGCTTGTTTCCAAATCAAGGTCGGCGCTTGGGCACGCGACAAGCCGCGCTTCGCTTATGGAAACGTTCTGACCTGGAAACACCTCGTTGTGAACGGCAGGTATCGTGAGACCCCCAACGGGATGATCATGCTCTCCGACAACAAGGGCACCACCTGGCACTCCGGAGCCTATGGGGGTGAATTGTCCGAACACGTCCTTGGGGCATGGCAAATTTACGAACATTCGGGCGATCTGAATTTCCTGCGGAAATGCTACGAAGGCTATTTTCAAAAGGTTTTCCAGAAGCGCCTCGGTGGCTTTGCAATGAATGAGTTCGAAGTAGCGGAAACGCTTGAGAAAATGGCCACGCTTCTTGGTCATGAGGAAGACGTCTCACACTGGAGCGAACTTGTCCGAAGAGAACCGAAGCACGTGCGGATGATGTTTGACCAAAGATGGGAAGCCAACGGGCACAAGAATTTCTTTCTGGGCCCCAAGAACGGAATGCTCATGACCAATGCCTTTTGGTCCATGCGTTCGAAACATTTCCCCCGGGACTATGCCCAGAAAATGATCAACGCCTGGGCCCTCAACCGTCAAGATGGGTTTTACGGAGAGTTCTTTCCCTTGGCCATGGCCAAGCAGTCGATGAGCAGGTTTACGTCTCCCCCCGATCTTGATTTCGGCTACACGCCTGATACCGCCTACTTCACCTTGGACGGGATGTTTCGCCAAGGTTTTCCCAAGATTGCATCCGAGCTAAGCGTCAATCACCTTGAAAACTACAATTACCATGAAGAGTGGGGCGTACCCGTGGCCCCGGAGGCGTACCGCAGAGACCTGACCTTGTTCGGGGATCAGTATTCCAATTTCAACGCCGGCAAGATTCTCCTTTTCCTGGAAGGTTTGTTCGGGCTTTCCTACTCACTGCCGGAACAAACCTTAAGCCTGCGCGAAGCCATGCCCGCCGCATGGGATTGGATGGAACTTGAAGTCCCCATCGGTGAGAAAACCGGCAGGACGAAGATCAGGATCGAACGGCAAAACAAAAAGGGAAGCCTAAGCAAGCGTATATCGGTCGAAAACTGCCCGCTCAAAGTGAAGCTCGAACTTTGGACCGAAGAAAAAAAGGTCGTTACCAAGGATAGCCCTCTTTCTGAAATCAAAGCTTCCCGACCTCATTCCATCGCATTCGAATCTTCAGCCCCAAGTACCAAGGCTACCTTATCCGTTTTTCTCAAATGATGAATCAATCGAGCTTCTGCTTTATTCCCTTTTGCATCTTGAGCATCGTGGCCTTTGCCAAAGACCGCCAACCGAACGTCATCTTCGTTCTTGCCGACGACCTCGGATGGGCGGAACTCGGATGCTATGGGAATTCATTCAACGAAACGCCCCACCTCGACAAGCTGGCCAAGCAAGGCATCCGGTTCACCCACGCCTATGCAGCAGCTCCCGTGTGCTCGCCCTACCGGGCGGCCCTGTTGACCGGACAACACCCGGCTCGAGTTGGAATTCTCGACTACCTCCGTCCCAATTCCTCCAACGCTCTTCCCGTAAGCCACGTTACCCTCCCCAAAATTCTCAGGCAAAACGGCTACGCCACCGGCATGATCGGCAAATGGCACCTGACCGGCTACAAATATCAGGACGCCCAGTTCGAAGTTCGCCCCACTGACCACGGATTTGACTGGAACACCGGGAGCGAAATCAAGGGCGTGGGCAACGGAGCGAACTTTTGGCCCTACGTCTTCCGCACGCAACCCATACGCTGGCTCGATCTTCCCGAAAACCGGATGGGCAAAGACGAGTACCTGACCGACCGTTTGAACTTGGAAGCGGTCGAATTCGTAGAACGCAACCGGGACAAACCCTTCTTTCTTTACCTCAGCCACTACGCCCCGCACACCATCCTCAACGGCCGGCCCGATCTGGTAACCAAGTACCTTAAGAAACACCCGCCGGGGGTCAGCGAAAGGAAGAATTGCTATCTTTGCCAGGATGCGGGTCTCGACCCAACCGCCTGCACTCATTGGTCTCCAAGCCACAACCCTCACTTGGCCGCCATGCTCGAGAGCATAGACGACGGAATTGGTCTGCTCGCCGGCAAGCTTGCGGAATTGGGCTTGGCCGAAAACACGATCTTTCTTTTCTCCAGCGACAACGGAGGAGAAACCAACGTTACTTCCAACGCCCCTTTGCGAGGGGGCAAGAGTCAGTTGTACGAAGGTGGAATCCGCGTGCCCCTGATCGTACGTTGGCCAAATGGAAAAGTCCCGGCAGGCCGGGTTTGCTCGATACCCGTGGTCAACCACGACTTTTACCCCACCCTCCTCGAAGCAACCGGCATCAAACCCGATCCCTTGCAAACCTTGGACGGGGTTTCCACGCTTGCTACTTGGAAAAGCCCGAATGTCGCTCCCAAGCGCAAAGCCCTTCATTGGCATTACCCACTCGACAAGCCTCATTTCCTCGGCGGGGTTTCCGGTGGCGCCATACGCGACGGGGACTGGAAATTGATCGAGTACTTCGACCCGGCAAGACCGGAAAAGTTCGAACTATTCGACTTAAAAACGGACCCTTCGGAGAAAAAAGACTTGGCGTTATCGGAACCTAAACGGGTGAAAGAACTCCATCGCAAATTGGTCTCTTGGCGTGAACGGACGGGGGCCCGCATTCCCTCCCGCCCCTTGCTGACTTCCGCTCGCAATCTTCATTTCGGGGAGCATTTCTCGAAAGGACAAGTCAGTGACAAATGGTTTTTTCAAAAAGAGTGGGAAGTAGAGAATGGCATCCTTCGACGGAACCGGATTGCCGGTCAGAACAAGCGGCTCTTTTACAAGGAACCCCATTTCAAAGATGCCTTGATCCGGTTCGAATTCCGCTTCGACGGAGCCGGGGACATTCGATTGGTAACGGGTGCATCCGGACACTACAACACGGTCTTGCACGTTCGGCGGGATCACTTCTTCCTCCAGACCGCGCAAGACGCCCGGGGGCCTTGGTTTTCCATGCGGCACGGCGAATGCGCGTATGATTTCAAACCTGACAAATGGTACGTCATGACAATCGAGTTCATTGAAGACGAAGTCGTCGCCCACCTCGACCACGAGCATCTCGTTTATGCCAAACACCCGATCATTAACCAGGAGCGCACCTACTTTGCTCTGCAAGTCGACCAAGCCGGCGCATCCTTCGACAACCTTCAGGTATTCGAAGCGGGACGCCACCGCGACCGTGAAGCGAACCTGGCCCATATCGAAGAGTCCAAGGAACGGTTCCCTGTAGACAAATCGGTGCGGGACGAACATGAAATCCGCAAGCGAAACCTGCACGCCCGCTTCCACATGGACGACCCGGCCTACCGCAAACTCGTCGAGGAAATCGAACGTCTCGATGCCAAAAAGGTCGAGCGCTTTCCCGAGGCCTTCGTTTCCCACAAGTCTTTTCAGAAAAAGATCCAGCAGTTGCGCAAAAAACTTCATCAAGAAGATCCCGTCTACAAGGAAACCCTATTCGCCACCTTCCGGGCAAATCGAGCCATGGATCAATACCTTTTCGACCAAGAGCCCTCCATCGAAAAACAACCTGACAACCGCAAAAAAGCTGCCCTCGAAAAAGCTCGAGGCAAGCATCAGAATGATCCAGCCTATCGCAAACTTGCAGCGATCGCCGAGGACGCCCAAAAGAAGCTCGAAAACGACTACCCCCAGCTCTTCGTGAGCAACGAGGAAATCACGCAAAAGCGAAATCAGGCGCGTCAGTCGCTCAAGGAAAACCCCGAGTTCAAGAAACTCGTCGAAGCCAGGGGAAACGCCTATCGCGCCCAGCAGGACTACCTCTACGAAAAGGACGATACGCTCGCTCAGCTCAAGAAACGACTGGACGAAGGGAAATAGGCGGATCGGCTCATACTCGAGACTCGTTGAAAATTGCCAGCGCCGGAGCAGTTGGTTAGAAAAGAGGGCGAAATGGAAGTAATCGAAAAAAACAAGCTCCGCATGAACGAATTGGCGGCAGGCAATCCAGCGCTTGCCAAGCAAGTCGATGCCCTTGATTGGGACGAACTAGGAGCCGCTTTGGAAGAATGTATTTTCAAGAAGGAGAAAACTGGTTTGCCGGAAAACTATGGTCCGGCCTCCTACTTTCCTCTAAGCCCTGAGACTCCCGAACAGGAACTCCTCTACTCGCGGGCATTAGCCCACGGAGAAGACCTCATCCGGGCCGGCAAGACCGCTGCCTTCACGGTGGCCGGTGGACAAGGAACCCGCTTGGGATTCGATGGACCTAAAGGCACGCTTGCCGTCAGTCCCATCAAAAAAAAGCCTCTTTTTCAACTGTTCGCCGAGCAGCTCCTCGGGCTTTCCGAGAAATACGGGGTGGTCATTCCCTGGTACGTCATGTGCAGTCCCTTGAACCTGGAAGCCACCCTTGCCCATTTCAAGGATCGGAAGTATTACGGCCTTGGTGAAGACAACCTGAAGTTCTTCGCCCAAGGGGTGATGCCGGCAACGGATTTCGAAGGCAACCTCCTCCTTGCCAGCCATGACAGCCTGGCCCTTTCCCCCAATGGGCATGGCGGATCGCTCAAAGCCTTGATTGATTCCGGTTCGGTTGCCGACATGGCCGAAAGAGGAATCGAGCAGGTTTCCTATTTTCAGGTCGACAACCCTTTGGTCAGTGTCGTCAACCCGCTCCTGATCGGGTTGCACGACCTGCAGCATTCGGACATGTCCAGTCGCTCCCTGACCAAGACCGGGCCCTTTGAGAAACTGGGTAACTTCGTATCCATCGGTGACCGCGTGACCATTATCGAATATTCCGACCTCCCGGAGGAAAAGGCTTTGGAAAAGGATGAGGAAGGACGGATCAAGTATCGTGCAGGCAGCCCGGCGATTCATGTTTTGCGCCGTGACTTCATCGAACAGTTCGCGAGCGGCGAGATCAAATTACCCTATCACCGGGCGGAAAAAAAAGTCGCCTGCTTGAACGAAACCGGAGAGACCCTTTCTCCCGAAGAACCCAACGCCGTCAAGTTCGAGACCTTCGTCTTCGATGCCCTGCCTCTAGCCAAGAACCCGCTCATCCTCGAAGCCGACCGTTTGGAGGAATTTTCCCCGGTCAAGAACAGGACGGGGATCGATTCCCTGGAAAGTTCGCAAGCCGATCAAGTCAAGCGGGCCAAGCGTTGGCTCCACAACGCAGGGCATACCGTCAAGGAAGAAGCCATCGTGGAAATCTGCCCCCGGGCATTCCCGAGCGAACGGGATCTTCTTGAGACAAACTTGGAAAAGTACGATCTCGAAGCGGATTCGATTTATTTGGGCTGAGGGATTTGCCCTACTCAGCTTCCGACTGCTTGAAACTTCCCTGCTTGAGGAAGTGACGGCATTGCTCGAAAGTATCTTTGCCATTCATGATAAAGGTATGCCCGTGAGGAAGGAGTATCCAATCCGTCATCCCGTCAAGCTTGGTCGACTCAACGGTCACAACCGCATCGTTTGGTTCGGAAAAGGTCAGGCTCTGACCCTTGTCCCCCGCAATGACGCCGAAAGGAACCTTCGGGACCGGCAGGCTGCGGTAGAACTCGTCCTGCGATAGTTTTTGACCGCTGTCCCCGGTGAACATTCGGTAAAGCGGATTTTTTTTGAAAAGCTTGGCCAAGTGAGCAGGCTGGTTGGGGGGAGCGAGCATGACGATCTTTCCCAAGCCGTCCGGGAATTTCTTCCGAAAGGCATTGCGGATAATGACGTTGCCCAGCGAATGCCCAATCAAATGGTAGTCGGTGGTCTTCGCTTTTTTCGCGATGAATTCGATCAATTGATCCGAAATCTCATCCAAGGAATCGATCGTCTGGTTATAGGGAAAGTTCAGCGTTTGGTAGCCCGCCGACCTGAACCGCTTGCCCAAAACCACCATGGACAGCCTCGAGCGCCCTTGTCCATGCAACAAAACGACGGTTTCGTCCTTTTTCACGCTCTCTTCCGCAGACTTATCCGGTTTTGAATCAGGGCGACTTCCGGTAACGCAACCGGATAAAAGAATACAGGCGAACAGGAAAGCCGGGGCATTTTTCATCGGCTTACAGGAACTGCAGGCAAATCAAAGGGGTTTTTCAAAAAAGCACACATCTTGAACAATCAATGGATTCGCAAACTTGCCCCAAAGGCAAGGAAAAGCTTGCCCAAGGTATGCTTCGAACAGATAAATATTTATGCTCTGCAAATACCTTGCTCCGTTTCTTACCTTTTTTCTTTTCACGCCGCTTTTCGCCCAAAAGGTCGAGCCTACCTACAAGCAAGTATCCTATGGCCCGCACAAGGACATGGTTCTCAATTTTTGGAAGATCGATTCCAAGAAGCCCACTCCCCTACTCGTCCATATCCACGGCGGGGGCTGGCTCGGCGGCAAAAAACACGAGACCACCTCCCCCAATCAGCTTAATCGGGGTTACAGCTATGCTTCCATCGACTACCGCCTCGCCGGCGTCGAGTTGCTCCCCGCCGCCGTCCATGACGCCGCCCGGGCCATTCAGTTTTTGCGCACCAAGGCGAAGGAGTGGAACTTCGACCCGAAGCGCATCGCCGTAACGGGTGGTTCGGCCGGAGCCGCATCAAGCATGTGGCTCGCCTACCACGACGACAGGGCTGACCCCAAGAGCAAGGATCCCGTGCTTCGCCAATCCTCACGAGTTTGCGGTGCCGTCGCGATGGGTGGGCAAACCACCCTCGATCCCTTCTTGCTGGAGAAGAAAATCGGCTTGGCTTGCATCCGGCATCCCATGATCTGGAAGACCGTTGGGGCAAGTAGCCATGAACAACTGATGAAAGACTGGGACAAGTACAAGGCCTTGTCTCTGGAGTGCTCTCCTCTCACCCACGTAACCAAGGACGATCCTCCGGTTTGGATACGGTATGGCAAGCCCGCCCCTGTTCCGGTCATCAAGGGCGATGGCATACATCACGCCGGATTTGGACGGTTGCTCAAGGAGAAGTGCGAAAAAGTCGGAATCCCATGCCACCTCTCGGTCGCAGGGAACGAGCAACCCGAAATGAACAGCGACGAGTTTCTCAAACAGGTTTTTTCCATTGATGAGCAATAAGAGGCGAAAAAACTGACTCTGTCCCCAAAAAGGTCCTCTGATGGCAAGTTTGGTTCCTTTTTCTAATTCTGATTATTTTTTCAAATTTGCACCATAAAGACTCGTCGGCCATTTGATTCCTCGCTAACTTCAACTAGTCTACTCCTAACAAAAAACAAACGAAAGATTCCACGATGTCCATTCCCAGATCCCTTATTCTCGCAGTGTTGCTTCCTTTCTCGAGTTTGCCCGGCAAATACTCTATCCCTCCCTTGGAAAAGTCCGTGGAGGACGAGTCCACGGGCTTGAACGTGCCCCCGGGTTTCGAGGTCGACCTCGTCTACAAGGTCGACAAGAAAAAATACGGTTCCTGGATCGCGATGGCCTTTGACGGCAAAGGACGCCTGACGGTTTCCGACCAAGGGAATGCGGGCACCTTCTCCATCGAGATACCCAAAGAGGGCAAAGATTTCGACGAAAGCAAAATCAAAAAGCTCAACGTCAAGTCCTCCCAGTGGGGCATGCTCTACGCTTTTGACCACCTCTACATGATGGGTAACCGCAGTTTCTCCCGAGCCAAGGTTCTGCCAAACGGAGAACTGGGACCGACTGAATTCCTTTGCGAGATGGCGGGAGGCGGGGAACACGGCCCTCATTCGATAATCGTTTCCCCGGATGGGAAGAACCTTATTGTAATCGCTGGAAACGCAACACAACCCCCTGCATTTGAAAAGTCCCGAATCCCCACCAATTGGAAGGACGACGTCCTCTTGCAAAATTATGCATACGGGCACATGGCTCAAGGCAAAGCACCCGGTGGTTGGGTCATGAAAATCAGCCCGGATGGAAAACACCGTGAAATGCTCAACATGGGCTACCGCAACCCGGTTGACTTTGGCTTGAACCGTGACGGCGAGCTTTTCGTCTATGATGCCGACATGGAATGGGACATCGGAGCTCCATGGTATCGTCCAACACGCGTCAATCACGGAGTATCAGGCGGAGAAAGCGGCTGGCGGGCGACTTCCAAGAAGTGGCGCAAATACTTCCCCGACACCGTTGGTTCGGTGGTCGACCTCGGACCGGGCTGTCCGACCGGAGTGATCGCCGGAACCAAGGCGAAGTTTCCCACCCATTACCGGGATGCCCTCTTCATCTGCGACTGGACTTTCGCCACCATGTACTCCATCCACCTAAAGCCGCATGGATCCTCTTATATCGGAGAAAAGCGCGAGTTCATATCGAACACCAAGGGATCCTTGGCCCTGACCGACGTGGATATTGGCCCGGACGGCAACATGTACTTTTGCGTCGGTGGACGAGGCGGACAGTCCTCTCTTTACCGCGTGTCCTACAAAGGCTCGGCTTCTACCGAATTGTCCATGCTCGATACCACCAGCGAACACGCCAAGGCACGCAAAACCCGCCACATGCTGGAAGGATTTCACGGTCATCCCAACCCCAAGGCACTCGATGCAGCCTGGCCTTATTTGAGCAGCGATGACTATCACCTGCGCTATGCCGCACGTATCGCCATCGAGTGGCAAGATCCCAAAACTTGGGCCAAGAAGGCCTACTCCGAGAAAAATGATCTGGGTGCCATCCACGCCCTGCTCGGCTTGGCCCGGTCCGATCTCGAGGGGAGCCTGGAACCAAGTATCAAGCGTCTTCTCAAGGTCGACTTCGAAAACTTGGACAAGACAGGCAAACTCGCCCTTATTCGCACCTATGCAGTCGCAATGAGCCGGGGCGGGAAACCGAATGCAGCCCAGATTGGGGCCATCGGCGATCAATTGGATCCCCACTATCCGGCCAAAGACGATAATTTGAACGAAGAGCTTTGCCGCTTACTTTGCTACCTCCAGCACCCATCGGTGGTGAAGAAGACCGTTGCCCTGATGAAGAAAACCAAGGCCAAAATTCCGGATTTCGATGCGGAAGTCATGAAAAGGAACAAAGGATATGGAGGGAGAATTCTTAGTACCATGGAAGCCGATTCCGCTCCCAACATCCTGAATATCCACTACCTGTTCTGCCTGAAAGACGTTCAGGCGGGATGGACGATGGAACACCGCAAGGCCTACTTGGGCGAACTAAAGACCCTCATGACCAAAAAGGGAGGAAACATGTTCACCGGATACATTCAGAAAATCCGTGAATCCGCTATCGCCTCCGTACCTGATAAAGACAAGGCATCCCTCCAATACCTGATGGGCGAAGTCAAGAGCATCGACCTTTCCAAACTGCCCAAGGCCAAAGGTCCGGGGGTTGCCTGGACAGTCGAGTCCGCCCTCAAGATGCTCAACAAAGAACCTCTCAGCGGAAGGAGCTACGCAAACGGCCATAAAATGTTCTCCGCAGGACTCTGCGTAGCCTGTCACCGCTACGGCAAGGAAGGCGGGGGCATCGGGCCCGACTTGACCAACCTGGCCAAGCGCAGCGACTACAAGTCGATCCTCGAATCGACTTTGCAGCCCAACCTCGTGGTTTCCGACCAGTTCGAGCAACATGAACTGACCATGAAGGATGGTTCCCTCGTGTTGGGCCGCATCGTGATCGACGACAAAGACGAGTATGGACTCGTACAGTCCGGTCTCGAACCCCTGAAGATCAAAAAGGTCAAGAAGTCCGAGGTAGCCTCCAAGAAGGGTTCCAAAATCTCAATGATGCCCGGAGGCCTCATCAATTCGATGAACGAAGAGGAAGTGAAGGATCTGATTGCTTACTTCGTTTCGGGAGGCGATCGCAAGCACAAGGTTTACCGATCGGGCAAGAAGCTGGAGATTGAGTTGGTCAGCGCCCTATACGGCGAGGATGGAAACCCCAAGAAGCAAATGGACGTAAGGAAAGTCATCCAAAAGCAATTGGACGCTTGGCAGTACGACTTCGCGATTACGAATCAATTGGCGGGTAAAGATCCCGCCGGGGGAATCTTTAAAGTTTTGCATCTTACCTACAAACACAAGGGGAAAACCATCACCAAGAAAATCAAAGAAAACGGAATCGTTTCGTTCTACGAATAACTTGGACGTAGGGTCACCGCTTCTCGTCCAATTTCTTAAATTCGACGGAATCCTTGATCGCACTTTGAAATTCCTCGTCGAAGGAACCCCGGTTTCCGGGTTCAATCTTTCCTCTGTTCTGCTGAGGATGAAGACGATCGATCATCTTTTCTCCAAGCAATTGTAGCTTCACTAACCGAGGGGACTTGCCGTTCCAATGGCTCTTCCTGGCCCGCGGATCCTCCGTAAGGTTGGAGAAAAATGAACCTCGCTCTTCGGACTTTCTGTTCCCGAAACCTAAGGGTTCCGGACCTGATTCGGTCCGGCGTCTTGGTCGCAACTAACCAAAAGGCAAATGAGGACATTCGAAAGTAAAGCCGCGCGCTAAATCAATTTCATTATAAAAGGTGGATTCAATCGTTCCAATTTTCTAGGTTTGCAATAAAGTATAGCATCATCATGTTACGCTTAAACGAAGTCAAACTGCCGCTCGATCATTCGGAAGAGGAATTGCATGACGCCGCTGCAGAAAGGCTCTCCGTAAACAGGGAGGATATTCTTCGCTGCGAAGTCTTTCGCCGGGCCGTCGACGCCCGCAAACGATCGGCCATCCAATTGACCTACACCCTCGACGTCGAAGTCAAAAACGAACAGGGGGTTTTGACAGGGAATGAAAAACACAAGCAAAGCGGGAGGATTGCCATCAGTCCCGATACGACTTATCGCTTCGTCACTCGTGCCAACGGTGAATCGAGACAACGACCAGTGGTTATCGGCACCGGACCCTGTGGCTTGTTCGCCGGCTTGCTCTTGGCTCAAATGGGCTTCAAACCCATTATTCTGGAACAGGGAAAAATCGTTCGGGAACGAACCAAGGATACATGGGGCTTTTGGCGCAACTCAGTCTTCAAACCAAATTCCAACGTTCAATTCGGGGAAGGAGGAGCAGGAACCTTTTCCGATGGCAAACTATACAGCCAAATCAAGGACCAGCGTCACCTCTCGAGAAAAGTTCTGACCGAATTCGTGAAAGCAGGAGCCCCCGAAGAGATACTCTACTTGGCGAAACCCCATATCGGAACTTTCCGTCTCGTTAAAATCGTCGAAAACATGCGGGCCACCATCGAGTCCCTGGGAGGAGAGTTCCGCTTTCAAACGAAAGTCACCGACCTTGTCCTGGAAAACAAGCGGGTTACGGGCGTAAAGCTTCACAACGATGATTTCATCGCCTGCAATCACGTCGTATTCGCCGTGGGACACAGTGCCCGCGACACCTTCCGAATGCTTCAGGATCAAGGCGTCTACGTCGAAGCCAAACCGTTCTCAATCGGTTTTCGCATCGAGCACCCGCAATCTCTGATCGATGACTCCCGATGGGGAGACTGCGCCGGGCATGAACTTTTGGGCGCCGCGGACTACAAGCTGGTCCATCACTGCAAAAACGGCCGCTCGGTTTACAGCTTTTGCATGTGTCCGGGCGGGACGGTCGTGGCCGCCACCTCCGAGGAAGGGCACGT
>JAYOMW010000041.1:12941-14945 GCA_038121045.1 Opitutia bacterium
CTGACGGACCTAAGCGCCTGCATCCCCGACTACGCGGTGGAAGCGATCCGGGAAGCCATTCCGGCTTTTGATAGAAAGATCAAGGGGTATGCCATGAAGGACGCTCTTCTCACCGGAGTGGAAACCCGTACCTCCTCACCCATACGCATCAAACGCAATGCCCAATACGAAAGCATCAATACAGGCGGCCTTTACCCAGCCGGTGAAGGGGCCGGATATGCGGGAGGGATTCTCTCGGCAGCAGTCGACGGCATAGAGGTCGCGGAGGCCGTCGCCCAAAGCATAGTGAAAGGCAGCTGATTACAACCTAGTTGCCCTGCTATTGCTTCGGGGGCCTCTTGGATTGAAACTCGGAGAGAACCCGCCGCCAGTTCGAGTAGACCTCGTAGGTCGAGGTCTTTTCACCTCTGATCAGCTTCGCTTCGGAGCAAGTGTAACAGATCATCAGGTAGCTTTCCTCATCATTCGAGCTCCATGCGATCGCGTAGTCGGGATGAAAAGGCCCGCAATCCTTGGGGGGAACCTTGGGGTCAGGGACGCTGAAGCTATGTTCGTCGAAAAGCAAGTTCATCATCCGATCCCGCGTGTCTCCGGTAACTTTGACCTTTGCGTCGTAAAACCAATGACCGTCGATTTGCCTCACGTCGTCCCTTTTCCTTTCCTTCTCGAAGGAAGGATTTTCACGACCGGGATGAGGGAGCCCCTCGTACACAAACAAGTCATCGGTCTTTTTGAGGGATTGAAAAACCGATTCCTGACAACCGGCAAACAAAAATACGATCGTTAATGGGAACAGGACCCTTTTCATGATCAGAGGGTGAAGCCCTACTTCAAGGGCGTGACTTTCATGTTTCGAAACCAGACGGGTTGCCCGTGATACTGCAGTCCAAGATGACCAGTCCGGGGAAGATCCTTGAGGGCGGTCTTGAATTTGTTTTTCGAACCGTCCGGGTTTTTGCGGGGCTCTTTCCAGTCATCAATGTCAACGTCAATCACCGGCTTGCCATTGAGAACCACTTGGATCGAAGGACCCTTGCAGGTGACTTCCATGGTATTCCATTCCCCGTCCGGTTTGCCCGCGGCGACCTTCGGTTCCTTGGCGTCATACAAGGACCCGACGATATGTTTCCCGCCGTAAATACCGGGAGATGCGATCTGAATTTCGAACCCGCCCTGCACCGCATTTTTCGGATCGCTCCGGAAGAACAATCCACTGTTCGCCTTGGCAGAAGTCTTGTATTGCAAAGTGATTTTAAAATCCCCGAATTTATCCTTGGACCAGATGATTCCACCCGGTGTTTCCGAAGGGGAAAGAATACCTTTCTCAAGAACCCAATGCTTGTTCAGGTTCATCGTCTTGGGCGTCAATAGATCGATTTGCTTTCCGGCAAAGGCAAGCATGCCCGACATGCAGAACGCGATAGGGAAAAGAAGGAATCTAGGGAGAAGAAAGATTGGTTTTGTGGTATTCATAGCGGTTGAGTAAAGGCGAAACCGATGACTTTGTCTAGGCGGATTCCCAAGACAGGTTCGATCATTCCTTTCAGGGGGTTGAGCGTTGGATCATGAATTCGATCAACTCCCTTGACTTGAAAAACCCGTCGACCACTTGGTGTCCCTTGCCCGGCACGACCTCGACCTTGGCTTCTCCACCCAATTTCCGGTAACGCTCGGCTACCACCGCGCTGTTCTCTTCGAGCGGAACGATCCGATCGGAATCACCATGCACGATGCAGATGGGCACCTTGGCTTTGGCAAGGCCGGCCAGATGATTGATCGGGTTATGCTCATCGACAACCCCGGAAAAGGTATCCCGATCCATCCCGAAATCCGCCAGGGTCGGCCCGAGGTTTCGCTTCATGGGCCAACTGCGCAGATTCAGAACCGGGTAGATACCGGCAAAGCCCCCTACCCTCTTTGGGTTCCTGACCGCCCAGCTTAGCATCATCAAGCCCCCCCGGCTCTGCCCGAGAAGAACCGGTTTTTTCGAATACCCGCGACTGA
>JAYOMW010000041.1:15045-22051 GCA_038121045.1 Opitutia bacterium
GAGCCCTTGATCAAAGCAGGTCGGTCGGTGGTGATGGAATGAATCCCGAGGGCTTTCAATTTCTTGGCGGTGGCAAGGTCGTTGACCGTCCAGGCATGCCATTCGTAGCCCTCCTTCATGATCTTCTTGGCGGCTGATGCGGGAATGCCATGATGTGAATCAAGGCCGTCCGCCTTGCTCTCTCTGAGAGTCGCCAGAACGGTCTCAAGCGTTGGTTTCCAAACGCCTTCCTCGTTCTTCTTAAAACCGGATAGCCAGTAGGCTTTGTTCTTGGGCATCGCTTGCTTGAAGGCTTTGACCACTTCCTGCTTGAAGCAAATCAACACGACTTGTTCGGTCTTCAGTTTGCTCTTCCCGATCTCTTTGACCAAGTACGGAATGATTTCCTTGCCGCACTTTACTTCCACAAAGATTTTCCGGCCCTTCGGAATGGTGGCGAACACCTCCGCGATGGTGGGTATCTTCGTACCCTTGAACTTTTCGTGTTTCCAGGAACCGACGTCCAGTTTGCGAAGTTCTTCCAAGGTCGATCCGCGCACGGCCAGATTACAGTCCGCCAAACGCTTGGTGGAACCATCGTGAATACAAACGATTTGGTTATCCTTGGTCAGCAGAAAGTCTCCTTCGATCGCATCCGCTCCCTGCTTCCATGCCAACTCGAAGGCAGGCAAGGTATTCTCGGGGGCGTCGAATGAGGAACCTCTGTGCGCTACGATCAACGGTTTCGACCAAGCTGCGTGGCAAAGGAAAAGAATGCTTCCGATAACGAAGAAGAAGGGTCTCATGCCTACAGCGAATTGAGCATGGTCAAATCCTCGGACAAAGCCTCCAGCGACACCTGTCCGCTTGATTTGGATCCTTGGAGCACAAGCATGAGTTCCCGTTTCCCCGTCTTTTTGCAATCAAGTTCGAGTTCCGTTTCCGTGCGATCCGCAGGGATCTCGATTGCTTCTCCATCGAGAAACAAATCCATGCGGTTGGAGTCCCCCTTCAAGCGGACCTTGTGCTTGCCCGCTTTCGCCACCTCAAGGTGAGTGCGCAAAACCTGGTATTCATCGGCTCTTCTTTTCAAGGCCACGGGAACTTCGTCCACGGGTATTCCTCCTCCCACCATGGCATAAAAGGGCTTCCATTTGTATCCGCTGAATTCCTGAGTGAACATTTGGGCGCCATAATGATGGACCGTTCCGGGATTAGGAGACCCGGCGGGCAAGACCTCCCAAGCTCGGGCATAGCGATTGGTGGTCGTCTTGTATTTTCCTTCTTTGCCGAGTTCCGACATGAAACGTACGAGGTCGACGAATTCGTCCTCGCGCAACTGTGCGGTCAAGCCCACGGGCATGAGGGAAACGGGAGATATCGTTTTGCTGGCTACGTCGGCTTTGGCAATACGGTTATGCTTGCCCGTAAGATCCCTAATCACGAGCTCGGTCTTGCTCTCGCTGACGATTCCGCCGGCATGGGCATCCCCGTTCTTCAACGTCACCAAATTGGTATGGTACCCTTCCTTGATCTTCTTGCTCGGTTCGAGCAAAGACTCGATCAAATAATCAAGAGGTGCGCTCGCTCCGATGGAGACCATGTTGGGACCGATAACCCCACCGACTTCCCCGATCGCATGGCAGGCCACGCACTGCAGGTTCTCCCTTCGGTAAATCTTTTCTCCCCGCGCCGCATCGCCCCGTTTCCCGACACGCTCGATCATGGAAGCCATCTCCGAAAGGCTGAGGCTGGTCTTCATAGGCTTGAGACCGCCTGCCTTTTGGATCGCAGCAATGAGTTCCTTGGGCCGGGTGGGCGAACTTTCGGCCAGTTGCAAGCCCTGCAAGGCAATGGGTTCAGGTAATTTGATTTGGCTGATTTCGGTAGCCAGGGCCCGGGTCGCTCCGCGGTTGCCGAGGAAAGCGGCGTAAATTCCAAACTTGTCTTTCCCGCCAGGCGCTTCCTGCAGGAGTTTGACCGCCCGACGGGCGGCAAGGATCGGTTGGGCCTTCGACTGACCGGTAACGACCATGGCTTTTCTCCCGTAAGGCGTTTTGGGGTTGCCGAAGAGTTGGTTGAGATAGGAATTCGTTTTTTCTCCACCAAGTGCAATCAGGGCCTCCAAAACCGCTTTGGATCGTACGGGCGAAGCCCGGTCATCATTGAGAATCTTTTCGAGGGCCGGACGGGAGGACTCGACTTTCCACAAGCCGGCCAACTGAGCCGCCACTCCAAAAACGGTATCGTTTTCGCTATTGAGAAAGGATGCGATGCGCTCGGTTCCCGAGGGGTTTGTTTTTCTGAGCTTTTTGGCATTGAGCAAAGCATTGAGGAAGGCATGTTGCCGGCTAACCGATTTTGTTTCCGTGGCCAGGCCAAGAAGCTTGGACAAATGAGCAGAGGATCCCTCGTTCGCCATCCAGTTGGCGATGTCCCAAACCGTCTGATCGTCTTTGATTTTTCCCTCGGCCAGCGAGGTAAGTATGCGGTCCGCTCCCAACCGTTCGCCAATCGCGGAGGAGGCAAAAAGCAACTGAGACAAATTCGCGAAGGGATTTTTTCCCTTTTCTTTCATCTCGTCCGCCCAACGGTCCCGGTGCTCCCGGCAGATTGACCAAACCGCAAAGTCAAGAAAGTCGTCCGCTTCTATGCCTTCAAGCGCCCTGAGGGCAATGGGCACGGTCTTTGGGTCGTCAAGCTGAGCCAACAAACTCACTGCCCAAAGACGAACCTGAGGAGATGGGTCCGAGACAGCCTCTTCGGCAATGGTGAGGATGTTTTTGTATTTCTTATTGGCTGCATCGTAATAAATGGCCCGCAGTCCGGCTGCCCTTGCTTTGTGTGACTTCGATTTGGTCAATTGCTTGGCCAACCCAATATCCAATCGGTTTAATGCCTGGGTTGCCCAGACCCGACGGACGACATGAATATCATCCTTCAATGGAAAGGAATTTAACGCCGACAACATTTGATCGGGGTTACGAGTCCGCAATTCAGCCGTGGCCAACTCCCGGACGATATTCTCTTCGGAAAAAAGCAGCGCTTCCGCCAAAGCCTGGGAATTCATTTCGGCAGGCTTGACAAAAGGCGCAGGGGGATTTTCCGGAAAACTGATCCGCCAGATTCGCCCATGCTTGTGATCACGCCTGGGATCACGGAAATCGACCTCGCCGTGCTGAATGATCGGGTTGTATAGATCGGCCACGTAAATGGCTCCGTCCGGTCCCATCTTGACGTCGATCGGCCGGAAGGCGCCGTGCTTGGATGCCACCAAGTCTTTGCCTACGCGGGATTGATAGGCGCTGCCTTTGTCGGTCAGGCGGTAGGTCTTGATCCGGTGACCCCGAAAGTCAGGCGAGGCCAACGCGCCCCGCCATTCATCGGGAACGTGACTGCCGGAGAGAATCTCCAACCCGCAAAGCTTGGGTTGCCCGGGGTTGAGCCCTTGGACTCTCCGGCGGGCTCCGGGCGAAGCCACGAAAACCGAACGCGGAAAGACGAAATTGATCCCCTGCCCCCCTGCTCCGTCCGTCATGAAGCTCTGGCCCCATTCGTCGAAAACGTGACCCCAAGGGTTGACCAAGCCCTTCATGAAGACTTCGGAACGCCTGGTCTCGGGCCGGTAATGCCACATTCCACCTCCCAGAAGGCGACGAATGCCATAAGGGGTATCGAGGTGGGTATGAATGTAGATCGATTGGTTGAGCCACATCATTCCCTCGGGCCCCCAACGGAAAGTATGCACGATATGGTGGGTATCCTCGGTTCCGAAGCCCGAAAGGATGACCCGTCTTTGATCGGCTTTACCGTCGCCATCGGTATCCTTCAAAAACAGTACGTCGTTGCTGTTGGCCACGTAAACCCCTCCATCCCCGGGCAATACACCGGTTGGAATATGAAGATCATCTGCAAAA
Source organism: Opitutia bacterium (assembly GCA_038121045.1). Lineage (GTDB taxonomy): Bacteria > Verrucomicrobiota > Verrucomicrobiia > Opitutales > Seribacteraceae > Seribacter. The sequence goes on from JAYOMW010000041.1 coordinate 18,942, forward strand.
ACCGTATGCTTGTCCGCCACCCCGTCCCCGGTCGTATCTTCGAGAACGACCAACTGATCGGACTCCTCTTGACCGGGCTTGATGTGCGGGTAAAGGGGACTGCCCACCACCCACAACCTACCCAGGGAATCCCAGTTCATATGGATAGGGTTGCGCACCACGGGCTCGCTCGCAAACAGGTTGATCTTGGCGCCTTCCGGAAGAACGAAGGCATCGAGTTGAGCCTGAACCGCGGTATCCGGAATCTTGGTCAAGCCACGCTGGCCATAACCTGCAGACGCAATGAGCAAAAGGATCGAAACGGAGAAAATTTGGTTTTTCATGGCGAAAAATAAGTGCGGTGGTTACCCTTGGGAGTTCTTGAGGAGTTGCTTTCTGAGCTCTTCGATTTCACGCTCCCTTTCTTCTATGATCGGGTCGAACTGCGGAATCTCCTTGGCGTTGTTTCCCTGCTCGTGTTTGCGGAAAAGGAAAAGGTAGGTCTCGTTGGCCGGACGCCAACGATGAAAGAACAAACGGTTTTTCTCGATGATGCTTTCCCTAAGTTTATCGGCCAAAGGACCTGATGCTGAAAACTCGTACCCCAAGCCAAGAGCAAGCCGACCGGCCAATGCGCGGTAACCCGGTTGCGTGAAGTGGAGTCCGTCGTGCGTCAACCCATCGGCGGAGACCTTTCCCTCATAGGTATCCCCTCCCATATTTCCAAAGAGGTCGACAAAGCGGGCCTTGTTTTCCTTGGCAAACCCTTGAAGGGCGTTCCGCACCTTGGCCATTCTGCGGTTGGATTCCCGGTGATCGGGCAAGGGTCTTCCGAGGTTTTCCAGCGGAGGAGGAGTAATCACGACGATTTCCCGCAAACCTTCCCCGGCATTCTTTTTGATTTCCTGGATCATCTGTGCATACCCTTCCAGAAATACGGCTACGCTCTCGTCCCAATCCCCGGCGGAACGCTTGCTCGCCGAAGCTTCGTCGGTCCACGCCCGTCCTGCGGACAAGGCGACCTCCGCCCCGTAATTGAGCAAAACGACGTTCGGTTTCCATTCGGCAATGATTTTCTTCAGCCGGTCCCTGCCCTCTTTGGGTTTTCCAAAGTAGGAACGTGCATCATTGAAAACCGTGTCTCCGCTCCAGCCCAAGTTGCGGAATTTCAAGCCGCTTACCTTCGGTCCTGCGCCAGCCGTTAGAGCCGTCTCCAAGTAACCGTTCAGGCGGGCCCGCTCGATCAAGCCTCCGCCCACGAAGGCCACCCGGTCTCCGGTTTGCAAGAGAGCGGCAGAGCCTTTTGCATGATGATCCGCTTGAACCGGAAGCATTGAAAGAACCAAACTGTAGAACAGTACTGGAAGGGAGAGAAGGGACAGGGGGATTTTCATAAATAATATAAGTTCATACCCTTTCTTTTCTTATGAAAAAAGACAAAGCTCTTTTTATCTTAGGAATTGATTTTTGCCAACTGATCTCTCTTGCCCGAATTCGAACCCCGTGAGAAGACTTACCTCCCATGAATTTCAATCAGAAGCTTATTTCTCGGATATTTGGCCTTCTTGCAGCCCTTGTGTCCACAGTCAATCTCAGCGTGGCGGAGAATAAGCGAGCGGGTACTGTCGTTTTGACCTTCGACGATTCGGTCGCCAGCCACGCAACCTTCGTCGCTCCGTTGCTCAAGAAGCATGGGTTCGGTGGGACTTTCTTCATCACCGAGGGGTTTGATTTTGCCAAGGACAAGAAGAACTACATGACCTGGGAGCAAATCAAGAAGCTTCATGACGACGGATTTGAAATCGGCAATCACACGAGACGCCATATCTCAGTCGGCAGACAAACCGAGGAACAACTGCATGCCGACGTCGAATACATTGAGAAGCAATGTGAGAAGCACGGCATTCCAAAACCGATCAGTTTTTGCTACCCCGCCTACCAAACCACGAAACGGGCGGTGCGGGTTTTGAAGGCCCGTGGGTACCGGTTTGCCAGAACGGGTGGATCAAGAGCCTATGCCCCCGGTGAGGATGACCCTCTTCTCATGCCTCAAGCCTTTGACGGCAAACCCAAGAGCACTTTGGAGCAATTCAAGGAAGCGGTCAACAAAGCCAAGGATGGAAAGGTCTCGGTAATGACGTTCCACGGCGTGCCCGACGTAAAGCACCCCTGGGTAAACACCGATCCGGAAAAGTTCAAGGCGTACTTAGACTACCTCAAGGAATCGGGATGCAAAGTCGTTGCCCTGCGCGATCTGGAAAAGTGAACCCTATGGCCGAAGACGGACAGGTCTTCTATTTTATTTTTTTGGGAAGAGTCACCGGTCCGGCTGTATTGAGAATTTTGGGAATTCCATAAAAGCGGACGGCATTTTGGTAAAAGAGTTTGAGCTCGAATGAATCTCCTTTTGTCCTAGCCCAATCCCGGGTTAGCTTGAGCACGGATTCATAATCCCCCGTGGTCTCGGTTACGGGCCAGTCACTTCCGTAAACCAATCGGTCCTCGCCGAAGGCATCGTAGGCAAGCTCGAGTATGGGCCGGTAGAAAGAAACCTTCTTGGGTGCGGGTTGGGGCTTTACCCGTCCGTAAAGAGCGGAGACCTTGCAGTAAACGTTGGGCCTTCCGGCCAACGACTTGAACTGCCTGACCCATTGCAGATCCAAAGGCTCGCCGTCCAAGCGGACGTTTCCAAAGTGGTCGATGATGATCTTTAGCCCGGGCAAACGGGTGGCGATGGCCTCGACGTCCTGCAAGCTGTACTTTCCGCAAAGAAAATCCACCGTCCTTCGCTTCTCGGCCGTGCGCTCGAGATCCCGAAAGAAAGCTTCGGTCAGCTTTTCCTGGTATCGGCCGGAAAGACGGTAGCCGACGTAACGCCTGTCCTGGCAAAGTTTTTCGAAGAGGGGCTGGAAACGGTCGGTGCCGATCACTTCGGAAAGATTGCCGACCAGTCCCCGGTACAATTCCTTGTCGTGAGCGGTGAGGTCCAGGTTCCATTGGTTGTCGGGCAAACTTTGCCCCGCCTGAACGAGTACCACGGCCCGCACCCCGTTGGCCCGGGCGATCGGGGCATGATGCTCGGGAAGAAAATTCCGGTAAAGGGTTTCGTTGTCCTTGGCGATCCAACCGAG
>JAYOMW010000042.1:0-21932 GCA_038121045.1 Opitutia bacterium
ACCGCCTTGGCGCAGAGAAGGTAGTTGCGGATCCAACGCTGGTAGTGCCAACGGGTCAACTCCTCCTTGCTCATGGAATCGCGCTTGGCGAGGAAGGAATCGTTGCGCGGGCGGAAGTAGCCATCGAAGACCTTGAACTGTTCGGGGGTGAATTGGCTCGAATACTTGAGCATCAAACGGCCATCGCCCAAATGCTCGAGGATGCCCATCTTGTGTTCGCGGGCCGAGGAGGTCCGACCTGCGTAGTCGTCGAAGAGGGTCTTGGGTTCAGGGATCTCGATCTCGTCCAAAGCGCCCAGGTGACGCAAAGCCGGTTCCCATTTTCCGTGAGGAGCCTTGTGCTGGCTCATCAGCATGAAGGGTTTGTCCGGGTCGCGCTCTTCCTTGAGCCACTTGAGGCTCAAGTCCGTGATGATATCCGTAGTGTATCCGACGTGCTTGACCTCCTTGCCGTCCTTCTTCATGCGCGGGTTGTAGTAGGAACCCTGTCCGTAAAGGACTTCATAGCGGTCGAATCCCGTTGGGTCGGACTTAAGGTGCCACTTGCCGATCAGGGCGGTGCTGTAACCGGCCTTGCGCAGAAGTTTGGGGAAGGTCACTTGCGAGCCGTCGAAAACGTCCTGGTTGGTCATTTGGCCATTGTGAAAGGAATGCCGACCCGAAAGTATGACCGCCCGTGACGGGGCGCAAATCGAATTGGTGACGTAGCAGCGCTCGAAGGTCATTCCCTCTTTTGCAATGCGGTCGAGGTTGGGAGTCTTAATCAATTTCGACCCATAGGCGCCGATGGCATGGGGGGCATGGTCATCGGTGAAGATGAAGAGGACGTTGGGTGCCTTGGCTTTTTTGGCATGCAACCAAGTCGCCGTACAAAAGAGGAGGAAGATCAGGGGTTTCATTTGTTTTGGTTTGCGGGAGGAGAATAATCGGGATTAGGGACGGGGAGTTTGGCTTTCATCTTGGTTTGCCAGGCGACGAGCTTGTTCTCCAATTCCTTGGCCTTGTCCGGATGCTTCTTGGCCAAGTCGTTCTTTTCCGATGGATCCTTGGCCAAGTCGTAGAGCTCGATCTTGTCGTAGTGATAGAATTTGATCAGTTTCCAGTCCCCGTCGCGGATGGAAGAGCCAGGTTTCCAAGTTGATCCATGATAGTGCGGGTAGTGCCAATAGAGAGGTCTTGGCTTTCCTTTTTTCCCGGTCAGTTCGGGAAGCAGACTGCGCCCGTCGGCATGTAGCTTGGGCTTGAGAGGAAGACCTGCAAGTTCGAGCATGGTGGGAAAGAAATCCATGGATACGACGGGCTCCTCGCAGACGCTTCCCGGCTTGGTGACACCGGGAGCCCGGACGATGGTCGGCTCGCGTACTCCGCCTTCGTAAAGCCAGCCTTTGCCGGCCCGCAGAGGCAGGTTGCTTCCCGGTCCGGGGCCTCGCAGGGTGCTTAAGCCCCCGTTGTCGCTAAAGAAGAAGATGACCGTATTTTCAGTCAGCCCGAGTTGTTCGAGCTTGGCGGTGAGGGCGCCCACGCTATCGTCGACCGCGGCGACCATGGAGGCGAGGGCCGGGTTGTCCTGGCGCATGCGCGTCTTGCCTTCGTGCTCCGGTCGGGTGGGCGTGTTTCCATCGAAGGTCTTTTTTGCTTTCGTAAGGTAATGATCGATCCGTTTCTTGTAGGGTTGGATGGGCGTATGGACGTTGTAGTAGGAGAGGTAGAGGAGGAAGGGTTTCTTTTGGTTTCTTTTCTCGAGGAAACGGATGGATTCCTCGGTCAAGCGCTCGGTCAGGTACTCGCCTTTCTTTTTTGATTTCAGTGCCGGGTTGGTCCACGGGGCGTAGTAGCCGCCCGGAGGGGAGCCCTTGTGGTGGCCTCCGATGTTGAAGTCGAAGCCTTGGTCGGTCGGCCAGTGCCCTTCGCTTCCAAGGTGCCACTTGCCCGCGAAAAAGGTTTGGTAGCCATGGCTCTTCAATTCTTCCGCGATGGTCACTTCCTCATGAGCGAGGTTGTTCCGGTCGTTCGGGTGGAGGAGCTTGTTGGTCTTCTTGTTGGACTGACCGGGGATCCAGTCCGTGATGTCGACCCGAACCGGATGACGACCCGTCATGATACTTGCCCGGGTGGGCGAGCAAACCGGACAGGCCGCGTACCCGTAGTTGAATTTCATGCCCGTCTTGGCCAAGTGGTCTATGTGTGGGGTTTCGTGAAAGGTGGAACCAAAGGCGCCCACGTCCATCATGCCCATGTCATCCACGAGGAAGAAGACGAAATTGGTGGGTTTCTTGGCCTGAAGTCCCAAGAACGGGGTTAAGAATAGGAGGATGGAAAAAAGTCCGAGCCGGTTGTGTCGATTGGTTTTCATTGTGAGATCCATGGGTGGGGTTAAAAAAAATTACTTTTTTTGCGTAGTTAAAATTGACTTAACGCACAATCGCGAAAAATGATGATAATTATGGATAAGGGATGTTATAAGATTTATTTCAACTTGCGGGTGAATTTTCTTTTGGGTTTCGGTTTTGTTTTTCTCCTGTTCTCTTCGGTCCTTCTTGGAAAGTCGGAACTTGATCTTCATCTCGAAAAGGACAACGCGGACAAGAAAGATCTGCGCTTCGGCCCTGCTCTGGATGATTTGCAATTTCTTAGAAAACTGAGCGTTGACCTGATTGGCCGTATTCCGAGCGAAAACGAAATCAGACAGTTTCTCATGGATCCACGGGAGACTCGCAGAGCTCTTTTGGTCGAGCGCCTCTTGGAACACGAGAGGTTTGCCGACCGTTGGACCGCCTTCTTAGCCGACATGCTGAGAATTCGCACCAATGCGACGGGGGGAGCGGCGTTGCTTGCCTTTGTCCACCAGTCCATCAGCGAGGACAAGCCGTTTGACGAGCTTGCCCGCGAGCTCATTTCCGCCCAAGGCAGATCGCGTCACTTGCCGGCGGTCGGATTCATATTGAACGACAATGCCGACCCGATGGCCTTGACTGCGGCCACGGCTCAGGTGTTCCTCGGGATCCGGATGCAGTGCGCCCAGTGCCATGATCATCCCTTTGACGATTGGAAGCAGAAGGACTTTTATGAATTGGCCTCCTTTTTCGGGAAGACCCGCAGGATAGAGAACCGGTTTAGCCGAACCGTTTATACGACCGAGGTTGAGGAAAACCAAGTTTTGTGGCCCCCCGAGCGGGAAAAGCCTCCGGTAAGGAAACCCGTGGAAGCGAGCTTCCCCTTTCTCTTGGAAAAGTTCGAACAAAAGCCGGCCCACCTGGTACGCCTGGAGCGCAAGCGCGCCGCGGAAAGCCAATCCCATCTCGATGCTCGGGAAACGGAGTCTTTGGACTCTCTTCTTGACGAGACGGAGGCCACTATCGAGGTTGCCTCGCGCAAACGGGCCCCGGGTGGTTTCGATCCCGATGCCGACTTGAAGCTTCAGAATGAATCCATTGATATCAAAGGCGATTTATACAAGGCCAGCGAGAACAGGAAGGAACTCGCGGAACTCGTTACCCATCCCCGGAATCGTTATTTTGCCCAAAATTTCGTCAACCGGCTTTGGGCCGAGCTGATGGGGCGGGGGATTTACGAGCCGGTGGACGATTATTCCGAGTACCAAGCCATCAGCCACCCCGATACACTCGGGTTTATGCGCAAGGAATTCGTTGCGGTGGGATATGACCTCAAGGAAATGATTCGTTTGGTGGTTTCCTCGGACGCCTACTCGCGCGGTCGTTTGGACGGCGGGAGTTCGGTCAAAGTCCGACTTCAGTCCGAACGGGCCTTTGTCGCCGGCACAACCCGCCGTATGATCGGGGAGGCGCTCTTCGACAGCATTGCGGTTGCCGGGAATTTGACTGATTACAAGTGGCCTGCGGGGGCCAACCAAAAGACCGTCATGGTCCGCGAGCGGGTCTACCTTGCCGACGAAAAGGCACCCTTGGAGAAAGTTGATGCTTCGACTGATCCATCTGCGGTAGCTGCCATGCAAACCGCTCCCGCAATGAAACCCCAAGGGGGCGGATACGACCTGGAGAAGAGCATAGCGCTTGATTTCGGAGCCCTTCTTTCCCCGAACGACGTGAAGGACGAAATCAAATCCATGCGGATTCGCTCGAACGAGGAACTGGAGGCCATGACAATGGCCAGAATGAATGCCCAGCCAAGAAGAAGGGGCAAATACAAATACGTCTACAAGGAACAAACCGTTGATGACAACCCGCGCTATTCCAGTTCCTTCAGGATGGCCACCCCCGCGGCTCCCGATCACTTTCTGCGAATTTTCGGACAACCCGGAAGGGACAGGCTGGGCGACTTCAGGAACTCCGAGGCTTCCATGAGGCAGGCTCTCATGATGCTCAATGGCAAACTCACGCACGAGGCCGCCCGGGTGGGTCCTCAAGAGTCAATCCATGGGTTGCTTACGGGAAGCGACAGAAATCTTTCCGAGGCGGTCCGGCAGACTTACCTTTCGCTTTTTACCCGGGAACCCAGCAAGCAGGAATCCGAGGAGGGCCTCGCTTTGCTTGATGAGTCCCCCCTCGAGGGAATGGCCGACTTGCGTTGGGCCATGCTCAATAGCCACGAATTCAAGTTTATCCCTTAGCTCACAAACGAAACCAAGGAACGCCATGCACTGCTCGGATTACGCTCTCACCCGTCGCCGATTTCTTCACGGATTCGCCGGTACTGCCACTTTGTTGGGCATGCCGGTATCTCATTTGCTAAGCGCCGGAGGGAAAGACGGTCCGGTGAAGGCCGAGCACGTCATTCTCTTCTGGAACGGAGGCGGAATGAGCCATATCGATACTTGGGATCCCAAGCCGGGCAGGCCGACGCAGGGTGAATTCAATCCCATTTCCACTAGTGCGGACGGAATTCAAATCAGTGAAATTTTCCCTCAGCTTGCCAAACAAATGCATCATTGTTCCCTCGTTCGTTCCATTGCGGGCACAAATGGAGATCATGGTCGCGCTACTTACGAATTGCAGACCGGCTACGGACAGAGCGCCAACTTGGTGCACCCCGGGCTTGGAAGTATCGTCGTGCATGAAAAGGACCGATTGGGCGACCTTCCGGCCTTCGTGACGGTGAGCGGGCAAGCGCCGAGGGCAGGCTATCTCGGTCAAAAATGTTCCGCTTATTTTGTTGGTCAACCGGGCGAAAAAGATCCTTATCTTCAGTTCCCTGCCGGGATTGGCGAGCTGCGTGGCAACAAGAGGCTCGAGGTTCTCGCCCGCATGAACAAACGGGCCTCGTCCAAGTTCGGAGCCAAAGAAATGCTGGCCAACGAAACGGCGGTCGATGATGCCGTTTCCCTGATGCGCAGTCCGGCCCTCAAGGCTTTCGAGCTTAAAAACGAGAACCCGAAGACCATCGAGCGCTACGGGGATACCGATTTTGGGCGCGGAGCCCTTATGGCCAAGAGATTGGTCGAAACCGGGGTGCGTTTCGTTCAGGTCAACCGGGGAGGATTCGACACCCATAGCAATAATTTCGAGGCCATGCGCAACCACGGCGAGATCATGGATCCCGCCTTGGCCTCCCTGATCGAGGATCTTGCATCGTCCGGTATGCTCGAAAAGACTCTCGTTCTGATGCTCAGCGAATTTGGACGAACCCCGCGAATCAACCAGAACGCCGGTCGTGACCATCACGCCAAGGTATTCAGTTGCTTTATCGCCGGAGGAGGGGTTGCGGGCGGACAAGTGATCGGATCATCCGACAAGGATGGCGTTATGCCGGAGGATCGTCCGGTCAAACCGCATGATATCCATGCCTCCGTCCTTCATGCTCTCGGCATAGACGGGCGCAAGGAAGTGATGACTCCCTTGGAGCGTCCGATGCGCCTCATTCGCAAGGGCGGAAGAGCGGTGCAGGAGCTCTTTGCGTAGGACGGGTTGGTTGATCATCGAGTTCCTTCCGCCCAAGGTGGAAATCGCCCTTTGGGGCTTTGACGCAAAAAAGCGGAAGAATTACGCGTTTTGAAGGGGGTATTCGCTTTCCTTCGAGCTTGCCTTCCTCTTAGTTCAAAGATCCTTGCTTCCGACACCCTTATGATTTCTGCAGGAGTCCGCTCCATTATTTATCCACAAATGACAAAAAATGCTTGTGATTGCATGCCCAAGCTGAACTCTCTTCGAGAACCTCGAACCCTTTTTCGAAAACCAATCATGAAACCTACGATTCCGACGAAAGAAAAATTCCTCTGTTTTCTTATTTTTGCAACGAGCGTATTTGCCGTGTCTCTGGAGGCTCAAAGTCCCTTGCGTGGATCGATTACCGAAGACCGAAAGGCCAAGAAGCTTCTCGAGGCGGGGGATTCGCGCATGGAAGCGGACGAGAAATCCAAGGCCTTGGAAATCTGGAGGACCGTTCTGGACCAGTTTCCCCGCAGCAAGGTGAGGTATGAAGCCCACATGCGTATCGGTGAATACTTGCTCTCGAGCAAGGGTGCCTTCGACGAGGCCCGCAAGCACTTCGAGTCAGCCGCGGAGGAGGAAAACCGGGATGATGCGATGAGGGCTCAAGCGACTCTCAAGCAAGGGGTTTGTTTTTACGAAGCCCGTCTCTACGGAAAATGCTTCAAGGTATTCCGCAAGATCATCGAGGATTTTCCGGCATCCGAGGAAGTCAACCGGGCGTATTATTACATCGGTCTCGGTCATTTCAAACAGGGCCATTACAGCCGGGCAATCGAGTCCCTCGAAAAGGTAGGCACCGCCTTCTCGGAGAAAGAAAAGGGGAAGGAAAAGGTGGAGGCGGGCAAACGCTTGTTCGTCAAGATCGAGGATGCGGACTTGGCCATTCTCGCTCAGGAGGATGCGGTCGAAGTTCTTTGCAAGACCAAGAGAGGGGATGAGGAAACCCTTTTCTGCCGGGCGATCGGGCGCAACGCCCGAATCGTGTTGGGGTCGATATCTACTCAGTTGGGGAGCGTGAAAAAGGGGAACGGAGTGCTTGAAGTAGGGGGAGGAGACAGTGTGGAGGTTCTTTACCTGGACAAGCACACCGCGAAGAAGGAATTCGGAGTCAAACGCCTGAAACAAGTTCAGGTAGTCGGACAGGGGAAGGCGTCCATCATGGACGGATCCTATCGGGACACTTTGAATGGAGTGGTTCTTGGTAAAATCGCCAACTTGCAGGTGAATGATCCGGATTGGGACGTCTCGCCCAAGGCCGATCGTCTGAAAGTCACCGTCGAGGTCAGACGGAACAAGACGCCCGAGGAAATCGACGAGGAAATTGCCGGGCTTGTCGCCAGCGGAGCCATTGGCCAACCCGCCGAGGGGGAAGAGGCTTACGATCCTTTTTCGGAAGATGGGGATGGTCCCAAGATAGACAAGTTCAAGACCGTCGACTCGGTGGTGGTCCATTTGGATGAGGCCGTCATCGAGAAAGCCGAATTTTCGAGTCCTTCCGCTGATTCCAACGGGGAGAAAAACACGGATGGAAACGCATCCAAGGTCTTTGCCGAGGACGCTGATTCCAAGGTGGTATCGGTGCCTGCCGAATTATTGAAGGATGATTCCACCCACAGTGGCGTTTTTCGGGGCGTGGTATCCGTCGAGAATCAGGCCGAGGTCAAGTCGGACGCAAAACTGCAAGCCCTGCCCGGTGACCTCGTTCGGATCGTTTACCTGGACAAGCTGAACGTTTCGGACGACGAGCGCAAAGTGATCTCTTCGGCCAAATGCATCGAGGGCAACGTCGGGGGGGTACGCGTTACCAAGACGCGGATCGACGACGAGGAGTTGCGCTTGCGCACCGAGCTCAAGACGGCTGCGGCGCTGGCGGAAATCGGAAACCATTACAAGGAGTTCGGGTTGGCCGACAAAGCGAAGTCCAAATACAAGGAGGCCATTGCCGTGGGAGAGGAGACCGCCAAGTCCGCCCGCAAACTGAAGGGGCGAATCCTCGAGGAATCCTACGTCGGCTTGTGGAAGATTTATTTTGCCATGGAAAATTACGGCGCCGCCGCCGCGATGAGCCGGCGCTTGCAAAACGAGTTTCCCGAGAGTCCGTTCGTGGACGATGCCATCCTGCAGCAAGCGAGCGTGGCCAAAGAGAGGGGAGACTTCAAGACCGCGATCTCCCTTTTCAGAGGCCTGACCACGATCAAGAACAGCGAGCTGAGAGGGGAAGGACAATTCGGCATTGCGGAATGTTACGAGCAAATGGCCTTGCAAGCGGGCGAAGGCAAGGGACAAGGTTATTTCGAGCAGGCGTTTCGGGCCTACCAGGGAGTCTATGAAAATTATCCGGAAAGCGGACGGGTCGGCGATGCCGTTGCGAAGATGGCCAACTTTTACTACAAAAAGAAAGACTACCGCCGGGCGATCGACGTTTTCGAGACCGTTTTGGAGAAGCACCCCGACGCCGGGTTTCTCGACGTTATTCTCTTCAACTATGGGAGATGCCTCTACCGGGTCGACCGCAAGTCGGATGCCCGCCGCAAGTTCGACCAAATCATCAACGAGTTTCCGGATAGTAATCTGGCCGGGGAAGCCAAGCGCATAAGCGAAGCGTTGGCCAAGGCCGGTAATTGAATTCATCGCGGAAACCTTTTCTTTCTTATGAACCCATTTTTATCCTTACTCAATGAAAGCCAATAACTTGCTTGCCACTCTCATCCTTTCCACCTCTTGGGTTTTCCACCTGTCCGGTCAGGATGCGAAAATCGATCCGGTTTCTCAAAAAGCCGCCGACCTCGAGGCCCAAGTCCGAAAACTGGATACCAGTTCGGTCGAAGGGGCGAACGCCCTGCTTGAGCTCGTCGACCTGTATCATGGAAATGCCCGCGGCTTCGGTCTCGTCCGGGCAGGCAAAACTTTCGTCAAGGCTCATCGCGATCATCCCCGCCACAAGGAAGTGATGCTGAAGTTGCTCGACGGACAGCTTATCCTTTCGCGCAACGAGGATATCGTATCGACCTCCCGTCAGTTTCTCGAGTTTTACCGCAAGGACCAGGCTGCCGCTCAAGTGGCCCGCCATCTAGCCGAGGTCCTGGAACGGCAAGGCAAGAAAATGGACGCAGCCGAGGTCTTTGAGAGCGCCTGGCGCCTGTCCGGGGCCAAGGATTGGAAGAGCGGATACCGGGCGGTACGCCTCTTCGGCGAATCAGGAGCCGGAGGCGCCAAGGAGGTGGGGCGTCTGGCCCTTGAGATGTTGGACAAACTCAAGGGTACGCCCGCCATGGAGTTGGGGAACTATGCCTTTGACCGTTGTTCCAACGGGAATTGGGACCGCAAGGGAGCCATCGCGCTCGGGGAAAAACTCATCCGGATGAACTTGATCCGAGATTCCAATCGCAAGGCCGAAGTTCATTATCTTGTGGCCGGTCACCTGTGGGGAACCGGACAACGCCTCAACGCGATCACCCATTACCGCAAGGCCTGGGATCTGAAAAAGGACGACGAGGGATATCTCAAGCAGTTGATCGCCGTCCTTTACGAGGCTTCGGGCAAGGCGGGGCAGCTTAAGCCCCTGGTCGACGACTATGGAAGAAGGTTTCCCGAAAATCCGGAAATCTTTGGCCAATCCCTTTCCAACCTGGCTCATGCTCATGCCCGCGAGAAGCAGTTGCCCCAGGCAGTCAGCGTAGCCGCTCAGGCTCTCTCTCGCAACCCGGGCTACAGAGATTTGGCGAATTACTACGTGCGCTGGATGAACGAGCTGGATCCTCAGCGTCTGCCGGAGGCCGAGCAAGCTCTCCGCGGGGCTTTCGCCCAAGCGCCCTCGAAGACTCGTCACTTCATCCGCTTGGCCCTCGCTATCGATCTTTACCGGGATCGTACGAAGGACGAGAACCGGGCCCGCAACGAAATTCGAGTGATGCTTGGAGAGGAACCGGTCAACGACAGCCGGATCGCCTCGGCTCTTTCCTGGTACTTCAGTTCCGCTCCGGACGAGGGAACTTTCCGTCGTGAGGCTCAGGAGTTGATCAAGTATGCTCAAGCCAACGGTCATCTTTCCCATCTTCGCTCATGGCTGCAGGATTGGGCGAAGGGCAACGGGAGCACAGACTTGGAGAAAGGCAACCGGAAATGGCTCCGCACGGAAATCAAGAAGCTCAACGAGCATCCGGAAGTCAAGGAATGGATCGCCTTTGACAAAGCCATTGGCTCAAACAAGCCATCCGCTTTCCTTTCCTTGTCCAAGAAGCTGAACACCGAAGCCAAGTTCATCCGCTTTCATTCCGAGCTCGGGCATGACTATTGGCGATACGCGGGGAACAAGGACCGAGCCTTGTCCATTCCCCACTACAAAGCCTTGGCCGAGCGCTTTGCCAAGGATGCGAACCGTGCTTCGAGCTGGCTCGAGGTAACCCAGTACGGAACGGAGGCCGATCAAGTGGAAGCCTTGCGCCATCTTCTGCAAGCGGATCCGACCCATGATCCAAGGTTGTGGCACTCGGCGCTCAGCGTTGCCGTCAAATCGGGAGATTCGGGTCTCTTGGTTCAAGCCTACCAATACCTAGAAAAGGCCGAGGCGAAATTCGGCAAGAACCTCAGCTATTTCAGCTATAACTACTCTTTTCTTGCCGATAATGGGAAAAAGGCCGAAGCCGACCAATACTTTGCCAATCACAAGGATTTGGACGCCGGAAATTCCGAGTTGAGAAAGGTCATTCTACTCCGGATGGAAGAGCAGGATGAAAACGCCAAGGCCCGTGAGTTTGACAAATTGCGAAAGGGGGATCACGATCAACACGGAGCTTACGCGGGAGACTATGCGGGGATTCTCTTCGCCAAGAAAGACTGGGTAAATTTCATTCGGGTACTGGACGAGGCCAAGAAACGGCAGGAGCAACGCCCCTTGCGTTCTTTTACCATCGATGCCGGGAAGGTAAGTTCCTGGATCTCGACGATACGCAAGGACGAGGAGATCTCCGCTCAGGACAAGAGAAGCCTTCTCGAATCGTTGAGGGATCTCGACGTTTTCAACTATTCGGTCTTTGCCACCTTGGCCCTTTTGGAAAAGGAAATGCAAAAAGACATGCCTGAGATCGAAAGGCTCAAGGCCATGCGTTCCGCTCTCCTGCGAGCCGACAATAGCTCCCACGGATGGAACGTCGCCTTGGGGTTTGCCCAAACGGCCCTGTCCTCGGGGGATTATGCCGGAGCCGCCACTTTGTTGACCGGAGCTCAGTCCTACGCCGGGAACGTGCCCGGCAGCTACAAGGAGACCGGGCGCGGGTTGTTGGCTCAAGCCTACTCGAGAATCGGCGGAGTCGGCATGACCATCGACAAGGAAAGCCCCTTGGCTCCTTTGATGGAAATTCTCCTTCAACTCAGGTTGGGTGACAATGAGAGGGCTCTTGAGGCCTACCTCGAGAGGCAAAAGCTCTTTGACAAGCACCGGGACGAAATGCCTCTGGAACTGATCCTGTTTGCCGCGGAATCTCACGTTGCGGCCGGTGGGGACGAGAACCATCAGCGGGTGGAGGACCTTCTCGCCGTTTGGTTGGTCAAGAACGACGAGTCCAAGAATTTCAGCGACAAGGAAAAGGCGAGCGTTCGTCTGCTTCTGGCCCGGAACTATTTCAAGTGGCTGCGTTTCGACGCCGCCCGCAGCGAATACACCACGGTTAAGAATTCCTATCCGGACAGCGAGGATGCGGTCGAGGCGGAATTTGGAATCGGAGAATCCTTCATGGCTCAGAAAAACTATTCCAAGGCGGAGGAAATCTTTGAGGATCTGGCGAACAGTCGTGATTCGAAAATTATTATCCGGGCTGAGTTCATGCGTGGATTGCTTGCAAGCAACCAAGGGGACCGCGACCGGGCCCGTGACATTTTCCGATCCGTTCTGGAGCGTGTGCCGGACGTCAAGCTTGCCAACGAAACCCTCTACAACCTGGCCGAAGTATACGGGGTCGAGCAGCGCTTCATGGATCAGCTCCAACTCTTGCGGGCAGTCGGGCGTTTGGGTCAAACCTCCAAGCGTTGGCACGAACCCGGAGTTGCTCTCTCCATCGTTGTTCAAGACAGCGACTTGGGAATCAGTCGAGGGCATACCAGCATCCCGGTGAACATCCGTACTCAGCCGGGAGGGGATGCCGAACAAGTCAACTTGATCAGTGGAGGAGCGGGCAAGGGCTTGTTCATGGCCGAGGTGCCGACGGCCCTCGGTGTCGTATCCAAGGGCGACCGCGTTCTTCAGCTCAAGGGTGGAGACGTCATCTCGGTTGATTATCCGGAGGAATTCAAAAAGGAATTCAAGTTCCACATGATGGGAACCAATGAGATCAACGTCGCCTCGGATGCGGTTTTCGACGCGGCCAGCAGTCCGGTCATCGAGGAAGGGGACGCCAACGAGTCTTTCACCGAAAAGCTTCTTTCCGAAGAGAAGGCCGAAGACGAGGAGGAACTGTCGTCGGAAGGCCGACCCTCCAATGAAATCAAGCCCGGCAACTTCGTCTATCTGCGGGTTCGGGATTTCGATCGTGACTTGACCGACCAAGCGGATCGGGCCCTTGTGAAGCTCGATGGCACGAGTGGAGATTCCGTAACCGTGGAGCTTGAGGAAACCGGACCAAGCACGGGAATTTTTCTTGGGCGCGCCCAAACCGGCGAACTGCCGGCGGGGGCTTTGTCGAGCGACGTCTCGATCGAGAGCAGTCCGCTCATGGCGATCGACAAGGATACCGGTTCTTCTTGGGTCAGCGAACCGGACGGGGCCACGCCCAAGTGGCTCAAGGTCGACTTGAAAGACGTGTACGACGTTACGGAAGTCACTCTTCGTTCACCGAACCAACCCCGACCGTCTTCGAGATGGACTTACCGGAATGCCAAGGGACAGGACAGCGCTTTGGTTCTCAATGAAAACGGAAGCTACGAGGCCAAGACGGGCGAGGAGGTGGAAAAAGGCAAGTGGAAGTACGAAGGAGCCAAGGAAAGGTTTACGCTTTCGCCGAAGGACGGCAACTCAACGGTCTTCACATTGTCTGCAAACGGTCGTTTCGAGGCAGAGAACAAAGGGGGCAACCCACACCTCAGGGACGGCCTTATGGAGGCTGCCAACCAAGCCCCTGTGCGGATGAGACTGAATGGCAGTCATGACGGCCGCTTTTGGTACGAATTGGGCCGCTGGCCGGCTGCTCCCGAGCGGGCCAACCTGGAACTGAGCGGTGATTCCATGACCCTTCGGACTTACCTGGCCAGAGGGAATCCGACCCTGCATGATTGGGAAAGGTTCGCCAAATGGCTCAAGAGCAGGGAACCCGAAGCAACCGAAGAAGCGGACGATCTCGAGTGGGCTCTGTCCGAGGAAATCATCGAAGAGGGAGGAAAGGATTCCAAGACCGCCCGAATCGTCACTTGGTCGGGCAAGTACGCTCAACCAAAGGCGGGGGCCTCGCGCTTTTTCGTCTCTTCGGAAAACGCCGCTATCCTGATCAATGGCAAGATGGTCCTTGAGCCCGACGCCTCGAGAGCAAGAAAGAGCAGGTCGGTCGACGTCTTTTTGGAATCGGGCATGCATGATTTGATCGTTGTCGCATACGTCTCGAACCATAAGACCGGGGTGAAAGTTACGCGCGCCCGGGAAAACCCGAACGTCGAGGAAATCGTTTCCGGTCCTTTCCGTCCTTCGGATTTCGAGGCGGCGGGCATTGATGAAAAGAAGGATGATGAGGAAGAGCTTGAAGTCGCCGTTTCGAAGAAGGGATCCAACTGGACGTTTTCGATTCCCGCGGCTCATCTTCGTCACTTGGAATTCGTCTTCGACGAATACGTCGGGCAATCCCTTGCGGTCAATCAAGTCGAGGTCAAGGCGGGCGATCAATTGCTCGTCCCAACGGAGGCCGACATTCTTGCGATGTCGGAAAACGACGTTCTTGAAATCACCGCGGGGGACGAAGTCGTGGCCAGTTACGTCGATGAGTTCGGCCGGGGTGGATCCAAGAACCGTTTGCTTTCCAAAACTTTGACCGCGACCTACTACAATGCCAAGATTCGTCCCGTGAGCTATGGGTTTGCCCGCACTGCGTCCGGGCAGGTTCAGGAGATGGAAAAGGAATTGATGCGGATCGATCCGGGCGAACGCATCGTGGTCGAAGTGACTGATTACGACATGGACCTGACGCCCGAGGTCGACAAGTTGAAGGTCGAGGTTTTCCGCAACAACGATGAACCGATCGTTCTGGAAGCAATCGAGACGGAGGAAAACAGCGGAATTTTTCGCACCGAGGTCGATACCTCCGCCGAAGAGGAGGAAGGGAAGCTTCGGGTTGTTCCGGGAGACCGGGTGAACCTGCGTTACGTCGACCCTCAAAACACCTTCCCAGGGCATTCCTTTCCCCGCGAAGGACTGGTTTTCGTTCGCAAACCCACCGACGGTTTCGTCCGGATCGTGGAGACGCGTTACGTACAGTCCGATTCAGGTGGTGCGTCTTCCGTTTACCTCCCGCGTTCCGAAGAGGCTCCGGAAGTTTCCGGTTTTGCTTACGAAATGCCGCTCACGGTCGAAGTGATCGACCCGGATGCGGCCAAGGACAGCCTGTCGAAGACTACGGTCAAAATTGTCGTTGGGGAAGGAAACGCAAGTCGGGAAGTCATGCTTGAGTGTGAACTTTCCTCCGCTTTCGGAGAATCGCAAACGGCTCCCGTCGGGGTTTCGAACTGGCCCCTTTACGAGGGCCGTTTCGTGGGACAGGCAGTCTTGCGTCTTGGAGGAATCGGCAGTCCTGCGGTCATTCCGGCCGGAGTCGATGCCCCGAATAACCTCGAGGGCCGCTTGCTTGCCCCTGAAGGGGAGGAAGAGGAAGACGAGACTGACTTGACGATAAGAGTCGTCAACCTGTCCGGTTCGGACTTGGTGGTCGCCGGCTACGAGGACGCGGACAGAACGGAAGGCAACGGCACGACGCTCACTTCGAAGGGCAAGATGATCGCGGACGGCGAATTGTCCATCACCGAGTCGGATTACGACGAGCCGGTCAGTACGCTCTATATGGGCGAGAAGGTTTTCTTTCGAGTCGTTGATCCGGACCGCGACGTTTCCGAGGAGCGCGACCGTGTCGAGGTCAAGGTGGAGACCAAGTTCGGAGAGAAGGAAATCGTTTCGCTCGAGGAAACCTTCAGCCATAGCGGAGTCTTCACCGGTTCATTCAGGTTGGATCCTTCCGAGAAGCCGGTGGCGGGCAATTTGGACGGAAACTTGACCATCGAATCCTTTTTCGGGGATTTGATATCCGCTACCTATCACGATCCGGCGGCCAATTCCGAAGAGGGATTCGTCGATTATACGGCGGAGGCCACCGTTTCAATCGGAGCGGATGGCTTGATCTCTTCCTTCAGCAAAATCTTTGCCGACGAGGAATTGGCCGTGCGTACGCAATTTCACGTCGCCGAAAGCTACTTCGAGCTCTTCAAGAGTCACCTCAAGCTCGGTCGCGAGGAAGAAGCGTCCGAAGACCTCGAAAAAGGCAGGCTTCATCTCAAGCAGTTGGTCGAGGATTATCCCGATCCCAAGTACGCGCCACGCGTGAATTACTTGCTGGGTCAGTTCTCACAGGAGCTCAAAGAGTGGGACAAGGCGATCGAAGCCTACGAGACGATCGTGAGGAATTTCCCCGAGCACTCGTTGGCCGCCGACGCCCAGTACAAATTGGCTCAGGCCTATGAGGAGGCGAAGCGCTTCGACGACGCCCTCGAGGCTTACGTCACCTTGGCATCGACCTATCCCAAGAGCCCCTTGATTGCCAACGCCATGATCCGGATCTCGGAATATTTCTACAAGCGTGAGGTTTTCGATATTGCCGCCCAAGTGGGGATCAAGTTCGTCGAGCGCTTCGATTCCCACAAATGGTCTCCCAAAATGGCCTTCCGTGTAGGACAATGTCATTACAAAAACGAGAAGTATACCGATGCCGCCTTGGCCTTTGATGATTTCGTCAAACGCTTTCCTGATGCCGAGCTTTGTTCCGAGGCTCTTTTTTGGAGTGGAGAAAGCTACCGGATGGGCAAGAAAATTCCCTTGGCCTTTCAGCGGTACAACCGTTGTCGTTGGGATTTCCCGGAGAGCGATGCGGCCAAGTATTCCCGGGGTCGTCTGGCCTTGCCCGAAATGCTGAACCAATTCGAAAAGGAAGCGGCCTTGGACGACGAGTAGTCTGTCCCCTACGCCTAACTCAAAGCAAATCATGGAACCCAAAGATCTGAATTCCAGCGAATCGAACTCTTCCCAGGAGTCCAACGTCACCGAGTCCAACGCAACGGGTCCGGACACTCAAGTGGAAGAGGTTGTTTCCGAGCCCACTTGGCTTGACGGCGTAATGCAGGAGGGCGCCCTTGGGATGTTGCTTGAAGGGGGTGCCTTCATGTGGCCCATCCTCCTTCTTGCCATCGTCGGATTGGCCGTGGTCATCGAGCGCTTCCGGAGCCTGAAGATGCTCGATTCCGACGATGACTCCCTTCGTCAAAAAGTCATTGATCTTTTGTCGGACGACAAGCCCGAGGAAGCCTTGGAAACCTGCGAGAATTCTCGCGGGCCCGTGGCCGCGGTCTTGGCAAACGGCCTGCGCAAATACCTCGTCCTCAAAAAACTGGGTCATGACCAAGGCCAAATCGAGGAGCAAGTGGTCAAGAGCATGGAGAGTTATGGCGTACACATCGTCTCGGCTTTGGAGAGGCATTTGCCTATTTTGGCGACCATTTCCAGCGTGGCTCCGATGCTTGGTTTCCTTGGGACGGTGGCCGGGATGATCCAATCGTTCGAAGACATCGTAGCGAAGATGGGCGAGGTGAATATCGTCGAGGCGGCCGCCTCCGGTATCTCGGTGGCCCTTTACACCACTGCCTTCGGGCTGATTGTCGGAATTCCCGCCTACTTGTTTTTCAACTACTTCAGCAGCGTAATCAACAGTTTCGTCCTGAAGGTCGAGTCGACGGCGGCTGAATTGATCGAGGTGGTGACCATACGTCTTACGCTCGACCGGACGGAGGAACAAACCGCCGGCAAGAAAAAGTCGGCCGGTCGGTCATCTTCCAAGAAGACGGAGGAATGAAGCTTCGGCGCAACAAGTTGTTGGCCGAACCACCGGCCGGTGCCTCGAGCGACATTGCCTTCATTCTGATCGTGTTTTTCCTCGTTTGCGCATCCGTTCAGCCCGAGCAAGGACGACCGCAGGAAATTCCCAAGACCGAAGAAGAACCGGACAAGCAGGAAGAGAACAAGAACCCCGAAGTCGAGCTTACCCGTACGGTCGTCATTCTCAATGGCGATCCCTTGAAGGACAAATCCTTCGAACCCCGGTTGAATTCCCTGCTTGCCGACAAGCAGAACCCCGGTGACCGGGTCGTGATGCTCAAATCCCGCAAGGACGTGTCCTACGAACGGTGGATCCGCTTCACCGGTCTGATCGAGAAGGCGGGCGGGATCGTGACCCTGCAACTGGAGGAGGAACAGGTCCAAGTCGTGAACTGAGTCATGAAGATTCCCAAACGCAGATTCGAGGCATCGGTCCCGTCCATGGCCATGGGGGACATTGCCTTTTTGCTGCTTATCTTTTTCGTAATCTTGGCCAAGGCTCAGGACGACAGCCACCTGCGATGGGAGCCCGCGGCCGACGAGGAACTTGAACAAGCCAAGAATTACAAGGCCAGCGTCGTCATCGACGTCAAGAACAAGACCTACTTGAACGGGCGGCCGATTGCTCAAGCTCAACTGGAAGGCGCCTTGGGCGAACTTCTGGGAGATGCCGAGCCGAGCAAGCGCACCGTTTTGCTCAAGGTCCACAAGGATGCCACCGTCCTTCAATTCGAACCGGTGATCGAAGCGGTCAGCAAATCAGGAGGCGAGATTCATCACGTGCTCGAGCAGGAGCGCAAATAATTTCAAAACCAAAACCAAACATGAGCGAAGAACCAATCGTCGAACCAATCGCGAGTCCAAGGGGGGACTTCAAAAAACTTGGGCGCAACAGCCAAGCCGTCGTAGGGGAACTGAGGGAGTTTCTCGCCACCCTCAAGGGAAAGAGTCCGAAGGAAATGATGGGAGCGGTGGCGGAGAGCGGACTTTTTCAAAGCCTTCTTGTATCGACTGTCGTCATGTGTTGCCTCGTTTTCGCCCTCTCGATCATTCCCTACTACTTGAACCAAGGCGACGGCCAAGCCGAAGCCGTCGGGGAATCGCAGGGTCCGTCTGCTGGTTCGAGCGAGGTCGAACCGGATTCACCTTCAGGGGAATCGCCGCCCGAACCAACCACCGTTCCCGATACGGTCAAGACCCCCGAGCAAAAAACGGCAGATCTTCTCGGGGTGGGTGAAGTCGCCGATCCTAATTCCAACCCCCTCGAGTCCTCCGGAGAGGACCTGCTCGACGGATTGGACGACCTCTGATCAAAACCAAGACATGAGGTCGCTTTTCCGCGAACCCGCCTTCACCGGGCTTTTCTACGTCACGCTTTTGCCGGCCATGGCATGGGCCTATGTATGGTTGGATTGGCTTGTTCTTCATCAACACTCCGTTTACTACCAGTGGTCCGTTTTCGGTTCCGCTTGCGTTCTGGCCCTTGTTTGGATCGTTCTTTCCCTCCGGTGGAACCAGATCTTGCGCCTGTTGGTCCTCTCGTTTTGCTTCTTTCCCTTCTGGCTCTTTCTTCTCTTTGTTTTGAAAGAGATGGGTGGAAACGAACCTTGGGGAACGCTCAGGCTTTACGTCGCCCAAGGGGGCCTCTTCATCGCTTTCCTTCTCGGCCTTGGGTGGTTGACCTGGTTTGTGGATCGGCAGTCGAGGGTCTTTCAGTTCAAAAGGTTGGCTATGACCGGAAAACGCGAGGTCCTTAGCCCCGTCGGACCCCTGCGCGCGATGCATTCCTCCGTCGCCGTTCCGCAACCCGGTTTGAGAATTTGGAACCCCTTCGATATGGATGCCTGGTATTACGGGAGCAAAAGGCAAAAGCTCCGCCAATCGATTTCGGTCATGTTCGGGTACCTCGTCCTCTTCCTGCTGCTTGTTTTTTTACTCTTTCAGCTTTCCGGTTGCCATGAGCTTTACGAGATGCCTGCCGGGGGAGGGGAACAAAAGCCCAACCAACCGGTGGTCAAGGTGCAGAAGGTGATCAAAAAGAAAATTATTTTCAATCCGCTTAGCAAAGTGATAGCCAAGGTTCCCCCCATCGAGGAGATCAAGCTTCAGTTGATGGAGATCACCAAGCACGCCTACACGGTTGGATACGGAAAGGGCGCGGGGGCCGGTTTCGCCGGAGGAACGAACCGGGGCAAGGTGCGCTTCATTCGTTTGGAGTACAATGGCGGAGATTGGGACCAGGGAATCGATGCCGACTTGAACATGCTCGTGCAATACAATTTGCGAACCCAGCACAAGATTGCGGAGCGTCCGGAAACCCGCAAGGTCATCCAGTTGCGCAATTTTCCGGTCGGGAAAAGCCCTCCGATCGTCTACATGACCGGTCAGAAGAACATAAGCCTGGGCAAGACCGAGACCGACGTACTCAGGGAATACTTGACTGAAAAGCACGGCATGCTCTTTGCCGACAATGGAGGAAGCGCTCACTGGGGCAACCAGTTCAAGGCCCTCATGAACCGGGTTTTGCCAAACGTATCCTACATCCGGGTTCCCCTCGATCACCCCATCCACCGCATTCCCTTTCCCATCCCATTTCTTCCTTACGTCGCTCCCCATGGCGGGACCGATGCCCTGGCTTGGGTGGTCAATGGCCGAATCGTCGCCTATTATCATCCCGGGGATATCGGGGATGCCTGGGCCGACGACCATGCGGGAGTGCCCGCTCAGATATGGGAAGCTTGCTATCAACTGGGAACAAACGTCATATTCTATGGTCACACGGAGTACAGCAAATGGTTAGAAGCCCGAAAAAAATCAGATTGATTCCTCGCTTGGCGATCCTGTTCGCCATCTTTCTTTCCCCTCTTTCCGAGGCGGCCCGCTTGGACTACTTGGAGCAAATGCCGCTCGAGGCCTTTGCCAAGTTGCGTGAGATCGAAAAGCATCAATTGAAGATCGCGGAAAAATTTTACCTGAAGGGAGAACACAAGGCCGCGGCCGCCGAATACGACAAGTTTCTGACCCTCTACGAGAGAAGCGCCGGGGGGCCGTATTCTCTGCTGATGTGGGCCCATTGCCAAGTCAAGCTCAGGTTGGTCAATACGGCGATCCGGGATGGATTCCAGTCGGTGATTGATTATTGGCCGGAATCCCATGAAGCGGTGGTTTCCACGTTTATGATCGGGAAGTGTCATTTGCTCAACGGGGAGCCTTCGAAAGCCGACAAGGTTTTCGCTCAATTGGCGGATGAGTATTCCAAACATTCCCTGGCCACCCTTTCGCGGGTCGAGATGCTGGGCATTGCGAGTGCCCGTAAAGACAAGGACAGGCAGGTCGAACTTTGGACGGATATTGCATACAAGACCCCAAAAACCAAGGAGACCGCATCTTATCGCTCTTCGTCGGCACGCAGCCTGGCCACTCATTTTTTTCAGGAGAACGAATTTCAAAAAGGGGTCGAGGCGCTTGAGAGCTATTACGACAAAACCCGCCCCGAGTGCGTCCATGCCGTGCACGAGGTATGCAATGCGGTGGTTTCCCGGCTCTTTCGGGTTTCCGAAACCAAGGCTCGCGCGGAAAAGCTCGGGGATGGACTGATCTCCTTTGTCGAGATGGCTCTGCCGGACGGTTCGGAGGACAAAAAGGACAAGGCCCGGACCCGGGATCTGCTTGAAAGAATTGCGAGCATTCACAAGTCGCTTGACCGGGACAAGCAGGTCCTTGCCGCCTACGAGCGGATGGGAAAGGTTTTGGGTATGGACGACGAAATTCTCGGGAGTATGGCCGCTTGGCACAAGGGAAAGAAAAGGATCGATCAAGCCCGTGCGATCTACGGGCGTTACAAGGACCAGGTGAACGGCAGGCGGGCCATTGCCGGATCCTACCGTGAGGAGAAGAACTACGAGGAGGCCGTTCGCCAATACCTTTCGCTCATCGGTTTGGACAAGGACCGGGAAGCCGATTGGCAAAGGGACGTCGTGGGGACTTGGCGGGATGCATCCAAATGGGACAAGGCCATCGCCACTTACCAAATCCTTCTGAAGGTCGACCCGGACCGGTTTTCCGACTACAATTGGGGGATCGCGGAATGCCATGAGAAACTGTCGAAATGGAAGGAAGCGATCCTTTCCTACCGTCAGACCGACAAGTTTCCGGAAGCTTACTTTCGCATGGCCGAGTGCCACCGGCACCTCAAGAAATGGAACGAGGGTCTCATCCTTTTGAACCAAGCCCGTTCGCATGAGAACGTGGCCGACCGGGCTCAACATAGGATCGCTCAGTTCTACGAGATGTCCGGGCAGAAGGAAAAGGCCATCAAGTCCTTCCAAGTTACCTGCAAGAAATACCCCAAGAGCAGGTATGCGAGCATCTCGCACGCCCACTTGCAGACCAAGTACGGCATAAGCGTAACCCTCGGCGGAGCGACCGACGAGTAAGCCGGACTTCTCTCCAATAAGCCGAAAGATCGGAAAGCGAAGAGCCGAGTCCTTTTAGAATTCTCTCGAGATGCTGAGCCCGATTACGCGGGGCGAACCGGCCACGCCGGGGGCCGATGTAATTACTGGGCTCTTGAGGTTGCTCACGAGAGAGGTGTAGTATTCTTCGTCCGTCAGGTTGCTTCCGAAGAGGGCAAGGTCCCAATCATTGACGGCATAAGCAATATTGGCATCGATCAGAGTGTAGGTTCCGATGTTATCGTCCGAGTTTGCGCCGGTGTTATCCCAATAGTAAGACTTCCCAATTGTACGGGAACCCACTTGATAAGAAAGTCCGTTGTCGAGCTCATGAGATAGAAGAAGGGAGAGGGAGTGAGACGGAACAAAGGTTAGTTGCTTCCCGTTTAGTGCTGAAAGGGCGGAAACCTTTTCGAATTCGCTTTCCATCAACCCGTAACTTGCGCTGAATGCCCAACCTCC
>JAYOMW010000043.1:0-4027 GCA_038121045.1 Opitutia bacterium
ATTATAATGCAGGGAAAAAGGGAAGACAACATGCGCGGACGGCAGAGAATATCCTCAAACGCATCCTCCCTTGATGAATCCAGTCGATAAGAACGGTTGGCCCAAGACTTGAAGAAGAAACGAATTCCTTATTCGACCTGCTTGAAAGCAAGGCGGAATCCCACGTCGTGAGAACGGTCGCCGGGAGGGCTTCCGCTTCGAGAGGCGGATCGCAGGTAGGCAGCGGGAATAAACCAGGAACCACTTCGCCGGAAGTTCAGGAAACCAGGATAAGGTAACCAACGCCTAACCCTAATTGGATGAGGGCATAGGGCAAAGCGACTTTCACGAAACCGGCGAAGGACAGCTTCAATCCGTACTTGTGGATAATGGTGACCGAAACCAAGGTCGAAGCCGAACCGATCGGCGTGACGTTCCCTCCTAGATTGGATCCGAAAATAACCGCCCACCAGTAAGGACTGTCCGGATTCGCCGCAATATCCGGAATGCCCCCCAGGATTTTGGCCAGCATTGCGGCCAATGGAATGTTGTCGGTCACCGAACTTGCGGCGGCGGAAGCCACCAGCAAGGAGGCAGGCCCAGCCGTATCACCCAACCCGAGGATCGGCTTGAGCCACTCTCCGATCAGGGCAAGAACTTGAGCATGCTCCATGACGTTGATCACGGCAAAGAGGCACACGAAGAAAAAAAGCAGGTCCCAGTCGATCGCTTTGTAAAACCGATCGGCGACCGCCTTGTATCGGACGAGCATGACGCCGGCAAAGGCCAAAGCCACGAAACCCAAACCCAACTCGTTGATCACGGGCAACTGAGAAGTCATGGCGACCGTTCCAATGAATACGAAGGTCATGATTGCGCCGAAACGAAAGAAACCGGGCGACTCGATCCCTTCGTTCTCGTCGAAACCAGCGACCAATTCTTTGGCCGACGCCCGTTCCTCGTCGGTCTTGAGGGCACGGATTTTGAAAAGTTTGGATCCGAGCCAAATCGTGATGACGGTGGCAATGACTACGTAAGGAGCGGCTTTGATGAAGAAGTCGACGAACTCAATGCCTGCGGTTTTACCGACGATAATGTTGGGAACCGAAGAGATCAGCGTGAGCAACCCTCCGATGTTGGTCAACAACCCCTCGATCAAAAGAAATCCCAGTAACTTTTCAGAGCGATTGAGCTTCTTGAGCGAGACACCCGTGAGAGAACCCACGATGATCATGGCCGTGACGTTGTTGAGGACGGCCGAAAAGATAACGGTCATGACCCCGTATAAAACAAGCAAGCGGAGAGGATCCCCTTTGGACATTTTGGTCAACTTGACCGCAACCCAAGTAAAGAGTCCCGATTTGCTCGTGACGTCGACGAAGAGCGAGGATCCGAGAATAATGGCGATGACCTCCCAGTCCACGCCTGGAATGTAAACGGGCATGGAAATCTTGTGCCCGCCTATCACGAGGTTGCCTACGTCTCCAAAAGGAAGAAGTTGAAACCAAGCTCCGAGAAAAAGAGCCAA
Organism: Opitutia bacterium; assembly: GCA_038121045.1. Taxonomy (GTDB): domain Bacteria; phylum Verrucomicrobiota; class Verrucomicrobiia; order Opitutales; family Seribacteraceae; genus Seribacter. The sequence goes on from JAYOMW010000043.1 coordinate 1,508, forward strand.
GATGGAAAAAAGTCCGACGATGACCGATTTTTTGGCATGAATCTTTTCTTCCAGGGCAAGGCATAAAATCATGCAACCCAGCAACCCGAGAAAGACATAGGTAACGGTGGCCTCGACACCGTGCCCCGGGCTAGCGGCCAGAATGGAAGGAAAAAGGTTCATAGCAACAGGAGCGGAATGGAGCGTAACTCAACGGCCAAAGGATGAGCCATTCCATGCATCGCCAATTGATCATCCTCTTTCGCGTGCATGACAAGAAGGTCGACTTGATCATCCTCGATCAATTTACGATAATCCTCGAGCCTGCGCCCGACCTTGGCATGACATTCGACCTCAATCTCAAGTTCGGCTTCCTTGAGCGCCGTTCTGGCCGAATCGGAAAAACCCTTCGCTTCCTTGAGCAAACGGCCTAGAATGGTTTCCCGGGCAACTTCGCTGTCAATCTCGGGAATTTTATCAATCGCATCAAGGTAACGCTCAAGAGTCAACTCATCCTCAATGTGACTGAGTTTGAGCTTGCCTCCGGAGGGAGTGAAAGCAGCGGAATAGCTCACAAGCTTCCCCTCCCCGCAGAGATGCCCGGAGACCGCCATGACCGTTTGAGGCGGACGGGAAAGACAACCGTTGGAATCTTCACGGTCGGGGTGAGGAAGAACCAACACCGGAGTGGAGGTTACCTGAGTCAACACGTCCAAGTGCTCGCCCAAACTGTAGGGCCATCGCCAGGCATCGCTTTTCAAATTCCGGTAGGTAACGACCAAGTCAGGGCGGTGTTCCTCCACCCTGTCCAGCAGATCCTTCACGTTATCAAAGTCATTTTGCGAAACCAAAACCCAGTCCGCCTCTCTTTCATGCAGAACGTTTTCTAAAAACGTTCGGACCATTTGAAGAAATAGGATCGCCTCGGCGTTTTCCATATCGGTTACCAAAAGAGCTTTCTCCAAGGAAGGCTTCTCATGGACGTAGACGGTCTTGGCGGCAGCCTTGAAGACGCTCTCGAATTGATCAACGGTACTCATGAAATGGGTATCGAACCCTACCAATGCAAATTGATACGAGTTGCAACCCTAAAGGCTGCTACACTTTTTCAGTCTCCTGTTGCTTTGCGGGAACAATGGGCTTGCGAATCATTTCGGAAGAGGGAAAGAGCTACTGAATGGGGAGAGGGAGGTTCATTTCCTTGCTTCCCCTGAGAATTTGAGCCGGCAGTTTCTTCCCAGGAGAATGCTTTTGCAAAATAAGACCGATCAATTCGCTTTCCGACAACCTCGACTCAAGTCCGCCGACTCCGACCAAAACGTCTCCTTTCTTCCAACCCGCCCTCTTGGCGGCGGCGTGCTTGTTGTACTGTCCGACGTGCTCGGCCTTGAGGGCAAGCTTATCCCCGCGCAGACCAAGCGCCGAGCGTTGGGAATCAGAAAGATCGATGAACTTGATTCCACCAAAGGCCATCGCCCGCATCGGCCAAGTTCCCACTCTTCGGGAAATATCGCTTTTCAATCTCCAAGTTGGGCCAAGGTCAACCTGCACCACGGCGGTACGACTGCCTCTGCGGGCAAAAAGCTCGAGTTTCCCTCCCGCATCAGAAAAATGATGAAGGACCCAGCTCAAATCGGCCGCGCTGATCAGCGATTGACCTTCGGCTCCCAAAAGAAAATCTCCTTCGCGCAGGCCGGCTTTGCGAACCGGCGAATCTCCGGACAAATTCTTTATACGCAGAGGATAAACAGGTTCCAAATTCATCCCGATGGTCTCGGACGGAGGGTATGGATAGACAAGACTCAGAGGGAAAGTCCGGCCCTGATCCCTTTGCTCGAGGCGAAGCGAATCTCCGATTTGATGGCAATGGACACAGCTCTTGACCACTTCTCCACTCCAGTTCAACTCGTCACGGAACTTCCCCTTGAGCCCGGGCATGTCAAGAGGAGTTCGGTACTTTACGGGTTTTCCTTGCTTGGCTGACAGCAAATCGCGGTTGTTCGGATATCCCCGATGGACGTCGAGGGCACCCCGCAATGCGCTTTCGAAGCTCGAAGTTGTCTTGTCCTGAGGGTTGCGTTGGTGTTCCCAGGAACCGAACCTGCCGTAAAGCGTGCCGTCACCGTTGAAGAAAAGAACGGAAAAGGACAGGTCGTAGTCGAACTGAAACTTCTGCAAGTCAAGCGAATTGGCGTTGATTAGGCGAACCCGGACGAATTGGTCCAGAAGGGGGGAAAGCCTGGAATTCTCCAACAAGACACTCGTATCCATGCCCATGCAGGCAAGGCAGGGCACGCATCGCAGAACGACCATAAGAGGCTTGCCGGTTTTCGTGGCTTCCGAAAAGCCGCTTTTCACGTCGTTGTAAACCCAACGGTCACTTTTATCCATCTTTGCCTTGTCCGAGCGGACTGCTCCTTCCCGGTCCTTAACCGTTTCAGACCAACAAGACAAAAAGGGTCGACTCGCCATGAGAAACGCAACAAGCCAGAGTAATCGAACGAAGGCAATACGCCCAAGGGGCAAAAGGCAGATCGTCCG
>JAYOMW010000043.1:4127-21620 GCA_038121045.1 Opitutia bacterium
GCCAGAGTAATCGAACGAAGGCAATACGCCCAAGGGGCAAAAGGCAGATCGTCCGACTCATTCAATACGCTCCCTTCGTCGGTTGAGCATAGCGCCGGCGAGACCCAAGGAAAATGAAAGCGAGAAAATCACTCTTCGGGAAGATTGTCGACAACCACAGGTAGGCCGTCCACATAGCGAATTCGTTCCTTTTCGGAACCGTCGGACATATACCAAACATATACTCCGGTACCCTGTTCAATCAGAGAAACCGGACATTTCTCGCCATTCGGCTTCCATACCTCGACCGAGATCACTTTGCCGGACTTCATGGTAAATTCTTCCTTCTTTTGTCCATTTTCATACCAAGTCTCGATGCTGCCTTGAGTGATCCCCTCGACAACCGAAAATTCCTTGCTTTTTTGGCCATTTGGCCAAAACGATTGAACCAATCCGGAGTAAGGCGCCACGCTATTGGGTAAAAAGATCAAGTTTTCGATGCCGCGATACTGAATCCTGCTCTCGTCGACGACCCGTGTACTGACGGAAAACACGGGTTCCTCATCGTTTTGTTCATCGGTCGTGGGTTCCGGCCCGGATTGTTTCGGAACCTTGGGGGCAACAGGGGATACCATTGAACGAGGGGATGAATCCGATTCCTCGGGGGTATCCTCCCGAGAGTCAGTCCAGAGCCAGATTCCGCAGATACAGACAGCCGGCAAAAGAATCCAAGTCAAAGAACCTTTCTCGCCGGCAGGTTTTTCGGGTGGTTCTTCCTCGACCCGGTTCCTCTCGAATTCCTCGGCAAAAATTTGCTTATTCAATTCCTTTGCTTGCCGGGAGAAGGGGGTCCTCGTGGCACCCACGATTTCTCCCGTATCCGGGTCTTTGAGAATTCTTTTCTTTTTCATTCTGTGGTCCTTTAAGATTAAAGAGTTTCAAAAAGTTAGAATACTCCAAGCACAAATGCAAATTGATCGTATTCCTCCTTGAATCGCATTTCATCCATCGTTGGGCAAAAGAACCAAAAAGCTAGACAAATGCTCAAGCACGAAAAAAGATCGAATCGTCATCCAAAAGCGCGGACTCGCCTGTTTCCCCTTTGGACCGAAAAGTTCAGCATCGCCTTATTTTTGCCTACCTTCCTCAAAAGGATCGCCTGACTTGGCTTTGCGGGACTCCGGTGCATATAACCTGACCGCGGCAACCCGACCGGTGTCGTCAAAACTGCCGAAGCCCACCCTCCCCCATTCAAAGGTCTTGTCCTTGGCCCGCATAATCGGTTTGTCGAAATCATTGAGGTACACCTCGATTTTCCCGGAAGCGTGATCACGGATCAGACGAAGGTCGTGCCATTCCCGGCTGCTCCACTTGTGACCCTGAGTCGTTTCATGCGAGATCTTGGTTCTAGGCTTTCCGTTTACGAGGAAGCAATTGTGGGCATTTTTGTCCGTGACGCTGGCGACGTGAGTGTAGTAAAAATGAGAACGGTCCTTGAAATTGTAGAACACGCACATGTCACGATGACCGTATTCCCTACCCGTTTGACTGAGCTTTGCCTCGAGAACGAAATCCTTGACCTCGATTCCTTCGACCAAGGCAATGTTAAACGGAGAACGAACCTCGTACTTGTACTTGCTCTTCGCAAAATGCTCGATGAACCCCACTCCCTTTTCTTTTCCCCATTTCCAAACCCGTTGGTCGGTTGAAAGAAACTCCCCCAAAGCTTCCTTGGAATTGAAATCCTGTTGGTAAACAAGTTTGTAATTTTTCGGGATGGACGAGGCGGGCTGGGGGCTGTTCGAATACAAGGCACTGGCTCCAACGAGAAAGAAAAGGGAAATCAAGAGATTCATTTCGGATTAAAGTTTGGGTTCGGACTGGGTTTGGTCTAGGCGCAAATCACGCAGGTTTGAACTTCTGGAAAAGCATCCAATCGGTCGAAAGCAATCTCTTTGCCACAAAACGAACATTTCCCGTAGGTACCTTTTTCAATTCTGACCAATGCATTCGCAACCTCGAGTCTTTGCCTTTTCTTCCTTCTGCGCAACTCAAGAACCATTTGCTGGTCCTGCATCGCTTCCATTCTGGAAAGTCGCCCCAAGCTTTTGTCCGGCTCGACTGCGGCGGCCGATTCTTCGCTTTTGCTCAAGTAATCGCCGATTTCCTCCTCCAACTTCAAGAGTTTTTTACGAAAACGTTCCAATTCTTCTTTGATCATGACCTGACGAAAACAATCCCTACTCCACCATGTTGGCGAACCTTCGGTCAATCATCTTCTGGAAACCCTTGTTCGACTTTTTTCAATAGAATGGCTTGAAAGTCTTGAAAAAATTCAAATTTAAGGACATTGTTGTAGTTATGAAATCAACTCTTACATTTATTCTTGGTTTTTTCCTTGTTCAGTTTACCTTTGCCGCAGACGATGAGACCTGCGCCATCATGGTCGGTGATGAGATCGACCCGGAAGAATTCTCCGAGGTTGCCGGTAAAAAAGTTTATTTTTGCTGCGGTTCGTGCGTCAAAGCTTTCGATGCCAACACGGCTTACTACATCAAAGCCATTCCTGCACTCGCGAAGAAGTTCTCCGATGCGGAGAAGAAGAAGCTCGGAGTGGACAAGGTCAAGCTCATGGAACAACGCTACTGCCCGATTTACCCCGAACGCGTTGTAAATCCGAATTCCAAGTTCGAGGTATACAAGGGCAAAAAAGTTTATTTTTGGTCTTCAAGAGCCATGGACCGTTGGAATAAAAATCCCGTCAAATATTTTGCCGAGGCCGTGAAGCGCGGACATCTCAAGGAATAAGATATCAACCGAATCTGAATTTCATCAAAAGGCTCCGCTCAGGCGGAGCCTTTTTTTTAGCATGCATTCGCCCCCCCGGTCCAACTTGCCGAAAAGCCCAAGTAAAAATCATTTTTGCAGAACCACGAAGAGGTTCCCGCTTTCACAGGATACGGTCACCAAATCGGAAACGGCCTCGTTGCTTTGGCTTGTCTTCCCCCCAATGCACAAGTCATCTCCCTGAAGGTTCCATTTCAGCCCACTGCTTTCCACCCCTTCGCATGGGATCAAAGGAAGCAGGCTCAAGTCCGCCCCTTTTCGTCCTGCGAGGCGCAAAGGTGTTTCCGAAGTCACGCGACGAATCCATTCTTCGTTTCCGTCGAAAGTAATGCCGACCGCCTGATCAAACGCACAGGCGGTCATCAGGTTAGAGAGAAAATGATCACTTCGCTTTCCGAGTCCACCGAGAATCACGATTTCGGCCGTCTCGGTCTCCTCCGAAAGCCAATTCAAGGCTTTTTGGAAATCGGTCGTTTCCTGATCGGACGAATGGATAACGCAAGGCGAACTCCGCTGCATGAAAGTCTCGTCAAACCCGCATGAATCCATGTCTCCAATCAAAACTTCGGGCTCTAACCCGGCATGCCGAAAAGCCAAAATACCCGAGTCGACGGCTATCACATGATCCGCTTCTTCGAATCTCCAGGCAAGCAACTCCTCTGACGGGGGTGAACCTCCCAAAACCAACAAGGTTTTGCCTCCTCTCATACCCAAGGAACCAAGAGAAAACTAGCCAAAGAAGCCCCGTTGTTTTTCACTTATTTCCATTTCCATTTTCTCCATGACCAAGAGCATATCCTCCCACACTTTGCGTTTGCTCGCCTTGCTAGGGTTGTGCAGCAGGTAGGAAGGGTGATAGGTCACCATGAATGGAATTCCTTCGAATTCATACCATTTCCCCCGACAATCGCCCAATCGTCTCATGGGGTCATGGCCGAGGAATCCGTCGGTCGCCGTTTTGCCCAAAGCCACCACCACCTTGGGGGAAATGATTTCGATCTGGGCTTTAAGGTAAGGGAGGCAAAAATTCATTTCCCGCACCGTGGGCGGTCTGTTTCCGTAGGCTTGGTCATGCCTCGGTCTCCAGTTCATTATGTTTCCGAGGTACACGGACTCCCGCGACAAGCCCATGGCTTCGATAATCTTCGTCAACAATTCACCGGCCGGACCGACGAATGGCAGTCCCTGTTGCTCTTCCTCGGCACCGGGGGCTTCGCCGCAAAGGAAAAGGTCGGCGTTCAGGTTGCCAGAGCCAAAGACAACCTTGCCGTTGGGGTTGAGTTCGGACAAGCAGGTCGGACAGGTCTCGACTTTTTCGCGTAACCACCCCCAGCGTTCCTCTTTGGAACCATCGGGCAAATCGAATTCGGGAGGATCGGGGATTTCGGAAAAATCGTTTTCCGGGAAAGCGCGTATCGGGGCGGCAGACGGATCGCGGCCCGATTCCGTTTCGGTTTCCGGAACTCGGCCCGGATTCAAAACTTCAGGGAAGGACTCCTTGTGAGTGATGGCACCGGGTTCCGTGGGCTCCGAACGACCGAATTTTTCATGCAAAACCTTTTCCAAAGCAAGGAGGGATTCCTCTTCGACATAGATTTCCCGAAGGCCTTCACTCCGCAGACGCTGAAGTTCCAAGAGCAAGGAATGAGCTGCCTCGGCTTGGTTCATAGTCCCTTCTTTTCCATGGATGACATGGCCAATTTTTCCACGTACTTCGCAAGCAAATCAAACTCTAGGTTCAAAAAATCGCCGGGTTTGCGTTCCGTCAAATTTGTCTTGGCCAAGGTATGGGGTATGAGCCAAATGGCAAAAGACTCTCCTTGGACGTCGCAAACCGTCAGAGAGCAACCGTCTACGGCAATACATCCCTTGTCCACCAGATACTGAGAGCAATCGGAGGGAACTTTGACTTGCAGGTAAAGATTTTTCCCCCGTTCCTCAAAAACTTCGATTTCCCCCTGAGCATCCACGTGTCCGGTCACAAAATGTCCGCCCACGCGCCCGTTCGCAGGCAACGATCTTTCCAGGTTGACCAAACTGCCTTCCGACACGCCGCTCAGGTTCGTACGGTCCATGGTTTCCTCCAATAAGTCGAAGGAAGCTTTCTTACCGTCACTGTCTTCCCTCAAGGTTAGGCAGCAACCGTTCACCGACAAACTGGATCCGGCTTCAAGCCCGTCACCATCGGCAAAAGGCAGAGCAAGCTTAAGCAACCAAGCTTCAGGCCGTTCTTCAAGAGAAAGAACCCTTCCCGCGTCCTCTACGATACCGGCGAACATAAGCGAGAGTGAGCTTGGTTAAACGTAAGGTTTGATACAAAGATAATTTGACCCATGGAGATCGGAATGTAGGTTGGTTTTATGCCAATGACAATTTCGATTTATCGGAGATGCTTTACTTTTTGCTCCCGCTATCTACCGCTTTGCTTGATTCCTTCATTTTTGACCGCCGTATCTTCCGGCGGCAACCACGTGCCGGCCGATTCCTTTCTTGTCTTGTCCATCAAGACGGAGACCTTGATCGGCAAATCGAAGGTTTTCCAGAGTTCCACTTGGGCGCCTCTTTTGGAAAAGCTCGCTCTTTCCCAACCGACTCTTCACGAGATCCTGCTTGATCACAACTCGAGCGGTCTGAATCTACAAAGTCCCTTTAGGTTCTTCGCCCGGGTCGAGGGCAAAGACTCCTCCCTTCCCTCTTTTGGACTGATCGCCATGGTCAAGGATCCTCGAAAAGCGGACGGTACTTTGGCTGAAATTGCGGAATCGCTCGGCATCAGCAAAAAAAAGGGAAAAGGCCCAAGGTACGGCAAAGAGGGCTTTCCTTTGGAGATCGGGCGAAAAGGCCGGGTCTGCTACCTCATTGGAGTTGCCCCGAGCACCAAAGGAAATGAATCGATCGACGAGCGCCTCAAGGATGTCCAAAGAGCCTTCCTCACTCCGGAAAACGCCAAGAAACTTCCCTCAAGTTTGAAATTCCATCTTAACCAAAGTTCCGATCTCGCACTTTACCTAGATGGAACCGGTTTGGCAAAGATCATCGAAGATTTCTGGCCGGACGATCAGTGGAAAAAACTGCTTCCGGCCTTGGATCAGTTCTTAAACAGGCAAATCGGATTTCATTTCCAATCCAACCAAGGCGTCGTCAGAATGACCGCCACCGACTACTCTGGTGAAACCAAACAAGGCAAAGACCAGGCCGCTCCCATTTCCATGTTGGAACAACTTCCCGGCGATGCGCCTTTGGTCGTTCGCCTTAGCTTTCCCGAAGATTCGTTTCGTTCGTCCGCCATTCGTTCCATGGACCACGTGCTCAAATTCATCAGCAAAGGAAAGATCGACAAGGACTCGAAACTACCCGGGTTCGACTCCTCCGCAGCCGAGCTACTCTCCTTTCCCAGCGGTGACTTTGCTCTCGCCGGAGGAACTTTTCGGTCAAGAATCGTCCCCACGGATGCGAGCCAAGCCACGACGAAATTGGAACCATCCTTCCTCCTTGGCATCGGCGTCTCGAACCCGATCACCTTCAAGCGTTTCATGGCTGGGCTCAACGCTGCAAAATCACTTGATACTCTTTTGGAGGTTCAAAGCCTTCACCGCGTCGAAGACAAAGACAAGATTTGGCTATCGACTTTCGACTTCCTAAGGGAAGTTCAAATGAAAAAGCCTCTGGTCCCTCTCTCAAAATCGCGGACAAAGCTTCTTGGCAATCACTTCTTCGCCCTCGACTTGGACATTCAAAAAGCAAACGAGGAGTTAAGAAAGCTCGATTCCCTTAGCTATGATCAGCTCAAAGCATTGAGTTGGGCCCAAGATTTCACCAGGCTCACCTTCCGCTCATCCGGTTCCAATCAATTGACTGGCGTGCTCAAGACGAGGGACAAAGACTTGCAGGGTTGGGAAGTCCTCGCCCATCACCTCGGTCAGGAAATCATCGATTCAATCAACGCAAACCTTTTCCAAGCCATTGTTGCGAACGATTTCGATGCCTTGATCAAAGCAATCGAAAGGGGTGCTCTGATCAACGCCAACGACAGGTTCGGTCACACGCCCCTGCATTTCACCGCCTACAAGGGCAATGCGCGTTTCCTCCAGTATCTTCTGCAAAACGGAGGCGATCCGAACGCAAGGGGGCGACATGACTCGACCCCCCTTCACAGTGCGGCATGGGGAAGAAACATCGCGGCCTTGGAAGTCCTTTTGGAGGAAGGCTCGGACGTCGACGCACGAACCGACGAAGGGGAAACCCCTGGCATGACGGCAGCCCTTCGCGGCGAAAAAGAGATTCTTGAAATTCTTTTCGCACTCTCCGCCGACCCCCATGCTGAGGATGTTCATGGTACGAACCTGATCGACTTGGCCGCTGCAGGCGGACATGAGGAAATCGTCAACATGCTTCGCAAGATCGGAGTCAAGAATGAGAACCCGCTTCATGTCGCAGCCGGTCTGGGCGAGGAGGAAAAAGTGAAAAAGCTTCTCCAAAACGGACGAAAAATAAACGAACGGGATTCATTCGGCGCGACGCCTCTTTTGATCGCCATGGTCGCAGGTCAGGAAAAAATGGTCGATTTCCTTCTTTCCCGAAAGGCGGATCCCAAGATATCGGCCAAGGAAGGATACACCCTGATGCACGGAGCTGCCTTTTCGGGCAAGAAGGCTTTGATCAGAAAAGCTCTTTCTCTGGGCCTCGAGGTAAACCCACGCTATGGCGAGAACGGTATCACTCCGACCGACGTTGCCGAGGACGAAGGCGATGCTCTTCCCTACCTCAGGGCTTTGGGTGGTCGCACGGCATGGGAACTAGGGCGGAAGCCTGATCCAAAGGGCGACTGATTTCAGGCATTTCGGGCCAATCCCATTATAACCCTGCTAAACTCCCTTAGGTCCGCGTCCAATTTTTTGGCGCATGGAACCAGGGTTTCCAAGAAATTCCAAAAGGCAGCCGAATGGTTCATATGCTTCAAATGAGCCAATTCATGATAAAGAACGTAGTTACCCAATTCATAGGGAAGAAGAATCAAGCGCCAGTTCAAGGAGATGGTTCCGGCATTCGAACAGGAACCCCATCGGCTTTTTTGGTTGCCGACTCGACATTTTTTCCAGTCCAGCCCATGAACGACGGAAAGTTCTTCCAATCGGAGGGGAAGATTTTTCTTCGCCAAAGCGGAACAAGCCTTCAAGAGCGCCGCCCCCAATTCCACCTCGTCCCGCAAAGCAAGGACAATGGTTCCTTCACCAATCGAAACGGAACCTGCTGAAGAAATTTCAGGCCAAAGCCACTCAAAGGTTCTTGGGGTTTCGTCCAACCAAACTTTTCCTCCATTGCGAAAATACTCGTCCAATCGGGTAACGGAAGGGAAACCAAGAGTCTTCTTTCTCAACCATTCCCGATGACTTTCAAGAAAGCCAAGCCCCTCCGACCAAGACGAGCTGCGGGGCAAAGTTAGAATCGCAGTTTCCCTGGAAGCAACGCGCAGGTTCATCCGGCGGGCCCGGTTGGACTTTCGGAGAACGCATTCGATGGACCTTGGTCCTTGCTCACTATCGAGCAAAACTCTTTCAATCTTCACAGGCATTACTTCTTACATCAGAAACCGAAGTCTCAAGGAGGGAAACTTGACGCGATGAAAACCGACGCAGAGCCGCCTCCGGATCAATGCCGGACCTTCTGCATGCCCCCACCAACTGAAACAAAGCCCGGCCCGCCGAATTTTCATCAAGGCCATCGGAAAAATCCTGTGCCATCAGGTCATCCCATTCACCCTCGGATTCAAGTTCGGCCTTGAGGGCGCGTTTGTAGACGTCATGAGCAAAAAGCAAGGCAGGCAAACGCGGTGGCAAATCCTTGAAGAGTTTGGGCGTTCGGTCACCGGAAGACCGGTTCTTTTTTTCCTCTGACTTGATTTGCTCCCAACGGTCCAAAACCTCTGCGGACGAATTGATTGGGCCCGCATCGTCTCCAAAGACATGGGGGTGCCGGCGGATAAGCTTCTCATTGATTCCCCGAGCGACATCCTCCAAATCGAAACGTCCGACTTCCTCGGCGAGGCAAGCGTGCATGACCACCTGCAAAAGGAGATCACCCAATTCTTCTTCCATCAATTCGAAATCATCGCAATCAATGGCTTCAAGCACTTCCGAAGCCTCTTCTACCAAGCAGCGAGAAAGGGAACGGTGAGTCTGCTCACGGTCCCATGGGCAACCGTCTGGCGCCCGCAGTTTAAAAACGATGTCTCTTAGTCGTTGAATTTCGCTCACTCTCGCGCATTCTGTATCAGTTGGCATTCTTGGCAAATCAATCCACCCCGAGAATGAAAAAACCTTTCGACATCATGGACAAACTAACAGAAATCATGGCTTGGAAACGCAAGGAACTTGCTTCGCGAATACGCCCGGTAAGCCCCGGTGAACTAAGTGCGCTTGGCTCGAAAATGGGAAGCGAAAACTCTTTTCGCAATGCCTTGTCCAACAGCGACGAGCTTTCGGTCATTGCCGAAATCAAACGAAAATCCCCCTCCGCTGGCAGCATCGCCGAAAACGTCTCCGCGGTGGAACAAGCAAGAACCTACCTGAATGCGGATGCGGATGCACTCTCCGTCCTGACCGACCAAAAATACTTTGGCGGACAATTGGAAGATCTTTGGGAAGTCAATGATTTCATCCGCAACCACCGTAGAACCATACCTACCCTGAGAAAAGATTTCATGATCCACCCCATACAGGTCATGGAAGCCTTGGAAGCCGGAGCCCGTGCCATCCTTCTCATTGTTCGGGCACTTGACGACGACGAGCTAAAGGTTCTCCGCGAAGCTGCGGATTTGGCCGACTTGGACTGCCTTTATGAAATTCATGAAGAGAGGGAACTTGAAAAAGCCTTGTCCCATGACCCCGAAATCATCGGCGTCAACAACCGGGACCTCACCCGTTTCGTTACCGACTTGGAAACGACCGAACGCCTGTTCCCTCTTATCCCGGATGGAGTCGTCAAAGTCAGCGAGAGCGGCATCCTCGAGCCCGAAGATGCCTGGAGAGTGCGGGCAGCGGGAGCGGATGCCGTACTTTGCGGAGAAGCCCTCATGAGATCCAGTGATCCGGAGGGATTCGTCCATGAAATGAAAGAACGAGAATAAGGACGCCCTCTCCAAACATGGACTCCCCATGCCACTGACGCCTTCTGAAACAACCCAAATTTTGGGTCAACTGGGGCACCATCCGAAAAAAAAGCTCGGACAGAATTTCCTCACCGACGGGAATATCGTCGAAAAATCGATTGAAATGGCGGACTTGCCGGATGGTATACCCGTCGTCGAAGTCGGGCCTGGCTTGGGAACCCTAACGAGAAAATTGCTTGAGAACGGACATGAAGTCCATGCTATCGAGATTGACAAGACTTTGTTCGCGAACCTCGAAAAGTCACTCGAATCATTCGTAAAAAACAAGAAACTGACTCTGACCCATGGCGATGCGGTCAAACTTCCGCTCGCATCCCTCCCCAAGGAGCAGGCTGACTACGCGGTTGTGGCCAACCTGCCCTATGCCATCTCTTCGGCCTGGCTTGAATCTCTCCTTGCCACTGGAAAACTCCCCGAACGAATGGTTTTAATGCTTCAGCGGGAGGCAATCGAGCGCATGTGGGCCGAATGCGGATCAAAAAACTACAGCGCCCTTTCCATCTTTCTGCATGCTGCCTTCCGTCACCACAAATCTCACCCGGTTTCCAGGCGATGCTTTCATCCCGTTCCTTCGGTCGACTCCGTACTCGCAAGAATGGACCTCTTGCCCGAGCCTTTCCTTTTCTCCGCAACTCATAGAGCGCTGATCCGGCGTATCTTCACCCGGCGGCGCAAACAAATCGGCGCAATCGCCAAGCAGGAAGACGATGCCACACGATCCGGAATACTGAATTGGTTGGATGAGAATGGTTTGGCTCAAACACTCCGTCCCGAGCAAATCGAACCCGAGGCATGGGTCGGGTTGACGGCCCGGGCAACGGGCTAGGCGGCTACTCCCGCGCCGCAGCACTTCTTGTATTTTTTTCCGCTTCCACAAGGACAAGGGTCGTTACGACCGACCTTGGGTGCGTCCCGCACAACGGGGGTCGCAATGGTTGGAATTTCGGGGGCCTCCGATGCTTGGGGAGCTGAACGGAATTGGTCGAACCCACCTTCACTCGAGCTTTCCGGTCCAGTCGTCTTGGCCACGTCGTTGAGGGTCGAAAGCATGTTCTCGAAGACAGCGAGGTTGGTGGAAGAACGGAAGATTCCCGAACAAACATCGGAGCGCATCGCCCCCATCATTTCTTCGAATGCACGGAAAGCCTCGTTCTTGTACTCGCTCAGGGGGTCTTTCTGACCATACCCCCTCAGGCCAACGCTGCGGCGCAATTCATCCATCTCCGTCAAGTGATCCTGCCAATGGATGTCGACGGCGTTGACCACGACGTATCTTTCCAAGCCTTCAAGACGTTCAGGGTCTTCGAGTTTTCGCTTGGCGTCGTAGGCCGAGGTGATCTTCTCTAAAATAAATTCCTTCGCCTCGTTCTCGGATTTTCCCGCCAACTCATCCAACCGGACTGAAAGGGGGAAGGTAACGTTGACCCACGAAGCAAGAACCGATTCCAGTTCCGGCATTTCACTTTCTTGAGTTGCCTTGAACTCGGCTTCCGGCACCCCACTCAAACGGATTTCCAACTCCTCCTCGATCAATTCAAGCAAAATTTTGCCAGGATCATCTTCAAGCAAGACGTCGTTTCGAATCGAATAGACGATTTCCCGCTGCCTGTTCAAAACGTCGTCGTACTGAAGAAGACGCTTGCGGATCGAGTAATTCTGCTGCTCGACTTTCTTCTGTGCATTTTGGATCGACCAGTCTAGGGTTCCATGCTCGAGCGACTCGTCTTCTCCGAAGGATTTTTCAAGCATTTTCGAAAGAGCCCCTTGATTGGCGAACAATCGCATGAGGTCATCCTCCAGCGAGACATAAAACTTGGACGCTCCAGGGTCTCCCTGCCGGGCGCATCTCCCGCGCAATTGGCGGTCGATTCTGCGGGACTCATGCCTCTCCGTACCCAAAACGAGAAGCCCACCCAGTTCCTTGACGCCTTCTCCCAATTTAATGTCGGTGCCCCGACCAGCCATGTTGGTCGCGATGGTAACCGCACCGGATTGTCCGGCTTGGGCAACGATCTCCGCTTCCCTTTCATGAAACTTAGCGTTAAGGACGGTGTGACGGATATTGGCCCGCTTAAGCATCCGGCTGAAAACCTCGGAAGATTCGACCGATGCAGTTCCCACCAAAACCGGTTGCCCTTTGTCATGGGCTTCCCTCAGGTCTTCCAGCACTTGATTGAACTTTTGCCTGCGGCCTTTGAACATCAGGTCGTTCAAATCTTTTCTTATGCAATCCCTGTGGGTCGGGATAACCATCACGCCAAGCCTATAAATGTCGTGAAACTCGCCTGCCTCGGTTTCGGCCGTCCCCGTCATCCCGGCCAGTTTTTCGTACATTCTGAAATAATTTTGAATGGTGATAGTTGCGTAGGTCTTGGTCTCCTTCTCGATCACCACACCTTCCTTAGACTCGACTGCCTGATGGAGTCCGTTGCTCCACCTCCGCCCGGGCATAAGCCGTCCCGTGTTCTCGTCCACGATCATGACCTTTCCGCCTTGCACCACGTACTGCTTGTCCTTCTCGTAAAGGCCGTAAGCCCGCAAAAGTTGGGAAACGGTGTGGATTCGTTCGCTTCTGAGTTGAAAATCACGCTCCGCCTCATCCTTGCTTTGGCGCTTTTCATCCTCCGAAGACATCGTATCCCGCTCAATTTCGACATAGACGCTGGCCAAGTCCGGGATGACAAACCCATCCGGATCGTCAGGGCTTATCAATTGACGACCTTTTTCGGTCAAGTCGGCTTGCTGGTTTTTCTCGTCGATAACATAGTGCAAATCCTCCTTCAGGTCATGTGCCCGGGTCTTGTTGTAATCCGAATTCATATCCAGGTCGAATTTCTCGAACCCCTTGCGAATGGAGGCGTCCTCCATCATGCGCATGAATTGGCGGTGCGTAGGCATGCCCCGCTTGACTTGGTAAAGCTTGGCCGTCGCCTCGTCCGCATCTTCGTCGGAAAGATCCTCCTTCGCGAAGGCCTTTTTGGCCTCTTCAGCAAGCTTGTTGCACTGCCTCAACTGAGCATCAAAAAGCTTCATGACCTTGGGCTTCATCTCATCGAAGGGCAAAGGGTTGTCCTCCCTCATCGGCCCGGAAATGATCAAAGGCGTCCTGGCCTCGTCGATCAGGATGGAATCCGCTTCGTCAATAATGCAAAAAAAGTGATCACGCTGAACTTGGTCCTCCTTGCAGGTCGCCATTCCATTGTCCCTCAGGTAGTCGAATCCGAATTCGGAAGCGGTACCGTAGGTAATGTTGCGTTCATACATTTCGCGGCGCTCGGAAGATGGCATGTTGTTTTGAATGCATCCGACCGTCAGACCGAGGTATTCGAAAAGAGCTCCCATCCAATGGGAATCTCTCAAGGCCAAGTAATCATTAACCGTTACAAGTTGACAATTTTTCCCACTCAGCGCGTTCAGGTAGAGGGGGCAGGTTGAAACCAAGGTCTTTCCCTCTCCCGTCGCCATTTCGGCGATATGCCGGTCGTGCAAAGCCATTCCGCCAATCAGCTGAACATCGTAATGGACCATCTCCCAAAGGATGGGATGATCGCATACCGAAATCGTTTCCCCACAGAGCCGCCGGGCCGCGTTCTTGACCGTAGCAAAGGCCTCGGGAAGCATTTCCTCAAGGGATTCGCCATTCCTGAAGCGCTCCATGAATTCGGGCGTTTTGGCTTTCAACTGGTCGTCTGAAAGGCTTTGAAATTCCTTTTCGATCCGGTTGATCTCAGCAACGACCGGGGCGCATTTCCTGAGGTACTTGCGATGATTTCTTCCCTTGAGGGAATTCAATATCGATTTGAAAGGAGCGAAAAGATTCATGCCAAAGGAAAAGTAATCAGGTTTCGAGTAGTGCTCTAAAATAAGATATCGTGCGTTCCAGCCCCTTTTCGAGGTCAACTTGGGGGCTCCAACCTAGCACCTCCTTCGCGAGGCTTATGTCGGGCTTGCGCTGGGTCGGGTCATCCGAAGGCAAAGGCTTTTCAACGAGCGTCGAGGTTGAATTCACCATTGAAAGAACTTTTTGAGCCAACTCTTTGATCGTGAATTCGGTCGGGTTGCCCAAATTGATCGGCCCGATGGTTTTCTCCTGTTCCATGACGCCCATCATTCCTTCGAGCAAATCGTCAACATAGCAAAAAGAACGGGTTTGAGAACCGTCTCCATAGACCGTAAGGCTCTCACCCTTTAAGGCCTGAACAATAAAGTTGGAAACGACTCTTCCATCGTCAGCAAGCATCCGGGGGCCATAAGTATTGAAGATCCGGACTACTCGAATATCCACCTTGTTCTCTCTGTGGTAGTCGAAGAATAGGGTTTCGGCATAACGCTTCCCCTCGTCATAACACGCCCGCAAGCCAATCGGATTGACGTTGCCGCGGTACTCTTCGGGTTGAGGATGAACTTCCGGATCACCGTAAACCTCCGAGGTAGAGGCTTGCAGTATCCGGGCACCCACCCTCTTGGCCAAGCCCAGGCAGTTGATCGCTCCCATCGCGGAAGTCTTGGCCGTCTTGATCGGATTGAACTGATAATGGACCGGTGACGCAGGGCATGCCAAATTGTAAATACGGTCAACTTCCAACTTGAAGGGGTCGACCACATCGTGGCGCATCAGTTCGAATTTCGGGTTATCGAGAAGATGGATCACGTTCTGCCTGCGACCGGTAAAAAAGTTATCCAGACAGATAACCTCCTGACCACGCTCAAGCAGGCGATCACACAAGTGACTGCCTAAAAATCCAGCTCCTCCGGTAACTAAATTGACCATGAAAAATATAAAAGAGGTATTATCTTACTGATTCCTAGGAATTTGGAAACACTCTTTTCGCAAGAATCTCATCAAGATTCATTCATCTTCCTAAGAACTTTGAGAAGGACTTGGGTTCCTTTCTCCGCAAACCCTTCCTCTTCAACTCGTTGGTAAAACTCGGAAGCCAAGGCAAGCCCCTTCAGTGCCAAGCCCATTCTCTTCGAATCATCCAAGGCAATTCCCATGTCCTTGATGAAATGCTTGACGAAGAAGCCCGGTTCCCAATCGGATTGAACCATCCTGGGTCCAAGCTGATTGATGGACCAGCAACCGGCTGCCCCTTGGCCGATCAAGCCAATGACCCGAGAAGGATCCAATTTCGCCCTTTCCGCGTATAACAGAGCCTCAACCGTGCCGACCATAGTGGACGCGATCAGGATTTGATTGGCCATCTTGACCCGTTGGCCGGAACCGGAAGAACCGAACAGTTCAATCTTGTTCCCCATGACCCGAAGCAGAGGGAGAGCCTTGTCGAAAGCTTCTTGGTCCCCACCGCACATGATCGCCAAAGTCCCGTTTTGGGCCCCGACGTCTCCACCGCTCACGGGAGCGTCCAGGAGATGACACCCTCTTTCGAGAGCTTTTCCTGAAATTCGTTCCGCAAGAGTCGGACTGGACGTCGTCATGTCGATCAGAATCGAATTGGGCCGACAACCTGCAAGCACTCCCTTTTCTTGGCAATAAACTTCCTCTACGTCATGAGGATAGCCAAGCATGGTGAAAACGAAATCAGACCGCTCGGCCACTTCGGCCGGCGAGCTTGCCCATTCGGCCCCTTGGGAAATCAAGCGGTCAGCCTTGGAACGAGTTCTCGTATGCAGGCTCAAACGGAAGCCCGCGTCTAACAAATGACCAGCCATGGAAGCGCCCATTACGCCGGTCCCGAGCCAGCCTGCGGTTGGATTCTTTTCCGTGTTCACGGGGAGAGGAATAATCAAAAGTTAAAAATGGTCGGGCCGGTGGGATTTGAACCCACGACCCCTACACCCCCAGCGTAGTGCGCTACCAGACTGCGCTACGGCCCGACCTTAAGTATTCAAGCGGGTTTTAGCCCGTTTGAAGAAATTTTCTACTTGACCAAATAACTGCTTCGCATAAAAATGTGTGCGAACTTTCAAATCGAACACATTAGAATCCGAATCACGAATTATCATGAAACTGACAAAGTGGGATGCAGAAGAGCGAGTAGTCATTAAGCAAGTAAAGGGGGTCTCCAAAGTCACCTTTGAAGTGTATGCAAGGTTACCAAACGGGAAGGTGGTTCGTCAAAGATATAATGATGAGACAAAAGCTTATGCCGGAGCCGAGGATCTGAAAATCCAAGGCCTCAATCTTCTCAAGGCCAAGAATCAAAACGTGAGGCCGTCGAGCATCGACTCAACTCAGGAAGGCGACTACCGGACGGCCCTGGACATAGTCGCCAAAGTCAAGGGCGTCGAAGACTGGTCGCTCACCAAAGTCGCGTCATGGTTCGCCGCCAACTACAAGGAGCAGGATTGGACCGACACATTGGTTGTCGATGCGGTCAGAGACTTCATTGCATGGAAGAAGCGGGAGGGAGCCAAAAAGAACTATTTGGACAAGATCCGTTGGAGGCTCGGCATCACCATCCTCAAAGACGGAACCGAGCGAATCAAGGAAGGATCCTTTGCTTCCATCGAAAGATTCCTCAACGACGTTACCGTAGAGGAGCTTGACGATAGAATTTGGTCGGAGGCATGGGATGTAAGCAATTCCACTAGGCGGGACCTGTGGAAGACGCTCAGTACTTTCTATGACTGGGCTTCCGAGAAAAAGCCAAGACGGTGCGACCGTAACCCAATCAAGCAGATAGCAAAGCCTCCGGCTAACGAGCTAGACCCAGAGGCCTTTACCGTAGAGCAAGCAAAGACAATCATGGAAACCGCCGCCAAGTGCTTTAATGGCGAGCTTGTCCCCTACTTCGCAATTGCCCTTTTCGGCGGGTTGAGACCGCAAGAGATTCAAGGCAACGACACTCTCAAGCCTCTTACCTGGAACCCGGACAATATTGTTTGGGACAAAGACGATGAAGGTAACGACAAGGTTTCAATCAGACTTAGGGGCAAACAAGCCTGGAGAAGAACCGTTTTGCTTCCCGACAACTGCGTTGCATGGATCAAGCCGTACAAGAAGGACGAAGGCCCTGTATGCCCAGGCAACTTCCTCAAAAAGTTCGATGTCATCAGATGTGCCGCCGGATTTAGGGTTGGCAAAGGCAGGATCCACGGCATCGACAAAAAGGGAATTGATGGCCTTGATGATCCATACTCGTCAAGTCGCCCGGAATGGATCCAAGACGGTTGCCGTCACTCTGCCCTGTCCTACCGCCTGGCGATAGTCGAAGATGTGAATGCGGTATGCTCCTGGGCCGGTAATAGCCCCAGGACCTTCAAGGGTAATTACGAGGCCTTGGTGACCAAGGAACAGGCCAAGAAGTATTGGGCGATCTACCCTTAAGGCAGGAGTCAAGGGTTGGATTTTTCCTTCCAAGTAAAAGCAGACAGATCATCAACAGGAATGAGGGCATCCCCTTCAGGCGTCCCCTCAAGAATTATATAGCTCTGAAAGAATTGAATCGAAGTTACTTCAAACGTCCGAAAATCTGTTCGATCCTTTCTGACTACATTCACCTCAAAAGACCCTCTAAGGATGTTGTTTACGGCAA
>JAYOMW010000044.1:0-1955 GCA_038121045.1 Opitutia bacterium
AAGGCCCAAGCGGCTCGACTGTCTGTCCAGTTCCTCCAATTCTCCGTGCGACCGAGGGCAACGAGGGCAAGATCGGGTGAATGATTTCTCAAGTGGGCGAGGGCAAGGGTAATGCGTGTCCGCATTGTATTGTCTTTGCCATGAAATGCTTTTGCTTCACCAATCAATCGATCCAACTTTTGCGACGGAGAAGGAAGCTGAGGATTAAGCAATTCGAAGTACAGGTAGGACTCGGAAAAACTTGATTCGAGGTCATCCATCTTGGAAAGCCTGGACATCCAACCTAGCAGATCTTCAAGAGGAGCGGAGGCTGAGCGATGTTGCATCAGTTTGAGGAGGGCGTAGCGTTTGTGAATGGGCTTGTCTATGAGCTTTTCGAGTATGTGAACCAAGCCCATTATATCGTCAGAGCTTTCAAGGTATTCGCAAATGCTCCGGACTTTTCTGTAGTCTTCCCCCAAAGTCGGAATCAACCGATCCAATATTGCGGAAGCCTCTTTGAAATTTCCGGCAAGCGCATAGGCTCGGGCTTCAACAAGAAACCTCCACCTCTGAGGAATGATCGGGGAGTTTCTTACTTCGCGATGAATGCTCTCGGTATCATTGAGGTGGGCGAGGGCATTCATCCGGATTTTGAATAAGTTTTCGTCTACTTTTGCTTTTGAAGCCGGTAAATAGCTGAGCAAAGCGGAGAAACTGCGCAACCGGGCCAGCCAATTTGAAAAAGTAAGCAAGTCGGCGGGGTTGTTTAAATCAAAAAGGTTGGAGCAACTTTTTATGATTTCCTTTTTTTCTTCTTCGTTTTCAGTCGAAGCGAAGCGAAGAGCATGAATTCGCAGAAAGTCGATGGGTTGCGCCTGCTTGTTCACTTGAAGAAGTTCGATGCATTTGTCCAAACTACTTGGGGAGAGAGGTTGCATCAGGTGAAGCAGCGTCATGTGCCTTATTGCTTCAATCCCGGTTTGATCTCTTTGAGCCGATAGCAGCGCCAATTGCTTTCCTATGCGGGGCAACTGTGAGGTGTCCTTGAGGTGAACGGACAGGCGGGTAAGAAGAAAAAGAGCTTGAGGATGGCCAGGGTAGTTTTCGAGGATTCGATTAACTTGCTCAAGGGCTGCGGATTGATTACCGGTCTCAGCCAATAAATTGCAAACCATGAGAGCGTTTTTGGGGGCTTCGATCCAACTGTCGATCTGAGTAAGTCTTTTCATTTGCGTAAAAGCGACTTCACCAGCCCTCTTGCGGTGAGAAGGCGACAGTGTGTCGTTTCGCAAGGTCATCAGTCCTTTGTCGAAGAGTTTGATTCTTTTTTCGACTTGGTCACCATGGTTGTCCAAGTCCGACGACCAATTATTTAAAGCCAGCGAAGGGTTTGTTCGGAAGAGCAAGAGGTTGTAGTTCTCAAAGGTTTCTTCATTTTCGGGATCAAGCAGAAATGCAAACTTGGCTTTTCGAACTCCGTCCTCAAGCAACCCACTCTCCTCCTCTACTGATTCGTCCAGGTAAACTTTCGACTGAAGAAGCAGTTTGCCAGATTTCCATGCCCGGAGGTGAGGCATGAAGAAATCGACGGACAGAAAGACAACCGTAAAGACCAAAAGGAAAAGGAGGGAAGTGAGGTAACTCAATTTGTAACGAATCATGCGTCAGCTTGAGGAAGTGGAAACCCGTTCCAGTTCGCGATTCATCATTTCCTCGATTATCATGTCAAGATCGCAGGTCGGCGACCAACCGAGTCTTTCACGTGCTTTGGTCGCGTCTCCGCAAAGGGGGTTTTTTTCCGACGGCCTGAAAAACCGGGGCTCGTATTCAAAAAAATCTTCGAAAACAAGATCCAGAAGCGAAAAAGCCTTTTGGCAAAATTCTCTGACCGAGTGAGTCTGGCCCGAAGC
Organism: Opitutia bacterium; assembly: GCA_038121045.1. Lineage (GTDB taxonomy): Bacteria > Verrucomicrobiota > Verrucomicrobiia > Opitutales > Seribacteraceae > Seribacter. The sequence goes on from JAYOMW010000044.1 coordinate 1,893, forward strand.
AACGACGAAATCATCGGCTTTGTCGAATTCCGTAATTTTTCTCATGGCTTCCACATAGTCTTT
>JAYOMW010000044.1:2055-21363 GCA_038121045.1 Opitutia bacterium
CGGGGATTGAAGGGGGTGGATTCGTTTTGAGGAGAAGTTTCCGCGTGACCGAACATTTCGCTCGAAGCTGCAAAATAAACCCGGCAATGGGGCGCGAACCTCATGACCGCAGACAACAGAGCATGAGTTGAGCCTAAATTGGTATCCAAGGTAGCGTATTCCTGATCAATGTCGTAAGAAACAAATGATTGCGCTCCCAAATGGTAAAGGTAGTCGGGCTTGATTTCCCGGACAACTTCGAACAATGCAGTCTGGCTTTCCAAAGAGCATGGGTGGAGGGTCAACCGGTCCATCACCGCCGAAATTCGAGTCAGCTTGACATGGGGTGCTTCCAGAGACGATCTCCGTACCAGTCCATGTACTGCAAAGCCATCTTTCAAAAGGCTTTCCGCCAAGTAGGAACCGTCTTGGCCGGAGATTCCCGAAATCAGAGCGCTGGGCATGACTTTAGTTTTTTCACGCTACCGCCCTTGGCCGTTTGCTTGATACAAGGCCAATATGGCTGCAAGATGGGGTTGTGTATTAGGCAAATTTATCCAACGCCCAATGGATGAGCGCTGGGAAAATCAACAAGATCCTCGTCGATTTCAACCTCTCTGGGTTGTCCGAGGATTTCAAAAAGAATTTTGATCCTTTCACGGGCTGGCACAAGTTGCGTAACTGTTCCCTCGCCACCCGCAAAGAGACCTGAGATTACTTTCACCTTGTCTCCAACCTTGTGGGGTTGGTCGGGAATCTCCAATAGTCCGTCGGGCGAAATGAGTCGAAGTTCGATCATGACTTGCGGCGGGACGTGGACGGGAACCTCCTTTCGGCGAACGACATATCCAACGCCTCTGGCGTAATGCACGTTCCGGATATGAGACACTGGGTCAAACCGGGCAAAGAGATAGCCGGGGAAAAGAGCTTTTGCCGAAAAGACCTTCGCTTTCGGCGGTCGAATGGTTCGTGGTAAAAAGACCTCTACGTCATCCAAGGTGCCCAAAGTTGCCGCGGCGACTGTTTCCATTCTTGGTTTGGTACGAATACAATACCAACCAACAGACCAATCGATGAGTTCCTCTTGCGGGTGATTCATAGTTTTAGCAAGCCGGCAAGAGCAGGAAGCAGGCGTCCGCCTGCCTTCGTAAGCCGTCTGAGTTTTTCAATGCGAACTGCATAAAATTCATCCTCCTCCGAGGAGTGGTTTGGAAGAGATTTCTCCATGCGACTGATTCGATCTTTGGCGCTATCCAGGTGGGGCATGATTTCGTCCTTGATAAAGTTCGAGAACAGCCTTCTGAATTCAGTTTCGGCAAAGTAATGATCCCTGCGGTCTCCGGCAACGTAGGCGGTACGCACTGCCTTCAGGGATCGAAGGGTGCGAAGCCCCTGACTTGCTGAACCGATACTGATTCCAAGCCGGGACGCGATCTGATCCATGGGCAGAGGATCTTTGGAAAAATAAAGTAACCCATAGATTTCCCCAACCGACCGGGGCATACCAAGCATGCTCATCAATCGCACGAAAAAATCAATTGACTCCAGCTCCAGATTGCGTGCGTCAAGGAGAGGGGGTGACTCTTCTTTAAGGTTCGCTGGCGATGCCATATTTTCATTTGTTTCAAAAAAAAATGAAATAGGCAACCTCTAACTTGCGGATATTGTCGAGCCGATTTATTGGCAGGTACGTGGCAGCACTGCAAATAGTTCCTTGCCCTCCAATCGAATTTCCGTCATTTTTAGGAAAGCTTAACAGCGTCCAATATGCCCAACCATCGAGACCATGGATATGCTCTTATGCACAAGATATTCCTGCTTGTGTTCGTTTTTTCGTGGTTTTGGGTTTGCTTTTATTTGTGGGGAGAGTGGGAGTATCCCTTGATCAATCTGCCTTGGAATTATGCTTTGGTTGCCGGGGCCGGCCTTGTCGTGGCGACTTTGGGCACGATGCAAAATTACGGATCTTTCTTCATCAAAAGCGGATGGCGGAGGATTCGTGAATCTGTCATTAAAGCTAACTTTCAAACATCTCTCATCGCGTTCTTCGTTTTTGCCTCTTACTTTGCGACCAAGGACAAGGAGACAAGTCGACTGTTTTTGGTTTTTTATCTTTCGACTTGTTGGCCATTGTTGGTCAGTTCCAACTTCGCCCTGCCCGGTTTGTTCAAAAGATTGATCGGCTTCCAATCGACGAACAAAAGAAGCCTTATTCTTGGTGACGCGACGGCATTGGACGGCCTCAGCAATTGGATAACCAGGCATTCGAGGCATGGCTTTAGTTTTGCAGGAATGTTTTCGACTACGGATAAGGCCCCGGTCTCCGTTCAATTGCCGTGGCTCGGTTCTTACGCCAAACTCGAGGGTTTTTTGAAAAAGAACAAAATCCATCAATTGGTGGTTTTACCCGATCGGAATATGGACGATTGGATTTCCGTGGTCACGGATTTGGCCAACCAACACGGTTGTCGAGTACTCATATACAATTCCTTGTCAGGTTTTTTTGATTCCCGTCTCGTCTTTGTCGAGGAGTCAGGCAGGCAATTTTTCTCCCTGCAAAACGAACCTTTGGAAAGTCCTTTCAATCAAATGCTCAAGAGATCCTTTGATTTGTGCGTAAGCTTGCCAGCTCTTTTGTTCGTCCTTCCGTTATGTATGCTGGTCGTTAAGTTTTTTCAGTCCATTCAGTCATCCGGGCCTCTCTTTTTCAGGCAAGAGCGAGTGGGGTTGGCCGGCAAGCGATTCGTAATTTGGAAGTTTCGGTCGATGTCGCACGATGATAGCAACACTCGTGACGAATCAGTTCAAGCCAGCCCGGGGGATCAGAGAATATTTTCCTTTGGTCGCTTTATGCGTCGTTTCAGCATCGATGAAATCCCTCAATTCTTGAATGTCTTAAAGGGAGAAATGAGCTTGGTCGGGCCGAGGCCCTATTTGGCCGAGCATGATTACCTCTTTCAGCGTGACTACAAGGCTTACCGCATCCGGCAATTCGTAAAACCCGGTGTGACTGGTCCTGCCCAATGCCGGGGTTTGCGGGGTGAATTTACTGATCCTGCGCTTGTTCGCAAAAGGATTGAGCTGGATTTCAATTACGTCGGCAATTGGTCGATTTGGCTGGATTTGGAAATCGTGGTTAGAACGGTGGGGCAAGTTTTGTTCCCCCCCAAGAGCGCCTGCTGAACCATCTGTGAATCCTTCTTCAAGAGGGGATGAGGTGAAGAAAAGCAAAAGCCGGATTCTCGGCATCGATTTTTTTTCAGGCTCGTTGTCGGATGCAGTTTCGGAGGCGTGCCGCGGAGGCTTGTGCGTAGCTCCTTCCGGCCCGGGGCTTGCGGGTGATCTAGTCGAGTGTTCTTTCTATTCGCGTGCCGTTACACGAGCCGACTTGGTCTTGCCGGATAGCGGTTTGATGTGCCTGTGGTCCAATTTTTTTGCCCGTAAGCCAATTCGAAGGATTTCTGGGTTGGCTTTTCTCCGGGCGTATCTTTTCGACAAGGACGTTTCGCTCAATGATGCCTTTTGGGTAATGCCCGATCAGGAGCAAAGCGAGGCCAATAGACAATGGATCAAAAAAGAGCTTGGACTTTCCTTGCGAGACGATGCTCTATATGTAGCGCCAAGGTATGCCAAAACCGGATCAATTGAAGACCCCGATCTTTTGGAAGCAATCGAGAGGGTTCGCCCAATGACAATATTCATCCAACTGGGCGGGGGGGTGCAGGAAAGACTTGGTTTTTACTTGCGTGAAAACCTCTCGTTCTCGTCTGCCATTTTGTGTACGGGAGCTGCTTTGGCCTTTCTTTCGGGCAAACAAGCTCGGATTCCGAATTGGGCGGATCGTTTTTACTTGGGGTGGCTTCTACGTTGCTTGTTCAAGCCTTCGGTCTTCGTTCCTCGGTACCTCAAGGCTTTTCGGCTTATCGGTGTTTTGGCAAAAAATGGGGAATCTCTTCCCAAGGTAGTTGAGCCATTTTCTCAAACTTAATTTGAATTTTCGTGAAACGGAAGAAAGAGATGAAAACTTCAGCCAAAACAAAAAAGGCTTCGGTCAAGGCCTTGGGTTGTCGTCTGAATCAGTATGAGGCTTTGGCCATGGAGGGAAAACTAAAGGCCGCCGGCTATGAAATTGTTTCCTTTGGCGAAGATGCGGACTTGGGCGTAATCAATTCTTGTACGGTCACCAATGAGGCTGATGCAAAATCAAGAAATGCGATCCGACGATTCATCCGTAAAAACTCTCAGGCCGTTACGGTGGTGGTGGGGTGTTATTCCCAAATGGCTGCCAACCGAATAGCCATGATCGAGGGAGTCGATTACGTTATCGGTAATCACGACAAACTTAACTTCTTGGATTATCTAACCGATGAAAAGCCGGCAAGTCCTGTTGTGGTAAGGGAAAGGATCAGTCGTGAGGATTTTAGCATCGGTTTTGTCGGGGATCCTGATTTCGAGCAAAGGGCCAACCTGAAAATTCAAGACGGATGCGATTTTATGTGCTCTTTCTGCGTAATCCCTTTTGCCCGTGGAAGAGCCCGCTCGCGAGATTGGGATGATTTGTTTCGGGAGGTCAGCCAAATGATTGGCCAAGGCGTACGCGAATTCATTCTTACGGGCGTGAACTTGGGGACTTATGAATCAAAGGGAAAAGACTTTCTTGCCTTGATCCATTCTTTGGCTGAAATGCCTGGGCTCGACAGGCTGAGAATCAGCAGCATCGAGCCGACCACTATACCAAACGAGCTTTTTGGCATGATGGCGGACCCGGATCATTCCCTGATGCCTTACTTGCATGTTCCAATGCAGGCATGTTGCGATCAAACCCTTGTCCGAATGAAAAGAAAATACGGTATGGCCGAAATGGCCGCCTTTTTTGATCAAGCCGTCAAAGCCGTTCCTTCACTGTGTTTGGGGACCGACCTGATGGTTGGTTTTCCCGGTGAGAGCGAAAGCGACTTTGAGGAGACTTGCGACCGGTTCCTTGACTTGCCCTTTGCGTATTGTCACGTTTTTACCTTTTCCGAGCGAGAGGGAACACCGGCGGCCAAAATGGACAAGCAAGTCTCAGTGGAGGAAAGGCGCCTGCGCAGCGCCCATTTGCGAAGACTCTCGGCATCCAAGAGGATGAGCTTTCACGAAAATCAACTGGGTCAGGTTTTTCGAGTTCTGCTTGAGAATCCAAAGGACGGGTTTTATTCAGGTTACACCGATCATTATGTCCGGGTTGTCGTTCCCGAGGCACCGCGCGGATTGGAAAACCGCATGGCTCTGATCAAAATGAAAAAAGCTTCTCCTGAGTTTATCGAAGGAGAGCTTGTATCGTATGAGGGTGATGCCGAAGCATAAAATCGAATTTCCCTGAGTTTTCCTTTTGAGGTTGGCTTTGCGCTTGCCCAATTCCTCGTGAGCCTGTCTTTATCGGTGGATGGCGAAAATCTTACTTTGCGATGGGCATAATTTGGCGTTCCGAGCCTTTTACGGTATCCGTGACCTTAGTCGGGCGGATGGGTTCCCGACCAATATGGTTCATGGATGGTTGCGCTCTTTCTGGAGGTTGGAGGATGATTGTTCTCCTGATCAAATTTGGGTTTTTTTCGACAAGGGAGGATCGAGGCGAAGAGAGGACATTTTACCAACTTACAAGGCAAACCGAGGTCTTCCTCCGGACGGATTTTCGGAGCAATTGGCTTGGGTGAAGCGTTTGACGACGGCTCTCGGACACGGTTGGAGAGAGCAGGAAGGTTTGGAAGCCGATGATCTCATTGCCTCTGCCGTCCGCCAACGCTCGGGAGATGAAACCGATTTGCTTATCGTGAGCTCGGACAAAGACTTGAGCCAGTTGGTCGGACCCAAGGTGAAGCAACTTCTTCCTCCTCCCACGGCCAACCCCAAATTGGGTTGGCGATTACTCGATGAATCGGGCGTGAAAGAGAAGTTCGGGGTTTCTCCGGCCGGCATTTTGGATTACCTTTCCATTATTGGTGACCAGTCCGATAATATTCCGGGACTGCCCGGAGTTGGTCCCAAGACCGCCCTTAAATGGATGAACGACCATGGAGACTTGGAGGGAATAATCGAAAATGCCGGTCGTTTGGCCCCCAAAAGGTTTTGTAGTTTGGTTTATGAGAAAAGGGAGGATTTGCTAAGGAATCGAGAGCTTATCCGTTTGGAGTCCGACTTGGAAGTCGACATGACTGATTGTCCTCCGGTTAATTTGTCCGAACTGAAGGAAATCTTGATGGAATTGGAAATGAAGAAATCTTGGGAGGAGGCTTCTCGCCGATATGGTTGATTCAGGTTCTTCAATTTACTTGCTAATATCGACCAAAAGGGCTGTTTTAGGATCCTTTTAAAATGTGCGCGCTACTAAATTTTGGTCTTCCCAAGGGGAGTTTGGAAGAACCCACCGTAAAGCTGTTTGGCAAAGCGGGATTTCGAATAACCAAGGGATCACGCTCATACACCCCTTGCTGGGATGATCCCGAGATCGAAGGTCGTTTCGTGAGGGCTCAGGAAATGAGTCGTTACGTCGAAGATGGATTCTTTGACTGCGGTCTTACCGGAAGAGATTGGGTGAAGGAAAACGATTCCTCCGTGGAAATCGTGGCCGATCTGATTTACAGCCGTGCCTCAAACCGCATCTCCAAGTGGGTTCTTGCCGTGCCTGAGCAATCGGAAATACGTTCGGTTTCCGATTTGGAAGGGAAGACAATTGCCACTGAATTGGTTAACGTAACCCGTGCTTACCTCGATGAACACCGGGTTGAGGCAGAAGTCGAATTTTCATGGGGGGCAACAGAGATCAAGGTTCCGGAATTGGTTGACGCGATCGTTGACCTTACCGAAACGGGAAGTTCCCTTCGCGCCAACAAGCTTAGAATCGTCGACGTTCTGATGGAAACCAACACCGTTCTGATCGCAAACAAGTCGGCTTGGGAAGACCAGGAAAAACGTGCGAAGATCGAGAATATCGCTCTCATGCTCAGTGCCGCGCTCGAAGCCGATACCAAGGTAGGGCTTAAGCTGAATCTTGAAAGATCCAAACTGGAGGTCGTATTGCAAAAGGTGCCTTCCCTCCGCAAACCTACGGTTTCTTCCTTGAGCGACGAATCCTGGATTGCCTTGGAAACGGTTATTGAGAAAAATGTTTCCCGGGATTTGATACCCATGCTCAAGAGGATGGGAGCGGAGGGAATCGTCGAGTTCCCGTTGAATAAGATCGTCCCCTGAAGGGGAACCGATTTTTTGTCATTTGGTTCTTTTGCACTTGCCTGAAGCTTCCAATGAGTGTTTTTTGGTTCTTTGTCTTATTTTTCGTTCTTTATAAATCGCCAATATTAACCTTTAACCCAATTTCTCCGGCAGTTCGCGCAAAAGCTGTGATTTTGCTCCGGTGACGTTGGCCTAACTATACCTCATTATGAGCGCTGTGATGGAAGAATTGCTCCAAGAGAGCAAAATTGAACTCTTGAAAGAAGGTTCCGTAATATCAGGAACCATTATGGAAATCCGACCGACCGAAGTCGTCATTGATTTCGGCGGGAAAGCCGAAGGCACGATCCCGGCTCATGAATTCCTCGATCTCGGAGAACTCGAAATAGGTTCTGATCTGGAAGTCTTTTTGGAACGTCTTGAAGATCGTGACGGCAATCCTCAACTTTCTTTTGACAAAGCCGAGCAAAAGAAAAATTGGGAGAAGATCGTAAATACCTGCGAGGAAGGTTCGGTCATAACGGGCCGTGTTCGTTCCAAAGTAAAAGGCGGACTGGTTGTGAATATTGGCGTAGATGCTTTTTTGCCATCATCTCAAGTCGATATTCAAGCCCCCAAAAATTTGGATCAATTTGTCGGTCAAACTTTTGATTTTAAAGTTGTTAAGATCAACCGGGAGCGAAAAAACATCGTAGTTTCGCGCCGGGAATTGATTGAGGAAAGACGCCAAGACAAGAAGCGCGAAATTCTCTCCAAGATCAAGCCGGGCGAAACGCGGCGAGGCATGGTAAAGAACATTACCGACTACGGTGCCTTCATCGATTTGGATGGTTTGGACGGACTTCTTCATATTACCGATATGAGTTGGGGCCGTGTTTCTCATCCGAGCGAAATGGTCAAGACCGGTGAGGAAATAACGGTATGTATTATCGATATTGACCAAACCAGAGAACGGGTTTCCCTTGGTCTCAAGCAATTGTCCTCCAATCCTTGGGACGACATTGAAAAGAAATTCCCCATCAACGCCAAGGTTCGGGGCAAGGTTGTTAATCTCGTTCCTTATGGAGCCTTTATCGAGTTGGAGGAAGGGGTCGAGGGTCTTGTTCACGTTACCGAGATGTCTTGGACCAAGAGAATTACCAAACCCAGCGAAGTTTTAAGTGTAGGAGATGAAGTCGATGCCGTCGTTTTGGGAATACAAAAGGACGACCAAAAGATTTCCCTCGGATTGAGGCAATTGGACGTCAATCCATGGGACATGGCCACGCACAATTATCCTCCCGGCGCCCGTGTTCGAGGAAAGGTTCGAAACCTCACGTCCTATGGTGCGTTCGTGGAACTTGAGGAAGGCATCGACGGGATGGTTCATGTTTCAGACATGAGTTGGACGCGCAAGATCAATCATCCCAGCGAGATGGTTAAGAAGGGTGACGAGGTCGATGCGATCGTCGTAGAGGTAGATGTAGAGAACCAAAGAATTTCCCTGGGGATGAAACAACTCACTCAGGATCCTTGGGAAGACATTGACCGCTTGTACCGTTTGGGTGACGTGATCAAGGGCAAGGTAGCCCGAGTCGCTGGTTACGGAGCCTTCGTAGAGCTTGACAATGATATCGACGGTCTTGTTCACATCAGTCAAATCAGCGAGGAGCGCGTCGAGAAGATCAAGGATTTTCTAAACGAGGGAGACGAGGTATCCGCCCGGGTCATCAAAATAGACAAAGAAGAGCGTCGAATCGGCTTAAGCGTGAAAGCAGCCGACTATGACGAGGACGCTTTAGCCAAGGAAGTTGCCGCTTACGACGAAGTCGGAGAAGATCTGACTACTTCCCTTGGCGACTTGCTTGACGAAGCGACCGCCTCGGAATCCGAAGAAATCGAGGAAAACTAAGGGCAATTCTCCCAAGCGGATCCTTTCGGCTGAGGAAAGCCGGTACTTTTCAGGTCAAGTTGGCTTGTTCTAGAATCCCTTTCAGGATTTGAGCGCGTTCTGCAATTCGTTGTTCTTCCCTGATTTCTTCCGCCGTCCTTTGTTTCTCAATGGAGGACATGTTTTTGCGAAGATTTCTCAGGGCTTGTTCCTGAAGCTGACGAACTCGTTCTCTGGTAATGCCGATCTTTTCTCCGACTTCTTCCAAAGTCAGCGGTTCAAGGCCTTCCAAACCAAATCTCAGGCGAATGATATCAGCTTCTCTGGGTTCAAGTTGGGCGAGAACGCGATTTACGTCGCCGACCAAGCTTTTTGATTGAAGGCGCTCGTAGGGATTAGCCGCCTTTTCGTCAGGAACAACCTCGCCCAAGGTCGATCCATCGTCGTCACTCAAAGGAGAATCCAATGAAGCCGGTTTGCGACTGACTGATTTCAGAAGAGTTATCCGCGAAACCGGAAGGTTCATTTCCGCAGCGAGCTCATCATCCGTCGGGACGCGGCCGAGTCGTTCGGCCAATTCCGCCGAGGTTTTGCGGATCTGAGTCACTCGGTCCACCATGTGTACGGGAAGCCGTATGGTTTTGCTTTGGTTGGCCAAGGCTCTCTTGATGGATTGCTTGATCCACCATGCGGCATAAGTGCTGAGCTTCCCGCCCTTGGAGGGGTCGAATCGTTCGACCGCTTTCATCAAACCGATGTTTCCCTCGTTGATCAAATCCAATAGGGAAAGTCCAATGTTGGAATATTCCTTGGCTATTTTGACGACTAACCTGAGGTTTGCCGTGATCATGGTTTCACGGGCTTTTTCATCCCCGTTTTTGATTCGATCGGCCAGCTCGATCTCTTCCTGTACGGAGATGAGGGGGATCGTCGAAATCTGGCGCAGGTATATGCTGAGGGACTCTTGCTCGTCGTTTTGCATCAATGGTTTACCGCTTTTCGGAAATGGATTTACAGAATATGTTCAATGGAGTTATTAGCATTAAAAGGAGAAATCTTACATTTTGCCTAGTGATTGTTAAGACACCCTTAAACGCTGATTCGTTCAGCCAATGTCAAAGCATTGAGCATTCCCTTGGCTTTGTTGATCGTTTCTTCGTATTCTTTTTCGGGGACTGAATCCGCCACGATTCCAGCTCCGGCCTGCAGGTGCAGAAAGCCATCCGCGATCATGGCCGTACGAATTGCAATGCATGAATCATGATTTCCTTCGTAGCCGAAATATCCTAGTGCACCAGCATATGCGTTTCTTCGTATGTTTTCAAACTCCGAAATAATTTGCATTGCCCTGACTTTCGGGGCTCCGCTGACTGTACCGGCGGGAAAAGTGGCTCTGATCAGGTCAAAGGCATTGCAGTCAGGTCTCAGTTTCCCGGTTACTTGCGAAACAATGTGCATTACGTGAGAATACCTTTCGACGTTCATGTATTCAGCAGCTTGCACAGAGCCGATTTCACACACCCGCCCAATGTCGTTTCGGGCAAGATCGACGAGCATCAAATGTTCGGCTTTTTCCTTTTCATCAGCAAGCAAATCTTTTTCCAACAATTCGTCTTCCTCCTCCGATTTCCCTCGTGGCCGGGTTCCGGCAATCGGTCTGATCAGGACATCCTCTTTCGTCAGGCGGACATGAACTTCCGGTGATGCGCCGACGATGGAATACTCTTCGGATTCCAAGAGAAACATGTAAGGAGAGGGATTGATCGCCCGTATTGCCCGGTAAAGATTGATCGGAGGGCAGGTGAAAGGAACTGAAAACCTTTGCGAAAGAACGGCTTGGATTATGTCGCCGGAGCGAACATACTCCTTGGTCTTTTCGACCATTGCCTCAAAGTCCTCCTTGCTTATGTTGCCCGAAGGGACTTTCTCGTCGTAAGAATTTCCAATCGGCGCGGCTTGGAGTTCGGATGACGCATTCAGGAGTCCGATGGTTTCCTCGATTCTCGAACATGAACTCCGGTAGGCTTCGGAAGGGTTGTTTCCGACATAGGCATTCGCGCAAATGGTGAGGGTTTGGCAGGCATGGTCGAAGATAAGGACCAAATCCGCGATCATGAAGAAAAGCAAGGGCAGACCGAGTTGGTCGTCTTCCGGCAAACTCACCGTCGGTTCGATACGGTTGGCGTACTCGTAAGAAACATAACCAACCGCGCCTCCGGAGAAACGGGTGTCATCCGCAGCCCCCAAGTAGCGGATTCCCGCAAATTCATCCTCAATGATCCTCAGCGGATCGTCGGGTGTTGGAATGCTGCGCGGAGCCTTCCCACGCTCCTTGATTTCGGTCGTTGATTGACCGCATGCGATGGTTTTGCGAGGCCCGAATCCGACGAATGAAAACCTGCTGACTTGCTCGCCTCCTACAACCGATTCGAAGAGAAATGCGGGCTTTTCGGCAGATAACTTGGCATAGGCGGAAAGAGGGGTTTCTGCATCCGCCGTAAATTCAGCCGAAACTGCGATGACGTCGTGATTGTCTGATTGTTTGAGGAATTCCTCGAGATCGGGCTGAAATTGCATGCAGGGGATCGTTTGGTTTTTAAACGTGAGTTCTTTGCAATTATCTATCTTTACAATGAATAAATTTTCGTGTCGTTACGTTTTGTGTTTGCGCGAGTCGAGCTTTCAATTTCCACATCTAAAGGAAAAACTAACAAATCATCGGCACGAGCAAGAATAATCGAGAAAAAAATGAAAAGAAGAGTACATTGCGTAATCATGGGTGGGGGGCGAGGTACGCGTCTTTATCCATTGACCAAACTGCGTTGCAAGCCGGCCGTCCCGCTTGCAGGCAAATACAGGTTGGTCGACATACCGATCAGCAACTGCCTCAACTCGGGTTACAACCGCATTTATCTTCTCAGCCAGTTTAACACGGCATCCCTTCACAGGCACGTTCAGGATGCTTATCGGTTTGACCGTTTCGGGAAAGGCTTTGTCGAAATTCTGTCGGCCGAACAAACCGAACATGGCGACGATTGGTACCAAGGCACTGCGGATGCTGTACGAAGGAACCTGATTCACTTTCACGCCGATCCTGACGACTTGTTCGTGATCTTGTCGGGGGACCAACTTTATCGAATGGATTTTTCAAAAATGGTGGCCGAGCATTTGGAACGGGGAGCAGACGTCACGGTCGCCGCAAAACCCGTAGCCTTGTCGGAGGCATCGGGATTGGGTTTGCTCAGAATGGGAGACGATGCGAAAATCGTGGACTTTGTCGAAAAGCCCTCCGATCCTAAGGTCATCGAGAGGTTGGTTCCGCCTGAATTGAAATCCAAGGACGGCCGTGACGACCGTTGTCTTGCATCCATGGGCATATACGTCTTCAACGCCCACGCCATGTTCGAGGCTCTGGCGGGAGATTCCACCGACTTCGGCAAGGAAATTATTCCTTCTTTGGTCGGCGACAAGGACATACGTTCTCACGTGTTTGACGGATATTGGGAGGATATCGGTACGGTACGATCGTTTTTCGAGGCAAATCTTCAATTAACCGACGAAGTTCCGTCATTCGATTTCTATGACGAGGATTATCCCATCTACAATTACCCGGACATTCTTCCCACGGCTAAGCTCAATCAATGCAAACTCAACCGCACGACAATTGCCAGCGGGTGTATGGTGGGGAGGTCTTCTTTCGACCGATGCATGCTCGGCGTACGTTCCATTGTCGGGAATGAATGTCGTTTTCAAAACGTTGTCATGATGGGCGCGGACTTTTTTTTCAGCAATGAAGACTCGTTGGGTTATTCGGAGAATCCCGCAAATGGCATTCTAAGTTTGGGGGTAGGAGACCGGACTACGATTGAGGATGCCATTATCGATAAAAACGCCAAGATCGGCATGGACGTAAGCCTTTCTCCGCGGGGTGTGGAAGAAGGGTGGTCCGACGATAATCTTGGAGTTTACGTTCGGGATGGAGTCTTGGTCGTGGTCAAGAATGCGGTCGTTCCGTCCGGAACGAGGATCGGTACCTAGCCGTTTTTATCTTGAGGCAAAGGATGGAAGTGGATATGCGAGCCTAATGAGCGAGATACCAGACGACTTGTTGTACACCCGTGAACACGAATGGGTCAGAAAAGAGAATGAGGGTACTTATTTGGTGGGAATTACTCACCATGCCCAAGATAGCTTGGGTGACGTCACTTTTGTCGAGCTTCCGGCCCAAGGCGATTCCTTTGAGCAAAATTCGGTTTTTGGATTCGTCGAGTCCGTAAAGGCCGCATCCGATCTTTACATGCCGATTGGCGGTGAAGTTGTCGAAACCAACGCCCAATTGAATGATTCACCCGAGCAAGTGAATGAAGATCCGTATGGGGAGGGATGGATGATCAGGATCAAGCCCGCCTCTGGTTTTTCCGAGGAAAGCCTGTTGGATGCTGCAGCTTATTCATCTGAAATCTCATGAGCGAATCCTCATAAAAATCGCTTGCGACAGGGCATCTTTGAGCGATAAGCTGTAGTCGCCTTGGAAAAACACAATCAGCTGAGCAAAATACCCTCGTATGGAAGGGGTACGCTTCTGAGTGTCTGTTCGGTGATATGTCTATTCTTTCTTTTTTTGTTGCCCGTAAGTTTGACCGCTGACGTCGGAGCTACGATTCTCGTTGTTTCATTGGAGGGCAAAGCGACTTGCCTAAATCTCGAAGATGAATTCTTGGTGGATTTGGATTCGAGCGCGGTTGGTAAAAAAATCGAAGAAAAATCGATTTTGGCCACTGGAAAAAACGGTTCTGTCGGGCTTCTGTTTTCCAATGGTACGCTGATAACGGTAAAGCCTGGAACAAGGTTTTATGTCCGGGAATATTCCCAGAAGACATTTGATCCATCTGACTTGCCGTTGCCTTCTAAACTTAAAGAGGAACCTAGCCAATCCAGGTTTCTTGCTCACTTGGACTATGGGGAACTCGTAGTGAAAGTGCCCAAATTGAGGAAAGGGTCGAATATGATTTTGAGCAGCCCCTTGGGTACGGCTGGAATCCGAGGAACCATGTTCCAGTACATGGCTGTCCGCAACCCGATTACCGATGACATAACCGGCGGGGTGAATCTGATCTCGGGCGACATAACATTCACGGACCTGAATGGAGGCGTTCAAACGATGCTTTCGGGTCAATCGGTCCACCTTGCGTCTTCTCGGCTCGGTTTGGCAAGAGCGGTGAAAAAGGGGGCTCTTTACGATCTGAATTCGGTTTATCGATCCGCATTGATCGATGGAAACGTTCCGCCAACGCTCGACCAGCTTTTCCCCGATCTGTCACCGGATTCTGAAAGTGGTGATTTATCGATCAATCCATTTTCCAAGTTTGCGGCCGGTTCGAGGGGCGACTGGGAGGTCGTGCACAAGGTTGCAAGCGATATATTCTTCGACATAGAAAAAATAGAGGGGCAGGCCGAGGGTTTTGATTTCGACAGCTTGCTGTACGCGGTAACTGTGTCCACGCCCTCACCCCGAAACGAGCCACCAACTCCGCCGTCATTCGTTACCGGAGGGATTTTCCCTGTTCCCGAACCCGTCGACGTTCTTTTTCTCAACCCTCCGAGCCTTGATATTCATCCTGCCTCCGGCAAACTTTCCCAAGATGGGGAATTGATCGAGTTTCTCGTGCAGAGAAAGAACCCGGATTACCCTGTGGCGGATGACGGGCCATTCCAGATTTTGGGCACCTATTCAGACAAATATCCATCCTATTCTTCCACCGCTTACAACGGAGAAGACTTGAGCGGCAAGGTAAAGGTCTACAATGCTAACTCGGTCGATTATTCCATTCTTGGTCAGGAAACCAAATTGACCTTGTATGTGGACGACTTGGAAATTCGCAAAATTTCATACCCCAGTGGCAAACCGGTTTCCACGACCTTGACTCCCACGGTGCGTATCGTCGATAACTTGAGCCCCCTTGTGCTTTTTCCCGATGGTGAGGCTGAAGCAGAACCCTATCTCGTGGAAGGGGGCGTGGGTCGAGTATTCCTTGATCCCGGGATCACTTTGCTCGACAATTACTATTCCGAGCAAGAAATCGTATCTCACATGGGTTATTCCACGGGACCCGAGGAAAGTGTCTTTGGGGAAGTTGATATGGAAGTCGCAGGTCTATACCAGCTGACCTATCAACAAATTTCGGATCCTTCCGGCAACTTGATCGAGCCCAAATCCCGATGGGTTCGGGTATATGATAATGACCCGCCTCAGATCACGCTCTATGGATCGGACCCCATCTACGTCGACTTGAATTCAAGCAACGTATTCAAAGACCCAGGGGCATTTGCTTCCGACAATTTGGATGGGGCGATCGAATGGGAAGACGGAAGATTCGAGGTTGTGGTGGAAGTGTTGGCGAACGAAGGGACTCAATCTTACAATCCGATCACTACAACTTTCGAGGAAGTGATCGCGCTTGCCAAGACTCAAGCAAGCGTGAATGCGTCTTTCAGATTCAAATATTTGCTCAAGGACAAGGCGGGCAACCAATCGGAAGCAACCCGCCAGGTTATCTTGCTGAATTCTCCATTTGACGTGCCAACCATCATAATGCACGGAGAGAACCCTTTTTATCACGAGGTCAATACTGGATTCGTTGACCCGGGCATCACGGCTTACAAGGATATGGGATCGGGTGTTGCGCCGATTAACCTGAACGACAAGGTGAGCGCTGTTGCATATTCGGGTTCTTCGGTCTCGGTCATCGATGGTACCGTCGTCAATTACGATAAGCAAAACGACAAATACGTTGATGCCAATGGGAACGAGGATCCGACCAAGCGTGTTGTCATCCGTTACACGGTGGTTGATCAACTTGGAAATGAGGCTACTTTGGACCGGGAAGTCAGAATTGTGGATACGACAGCTCCCGTCATTACCTTGAACGATGATGGAGGGATCAATTTCTTGAATATCAAAACGGGTCACCCTTTCGTGGACCCCGGAGCAGTGGCGAGTGATAATTATGATTCAAGTCCCATGGTAGTGAAATCCATCCAGTCGATCGTGACCGGGCAGGTTTTATCGGACCCCGCAGGTGGCGAAATCTTTCAAACCTTGGAAAATATTGGTTTCTGGGAGGCTGGAAGTTACAAAGTTGTTTACCAATGCACCGATTCCAACGGGAACACGGGAAGCAAGGAAAGAAACTTGGTCGTTCAGGATACGCTCCCTCCGGATATGGTTGCCATTACCCACCAATTTCTAGCCAATCCATCGATTTCCCTGACTTCCTATCAAGATACCGCAAAGACAATCATCGGTCCGACCTCCCCATTGCCAACCGAAATTTCCACGAGTTTGAATCAACTCTCTGGATATGACAGGTCGATTTTTACGTTCAACAGATCGACCCCTTACGTCAACGACTTCGCCAGTACGGGTGATCTCTACTTCAAATATTCCCAAATTGACGGTCAGTTCGACAATACCGGAGCAGGACAGACAACTGTTCAGGCAAAGGATGCTTGGGGACGGGTTTATGTTTGGCATAGTGCGTTCAAGGTCAAATTAAAGAGTGGAACAGATGAAGTTACGGTCCAAGACCCCGGAGTATTCGTCCTCAACGACTCGACAATGCCAGTGACCGTTCAGTCCTCGATCAGCAAAACGTTCGACGGGAGTGGGAATCCCTTTAAATATTACGTCAGTTACACTGCCACGCAATCAAGCGGAGAGACGTCGGTGATACCCAATGCCCGGGTCATTCGCTTTCTTGATGAGGAGGCCCCCACGCTTGATCTTTCTCCAATTACTAATGGAACCACCACGTTTGTTCTTGCCGAGGGGGGGGAGCCTTATACGGACATTGCCGGCAACGTATTCACCTGGCAGGACAACACCAACACCAAGGGAGCAAGCGAGGCTTTGATCACAAGTGCATATGATGTGATTGACGAGGGAGCGGTGACAGAGAGGATTAACCGGACGATTTTCTCCGGATTTGTGGATTCAAGTAATTGGGCGACTGGTGGAACTTCTGTGTTGGGAGTCGACCCGACGACCAATGTCGCCAAACCCTTGCAAGACATAGGAAATGCGGTATCGGGAGTGATTCTCACGAACCTCGCATCCCTCAATAATATCTATACGATCAAATATGACGTAAGCGATTCTGCTGGGAATGCAGCTAATCCCGCCCTTCGGTATGTAATGGTCAGGGATACCTTGCCCCCCGTCATTGGATTGCCACCCACGCAACTTGTGGTCGTTGACGCAACCAGCACTTCGAACCCGGATGTCCGGGATGTGCAAAGCGTCAAGGATTACTTGGTTTCGGACCTGATGGTCCAAGATGCAAACAACAATTTCGACGGAAACTTGACATGGAACGTGACGATAACCAAGCCAAACGGTCAAAACAGTCTCCCTGGTGGCACCGGATTTGACGAACCTTCACCAGGTGCCGTCAGTGGAATTGTATTTCCACTTAGGCAATC
Source organism: Opitutia bacterium (assembly GCA_038121045.1). Lineage (GTDB taxonomy): Bacteria > Verrucomicrobiota > Verrucomicrobiia > Opitutales > Seribacteraceae > Seribacter. Next base: position 19,598 of record JAYOMW010000044.1, read on the forward strand.
GGATCCCGGTTACGTAGTGACCATAACGGCCTCTGATTCTTCGGGTAACGTAAGTGATCCGGTTACAAGAGAATTGAAGATTGGAGATACCCTCCCGCCCACTCTGACCATGATGGGGAAATCAGTCATTCATGATTTTCTGCGTTTTGCTCCCAATACGAGTGGAAATCCGCCCTCTCCTTCAACTCATGTCGATGAGATCAGTGGACTGGAGTTCAATTCCACAGGTTTTGGCCAAGGCGACCATCGCATGATGCTTGCAGCCTATGATTTCGTGGATCCCGGAGTTTACGGGGAGGATGGCAACGTCAATTGGTCGATTAATTCCGGTTTTCCCGATTGGGATGGCGATGGAATAGGAGAGGGCTACGAGTTTGTAAAAGTCACCAATCGGGCCGAAATGGAGACATGTTCCTACCAAGGTACCCAAACGCCCCTTAAAATTCATGTCTACAGTGTTCTGGAAACAATGACCCTTGAGCAATTGCAGGGAATTCTGCAAGGGGGATACGGATACACCGCCTCCTCCAAGATACCGATCACCGATAGCTCTGACCCCACGAAAGGCTATGCCTTCACTGATTCGGGCAAGGAAGGCAATGCTTCGCGCTTGAGCAACCTCAATGGCACTCTTCTTACTCTTGAATACCGAGTCATGGACGGATGGGGAAACCTTTCCAACATAATGGTTAGAAACGTCTATATCTATGAGAGTTCTCAGTATGATCAATATGCTTTTTACGCCACTCCCGTGAGTGGACTTCAAAACGATCCAACAGGGACAATAGAGAGTTATTTCAATAACGGAAGCGGGGCGGACTACTTGACCTCTTTTAGAAAAGATACGGATGGCGATGGCATGAGCGATTACTGGGAGGCCGTTTTTCAAACGGATCCGAAAGTTCCCGATGCTTCGCATGCCACGCCCGATTGGAGCTCATTGAATGGGCTTGACTCGTCTGTAATCAGAATCCGTGTTCAGAATGCCCTTTCGGATGCATCCCAATTGGACGACATGAACACGAATTGGATTAGTAGTTCGCATATTCTGCATGGTTTGTAGGCAAATCTTTTGTTGCCCTTGAAATATGGGTAAAAGTGGCCTGTTAAAGTTCAATAAAGCGCTCCCTTCTCTTTGCAGTTGCCCGCCCTCTGAACTTTTTGTGTGGCTATCCAACCAAGTTCGGGTTACTAATTTCGGAGCCGTTGGATTCCCTTTTTTTCTTCTTCAGGTAAGATGGATTTCGCAACGATTAACCAACCCTTTGTCAGCCCCCATAGTTTAACGGATAAAACAGTGGTTTCCTAAACCGTAGATCGAGGTTCGATTCCTCGTGGGGGCGCCATTCTTGAATTGAGATGAATGGTGATGAATGAAGTAGAAATGTCAGTAATAAAGGGGCCTGCAGCCTCTTTTGACTCTCGGCTAATTGTCATTTTGTTCTAATTTGCAAAATGAATGTAAATGCACTAAATAGCACTTTTTGGCATAAAAACTGACAACAAAATGACAACAAAATGACAACAGAATGACAGCAGATTTTTCGGGTCGAAACACTCATTTGACCATTTTTAGCTCTCGATCTCGAAAGACCGGATGAATTTACCCTTTTAAAAAGAGAGGTGGCGGGACTCGAACCCGAAATCGAGTGATGCTCAATCCCAGTCGGAGAAAGGGATTCCGCCTTTGAGTCCGGAGGCGTTGACTCAGATATTGACTCACTTTTCTGGCAAAGATCGTCAGATGCTGACTCAAATTGTCAAAA
>JAYOMW010000045.1:0-2823 GCA_038121045.1 Opitutia bacterium
AGCCAAAAGAACGATGAGCAGTTGCTCCACCACTTCCTCCTACCCCACGATAACCTTGGCCAATTGCTCCCGGACCGCTCTGCAGGACTGCATCAACGCGTCGATTGCCTCTTGGTCTAATTCGGCTTGCGCCGTTTGTGTAGTTGTCTCTTCCATAATTAAAAATTCAAGTTAACGGATATCTTGATCTCCATCGGGGTTTTCATTGGTAACGCTTTGATAAAATCGACCAAGAGCAGTCAGGTTCCCCTCTTTATCAAAAAGGGTGGAACTCGTCCCGACCGCCTCCTCGATTCCGAAAGAAAACCACGCATACCCGGCGATCCAATTTTGTTTTTCCATCCAAGGAAGGACCTCTTTCATAAAAGCGAGCACGGCCTCGCGTGAATGGGAGTTCGCCGAAACGGTCTTGGCCCCCCAATCCGCCACGGCAAACTCCGAGATGAGCAAGGGCCGGCGACCGTAAGCCTCGTAAACCTCGATCATACGCTCCTTGAAAGACCGGGGACTCGTCCCACCATACCAGTGCACTCCGATGTAATCCATGCGATACTTTCGTTTGTCGGCTTCGCGCATGAAATCGCGCATCCAGGTACCCCGTACGCCCTGCGTGCTGTCGTCGACGTCGCTGAGAGGATTGGCGCAAGCCGGACTGCATAAGGGGATTCCCAATTTCTCAAGCAAAGGCCAATATTTGAGGGCCTCGGTGTAAGGCATGTTGGCTTGCTCTTTCTTGTCCGGCTCGTTGAACCCGAGCAATCGCTTGGCTTGGCCCGATTGAATTTGCGGCACGACGTCTTTGCTCAGGGTCTTGGCAAACCCATCCATGCCCCATGCCCCCCAAGTCATCGGAATGAACTCCATGTCCTCCGGTTGGGCGTCCACACGGTTCGAACCCCAAGAGTAATTCCAATAAGAGCGGGTCGCCTTGATTTTAGGAACGTTCTTGTCCCAACCGCCTTTCTCGCCCTTGCCCCGCAGAGTGAAGCAAATGCCCTTCTTGCCCGGCAAACGCAAGCCCGCAGGGAGAGGTTCGGTATCCAGAGAAAGATCCTGCTGACTTCCCGGAGCAAGCTCGGCGATCCGGTCGCGGGACGAAGCCGCCGGCGACCAATACCATCCCTTGTTGTCCCAAGTCTGCCCGAAATTGTAATCGGCAAGAACCGTGTAGAAAGCAGCCAACGCCCCGTCGCGATCGCCCTTCTTCAAGAGCGCTTCGCCTTTCAGCCAGACTATGGTGGCGAGTTCGTTCAAGGTAGTGTACTGCTTCGCTTCTTTGGCGGAAGGCAACTTGGACAAGCCGTTGTTTATCTTGCGGCCCCGTTCGCCCCATCTTCGAACCGACTCGTTGGCCAATCGCTCGACCTCATCGAAATTCTTCTTTCCGAGAGCGTCCCATGCTTTGCGTGTCACCTGCCAGGCTTCATCTGAAAAAGCAGGACCGGCAAAGAACGTCGCAGAGCCCAGACAGAGTAGGAGTAATGGAATTGATTTCATGGTTTTCGGGTGGTTTCTCGTGGTTGCAAAATACAATCGATCGAAATGACTTGGGCGGACTCGTACCGCTTCCAGACCAGATCCTGAAGACGTTTTCCCGCCGTCAGTCCGATTTCGTGATAGGGAATTCTCAGAGTGGTAAGGGGCGGAGCCCATTTCGGCGGGGCAATTCCGTCGAAGCCGGTGATCGACACCTCTCCGGGAACCGAAAAGCCCTCCTTCGTCAGATGAGAATACAATTGGTAGCCTTGGTGATCCGCAGCGCAAACCCAAGCAGTCACTCCCTTGCGGGTTTGGCCCGCAGCAAGTTGATGAATCTCATCAACCGAAAGTCGGCTTGCGGTGCTTGGATCGATTACCCAATCGGAATTCCTCGGAAGTTGCAATCGGGCCGTCTCGGCAAGAAAAGCGGAATGACGGTACTGAGCCCACTTGGCCGAAAGATCGTAGCCGGTAGTCAGAAATCCGATTCGTTCGTGCCCCAACTCCACCAAATGATCCAAAACCAACTCAATGCCCCGGTGATGATTGACGTCGACGCAATCCAAAGGCGACCGGACAAACTGCTGAACGAGCGAAACCACCGGAAAGAGCTTTTGCAGGCCAAGAATGATTTGGTCTGGAAAAGGATAAATCAGAAGAACCCCGTCCCATTCCCGGTCATTCAACGCTCCGATTTCAGAATAAGAAGAAGATTGTAGACTGGATTCCCCAGGGGTCACGAAATGAACGTCCAACTGGGCCTTTTGAAGTTGAGCGAACTCGGAAATGCCGGAGAGCAAAAGAGCTCCCGGGTTTTCAAAGTCCTCGTCGGCATAACTCTCCGGATCCGTGCAAATCAAAACGCCGAAACGGGACAAGGCCGAACGGTCGCTTTTCTTGCCAGTCTTGCCTTCCTGATAGGTATACCCTAAGGAGGCCGCCAACTTGAAAACGCGGCTTCTGGTTTCGGGGTTGATTCCCGGATGATTGGTAAAACATCGAGAAACCGTCGTCCTCGACAGATTAAGCTGATCCGCAATCCCTTGCTGATTGATACCGCTGGCCTTCATTTACTTTTGCACATTTATGCACATTCGAGCCATTCATGTTCCATGACAATGCTTAGGCAAGCCAAAATCTTCATTCTTCAGAAATTAGGGAACGAAGCTTTTGAAAAGAAACCCGAAAACCCAAGAGATTAGGTTCATCAAAGGCCCAATGACTAGGTTGAGTCGAAGAGTAAAATTGGGATTGCCCGCGCACCCGTTTTGTTGAACAAGACCTAGTGATTCGATTGCTTCCAAAGAAAGGCGCCCAGTTTTGGCTCTGTCCTGCTTTTTTTCT
>JAYOMW010000045.1:2923-21119 GCA_038121045.1 Opitutia bacterium
GACGCAGCCCATCCTATTCATCCTGTTCCTTGGCTTGAAATCATTGATCACCGCCCCCGCCTGGCCCTTGTTGACCACCATCACCCTGAGCAGCACCGATCACCCGGAACGGGATTTTGGAAAAATCCGGGTTTGGGGAAGTTTGGGATGGATGGTCGCCGGATGGCTAGTCAGTTTGCTTGCCATGGATCTCTCTGCATCCGTGGGGTGGCTTTCGGTCGGGTCCAGTATTCTCGCCGCCGTCTGTTGCCTTTTGCTCCCCCACTGCCCTCCCAAAGGCGGCCCCCCGAAAAACGTCTTGGACGTCCTGGGGTTGCGAGCCTTTCGCTTGTTCAAGCAACGGGACACCGCGATGTTTTTTGGAACCGCCTTTCTTTTTTCCATTCCCCTCGCGGCCTACTTCATGCACACACCCCAACAACTGCGTTTCCTGGGTTGCGAACAAATTGCAGCCGTCATGACGGTCGGGCAATTGACCGAGGTGGCCGCCATGCTGATGATGGCATGGTTTCTGAGAAATTGGAGTATCAAGTCCATTTTCGTTCTCGCCTTGGGATGCGGAACCTTGCGCTACCTGCTCTATGCCTGGGGGGCCTCGGATGATTCCCTTGCCAGCGTCTTGCTCGGCATCGCCCTGCACGGGATCTGCTGGACCTATTTCTTCGAGGCCGGGAAAGTCTTCCTGGCCAGAAGAATTGAACAGGCAATCCGCACCCAAAGCCAAGCCCTGCTTTCCCTTTTGACGAGCGGCGTCGGCGGACTGGCGGGAACGGCCTTCGTGGGGTGGGCCCATGGCTACCTCGTCGACGAAACAACGGGAGCCGGATGGAGCGACTACTGGTGGCTTTTGAGTGCCGTATGCGGATTCTGCGTAATCGGATTCATGATCGGCTACCGGGGCAATCAAGCCGAGCAAAAGAATGGCTGAGCTTGGCGAATTCGAGCATACGGATCCGGCATTGCAATATCCCCTAAGCAGCGACAAAGAGTGACCGTAATAACAGACATCGCGCAAAAACTTCTCGCAACGAGAACAATTTTGCATCCATAATGAAATCCCATGAAGCGAGAAAGGATTACCATTTTTCTCTACACTTGCGCGATTTTGCCGCTTCTTTCTTTATCTCCCGCTACAGCCAAAAGCGAGCAACCTAAACACTCCGAGAAAAAAGTCAGGTCCGCAATCGAGCGAAGCATTCCCTACCTGGAGCAAAAGGGCGTCGAATGGATGCGAGAAAAGAAGTGCGTGTCCTGCCATCGGATAGGCAACATGGTATGGACTTTGTCCGAAGCCCGTAAATACGGATTCAGCACTTCGGAAAAACTGGATGGTTGGATTGATTGGTCGCTTGCCGCTTCCATGAAGACAAACGACAAAGGAAAAATCGTCGGGTTAGGAAACAAAGAGGGGGTGGCCCAATTGGTTTTGGGGCTGAATGATTTGGATGAAGAAAAAAGACAGGGGTTGGTTGATTTGCTCAAGCAGGATCAGGAATCCAATGGTTCATGGAAAGCCGGTGGTCAGTTGCCTGCTCAAAAAAGGCCCCCTGCGGAAACCAAAGAAACATCCACGATGTGGATTGCCCTGGCCCTTCAAAATCATGCTCCTGCGGCTTTTGAAAAAGCCCTCGACTACCTTGATACGCCCCTTGGGAAAAGCACCGAATGGATTACCTTGAAACTCTTGCTTGCCCGGCAAACGAAAAACTTGAATGAAGTCAAAGGCTTCACTGAATTGCTTCTCAAAAAACAGAACGGGGATGGAGGATGGGGATGGCTGACTAATGAACAAAGCGATGCCTTGGCTACGGGAATGGCACTCTATGCTCTTCGTTCAGTGGGTTCCGAATCTCATTCGACGTCCATACTCAAGGCGGAACAATTTCTTTTGTCGCACCAAAAGAAAGACGGATCTTGGGACGTGCATTCCACCAAGAAAAAAAAACGAGATTCCATTGAGGAAACGGCGAACTATTGGGGAACGGCATGGGCTATTCTCGGTTTGATCAAAGGGCTGGAAAAGATTCAAGAGCCCTCTCCGCAAAATTGAAAAGAGTTCTCATTTCGCTTGCCTTGGGTTTCCCGAGAATCACAGCATGCAGCATGAAAAGACTACTCTGCTCAATCCTTCTCTTCATGCTAACCGGAAGCCTTCAGGCGAAAGAACTGAAGCTCGGGATGATCGGGTTGGACACCTCGCACGTGGTCGCCTTCACGAAAATCCTCAACGATTCCGGCCATTCCCAGCACGTCAAAGGAGCCAAGGTCGTGGCCGCCTTCAAGGGGGGCAGCCCGGACATTCCCGCCAGCCGGGACCGGATCGATCGTTTTACGAAGACCTTGGTCGAGGACCATGGGATTAAACTTTACCCAAGCATCGAGGAACTATGCAAAAACGTGGACGCCGTGCTGTTGGAAAGCGTAGACGGCCGCCCCCACCTCAAGCAAGCCAGGCCCGTCATCGAGGCTGGGCTTCCTCTTTTCATCGACAAGCCTTTGGCGGGATCGCTCAAGGATGCGGTCGCAATCTTTGACTTGGCCCAAAAGCACAAGGTTCCGGTCTTCACCTCGTCCTCCCTGCGTTTTGCAAAGAGCACCTTGGCAGTCCGGGCTGGATCGATAGGAAAGGTAATCCAATGCGAAACCTATTCCCCCTGTTCCCTCGAACCTCATCACCCGGATCTTTTCTGGTATGGGATTCACGGAGTGGAGTCTCTCTTCACGGTGATGGGAGCCAATTGTCTTTCGGTCAAACGAGGCAAGACGGAGGATGGAAAAATCGAAGTGACGGGGAAATGGACGGGTGAGCGGACTGGCATTTTCCGCGAAGGCAAGGGTTATGGAGGGAAAGCCATTGGGACCAAAGGCGAAAGCGAGGTTGGCAAATACGACGGGTACGCCCCCATGATCCGGGAAATCGTTTCTTTCTTCCAGACAGGCAAACCGCCCGTTTCCCCGGAGGAATCAATCGCAATCTACGCCTTCATGGAAGCCGCCGACGAGAGCAAGCGCAGAAACGGCAAAGAAGTCTTCCTGAAAGAGGTTCTCCAAAAAGCCCGCAAATAAAAACATGCGTCTCGGCTTATTATCTCTTTTCTTGAGCTTCAGCTTCGGCTTCGCTCTTTTGGCCAAGGGGGAACCACCCAAGGTAATCGGCTACCTTCCCCATTACCGGGCCGGGGTCATCGATGCCCTGCCCTACGAGCGACTCACCGACCTGATCTTCTTTTCCGTGGAGCCAAGAAGCGATGGCTCGATTGATTTCTCCGATGCCAAGTCGGGAATTCTCAAGAAACTTAGGACGTTGGCCAAATCCAAGGGGGTGAAAGTTCACCTTTGCGTGGGCGGTTGGGGGAAGTCCAAACATTTCTCGAAAATGGCGGCGAACCCAGCCATCCGGCTTGCCTTTGTCCGCAACCTCACGGACTTTCTCCATAAGCATCAGCTTGACGGAGCCGACGTCGATTGGGAACACCCCAAAAGCAAAGCCGAGATCGAGAACTTTCAGAAATTGCTCATCGATCTGAAAACGGGATTCCGTCCCCATGGTTTTGAATTATCCATTGCCGTTGCGGGTTGGGGAACTTACCTCGAGCCCGAAACGATCCCCTTCATCGACCGAATTTTGGTCATGGCCTACGATCAGGGCACTCCGCACTCATCTTTTTCCGGTGCGAAAAGAGACATGGAGCATTGGCTGAAACAGGGCGTACCGAAGTCCAAACTTTTTCTCGGCCTACCTTTTTACGGAAGAAACGACAAGAAGCAGGCAATGACTTATGATGAGATCCTACGACGTTTTAAGCCGCCTTCGGATTCGGATCTGACGGGTGGTTATCATTTCAACGGACCGGTAACCATCGGAAAGAAAACCGCCTATGCCAGTCGGGAAGGATTCGGCGGCATCATGGTCTGGGAACTCGGACAGGACGCGAAGGGTCGACACTCCCTTTTGCATACCATGCAAGAGGAAATAAAAAAGCATAACTCGCCCGCAAAAAAGTAACCCTCTCTCTATTTTTCGATCTTGTGGTAGTCGAAAAGACGGTCGTCCAGAGTGAAGGCTTTCAGTTCGAGCGTTCCCCCGTTGACGTGGACCATAACGTAATGGTGCCCGCGTCGGACGTTGTTCTGAAAGAAGGGTCTTGTCGGCGCCGGGGTTTCCAACCCACCGCCACCCCCTCCTGTAATCATGTAGAAAGGACCACCCGATTCCACGGCCTTCCCCCCCAGTATCCGCCAAGTCCTTTCATACGAATGAATGTGTCCGTTCCAAACCAAGTCCACTCCGTGTTTCTCGTAAAGTGGGACTAACTCACGGACCCGCATGTCGCCGTGTCTTCCCTTGTTGCTTTTCCATAAGTTTCCGTAATCGTTCTCGTCGGAGGAATAAGGCGGGTGGTGGTGGCAGACGAATTTCCACTTTGCCTTGGAGGCGGCCAATTCCTTTTCCAGCCACTTGAATTGGACCGAATTCGGATCCACATTCTGGTTCGTGTCGACCATAAAGAAGCGAGCATTGCCAAAGTCGAAGGCATAATAGTACTCGGGATCGGGAAGGGATACGTAATCGTAGTAGTGTTTCGCATTTTGTTCGTGGTTACCGAGCACGGGATAGAAAGGGACGTGATTGATCAATGGACGCATACCGGGAAAGAAATGCTTGAGCCAGTGATCCCGGTTCTTTCCGGTGGAAACCAAATCTCCGGGATGAAGGAGAAAGCTCGGGCGTTGTCCCCAGGCAAGCTCGGCAATTTGCTTCGACACCTTCGGGTTCCCCTGGGTATCGCTGATGACGGCAAAAGCATAGGGGGTTTCTCTCTTCACCGCCGTCTTGAAGGTAGCAGGCTCGCTCAGGTAGGCAGTACCCGCGGGAGTCCTCGATTCCACACGATAGAAATATTGGGTCTCCGGCTCAAGGCCCTTGAGAACGACTTCATGAATGACGGAATCGTTGCCCTCGATGCTCTGATTACAGGCGTCGGTCGGGCCATAGCGCACAACCGAGGAAGCTTGCAGGCTAGTATGCCACATGACGGTCATCGAGGTTTGGGTGGCAAATTGCAGGTAGGGCTCGACGAGGACTTGAAAAGAAGGTTCGGCCTCGTTCCATTTCTCGGTGGCGAGGGATTCGTTGTGGGCGAATTCCTTGGCCACCCATTCCGCCTTGGCCGCCTCCCCATAGACCTGGACTTCGCGGATTCTCCCATGGTGGGGATGAAACTCATTGGCATCCTGATAAGCCCCGATAACGTAAGGAGCGGATTCCGGGTAAAGGAGGTCTCCGCTCTGCTCTTTGCTCTGGCTCTCCTTCTTGCCGTTGACGTAGAGTTCCATGGTCTTCCCGTCGTATACGGCGGCGAGGTGGTAAAACTTACCCAATCGGTATTTGGTCTTGGCTCTCAGATAGGTCATTTTCCCATTTCCGTCGTCGGCCCCGGCAGTGGACAGACCAAAGTAGAAAGTAGAGGCGTCGTAGCCCAAAATCCAACCCTTTTCGTTGTCCCCGTTATCCTGCAGGGCGCCGATGACCCCACCCCACTCCCGGGGTGTGGAAATACTGACCCAGGCCGAAAGGGTCACGGCCTTGCGGGGCATGGACTTGAGGACCGTCTTGAAGTCGGCCGCCAAGAGGCACTTGGCCTTCGGTCCTTCGAAAAACATCGATTGCCCCAAACGGTCCTGAATAAAGTTCGGCTTAAAAGAGAGGGTTCCATTGGGACCGAGACGAGCTATCATCTTACCGTCTTTGACCCGATCGGCTTGGCCTATCCAATGACCAAGAGGATCGGGGCCTTCGTGAGCAACAGCCTGGATGACCAAAAAAAAGGCTAGCCAAGCCCTCAGCAAATTCAATGCAAGGGAGTATCTCCGGAACGTCATCCCGACACTCAAGAGCAACGGTCAATCCGAAGGCAATCGAAAAGACGGTCTACTCTCCTACCCCGGCCATCGCCCGTCCGGCAATGCGTCCGGTCGTCCAGGCCGCTTGAAAGTTAAACCCTCCGGTGACGCCGTCCAAGTCGAGGCACTCGCCCGCGAAATACAACCCCTTGTGTAGTTTGCTCTCCATGGTGCGGAAATCAACCTCCTTCAGGCAGACTCCTCCGCAGGTCACGAATTCTTCCTTGTTGGTCGTCTTTCCTTTGACTTGGTAACGCCCGGCAATCAATTCGGCAAGCAATGCATCTTCGCATGCCTTCTTCATTCGGGCCCATTGATCCTCCGGACTGACCCCGACAGCCCTAAGCAGACTTTCCCACAATCTTCTCGGCAGTTGATCGAATACCTTGCTTTTGACCAGAGACTCTCCCTTTCTCTTGCGTAACTCGGCAAACTTTTCGAGCACGCGACCACGGTTCCATCCGGGCAACCAATTGACCTCCACCTCGAGTTCATAATCATGCTCGGCAAAAGCAAGGGCTTCCCATGCGGACAGTTTCAGGATGGCGGGACCGCTCATTCCACGGTGAGTGATGAGAAGCGGACCACTTTGAGCTTTGCCCTTGGGCAAGATCCGCACGCTCGCCTCCTGGACGGAAAGTCCGGCCAAACCGGCAATTCTCGGATCCTTGACATTCAAGGCAAAAAGAGAAGGAACCAAGGGCTCGATCCGATGGCCAAGGGCTTCGATCAGTTTCTCAAGCCCACCGCTCTTTAGCGAACCGGCTGCGATGCAGACTTTGTCAAAAGGCTCCTTCTTGCCATCGCCCGACTCGATCAACCATTTTGCGTCTTCCGCCCGCTCGATCCCCGTCATGCCCAGTTGGAGACGAACCTCGACGCCCGACTTGCGGGCTTGCCCGACAAGACAATCGACAATGGTCTGCGAGTCATCAGAAAGCGGAAAGACACGACCATCCTCCTCGGTCTTGGTTTGCACGCCCGCTTGCCCGAACCACTCGATGGTGTCACGGGGTTGCCAATTGTAAAAGGCACCTCTGAGCTCGCGTCCGCCACGGGGATACTTTTGAGCCAAATCCGCAGGCTCGAAGCAAGAGTGTGTCACGTTGCAGCGCCCGCCGCCCGAAACCTTGACCTTGCGCAAAACTTTTTTCCCCGACTCGAAAAGAACGACCTCTGCCGATGGGTTGAGTTCGGCCGTTGAAATCGCGGCGAAGAACCCCGCCGCTCCGCCGCCTATCACCGCAACCCGGAGGCAGGATGTGGAATCAAAGTCACCCAAGGGAACCATCACCGTCGGAAGCCATGAAATACCAGCGAAGGGATCTTCCCGTCCAATCGAACCAACGTGTCATTCTTTTGACTTCTCCAAAGAACGGTAGGCTTCGAGCTTTTGCTCAACCAGTTGCTCTTCCTCCAGGGTCAAAGCTTTGTACCCCCGGCCAATCGGCCAACCGTAACCCCAGCGATACCAAGTCGGGAAATGGGGCGCCCCGCCCGCCCGAACCGCCTCGTACATCAAGTTCGCCAGCACCGGATCTTCGGTCTTCTTCTCGACGCACGCCTTGAACGCCAAGTCCGCCTGCTTTCTCTCTTCTTCAGTTCCTCCCCGCCAGTAGGCCATGTCGTGCACCAGGCAACATTCCTTCCAAAGCTCGGGGTTTTCGAAAGTACCGTCGATGAACAAGCTGCACCCGTCACTCGTAAAATCGGCAAGCTCGAGTTCCGGAGGTTCGATTTTAATTTCTTGAGAACCGCATGCCACGACCATGAACCAGAGAAGACAAAGTCCCAAGAGCCCTGAATAAGTTTTGTGCGGATAGGTTGAAATCTTTCGCATAGACGGAACAAAACAAAGATAATTAGGTCCGTCTTCAACCCAAGAATTACTGGATCCAAACGAATTCAGGTTGCCCAAAACCCTTTTGACTATCCTCAAGCTTGCTCTTGTTTATGGTTGAGAATGAGGCCAGCCATCGTAAAAAGAACAACATGAGAAATCCCATTTCCAGAGCCCTCCTTCTGTTTCTTTCAATGCTTTCGGCCATTCCCCTGACCGGTTGGGCGAAGACCAAGGTCGTATTCGTCGCCGGACGGGACAGCCACGGCTCAAGCGCCCATAATTGGGGAGAGGGCGTGGACCTCCTCTCCAACGCCTTGGTCAAGGAATCGGGCCTCGCGATCGAGACCGCGATCTACAAGGGTGGTTGGCCGAGCGATCCCGCCATCTTCCAAGACGCCGCCACAGTGGTCATTCTCTCGGACGGCGGGGGCAGGCATCCGATCAACAAGCATCTCAAGCAATTCGACGCCCTGGCGGAGAAAGGTGTGGGCTTGGTTTGCGTACACTACGGGGTGGAAGTGCCCAAGGGCGCCCCGGGCACCATGTTTTTGAAGTGGATCGGCGGATACTTCGAGACCTTCTGGTCGGTCAACCCGCACTGGACGGCGGAGTTCAAAACCATCCCCAAGCACCCGGTCGCGAACGGGGTCAAACCTTTCACCTTGAAGGACGAATGGTACTATCACATGCGCTTTCGCGAAGGGATGAAGGGGGTCACTCCGATCCTCAGCGCCCTCCCCCCTGCGGACACCCTCAAGCGCAACGACGGCCCTCACAGCAACAACCCCGCGGTCCGAAAGGCAGTCCTCGAGCGAAAGGAAAAACAGCACGTCGCCTGGGCGTCGGAAAGGGAAAACGGACAACGCGGATTCGGCATCACGGGGGCTCATCATCACAAGTCTTGGGATCAGGACGATTTCCGCACCTGCGTACTCAACGCAATCGTTTGGACGGCCAAGCTCGAGGTTCCCAAGAGCGGAGTGAAGTCACTCCCCAACCCAACGAGCAGGATGGGCGGAAAAAAAGCAGCATCCACCCCTTCCAAGACCAAACCACTCGACGTCAAAGACGCCCTTTTTGCCAGCAAGGTGATCACCACCGAAACCAAGGGACACGCGGCCGAGGTCAAAGCCAACGTCAAGGGAGCCAAGGATCTTTACTTGGTCATGGCCGACGGTGGAGATTCTCACTCCTGCGACTGGGCGGACTGGGCGCAACCCAGACTCGTTGACGCTCAAGGCAAGGAAACCAAATTGACCGACCTCAAGTGGAAGTCCGCTAGCACGGGTTGGGGAGGAGTCAGGATCAACAAGAACTGCGGGGGAAGCCCCATGAAAATAAACGGTAAAGCGGTTGCCTACGGAATTGGAGCACATGCCAACAGCGTGATCCACTACGAACTGCCCAAGGGCCACAAGTACGTACAGTTTCTCGCCCACGGAGGACTGGACGACGGCGGGAGCAAGCAGCAAGGAGGATCCGTGACCAGCGTCCAGTTTCTGGTCTTCGACAAGCCGCCCAATCTCGGGAGCATATCCAAGGCCTCGGCCAAGGAGCGCGGGCTTGCCCCGAGCATCGATCATTACCCACCCGAACAGCTGGTCATGACCGAACAGGGACTGGAGGTCACCCTCTGGGCAAAGTCTCCGCTCTTTTACAACCCGACCAACATGGACATTGACTACAAGGGACGCATCTGGGTTGCGGAGGGACGCAACTACCGGGGGCGAAGGACTCAGCCCGACGGTGACCGGATCGTCGTGGTCGAGGACAAGGATGGAGACGGCGTTGCCGAGAGTTCGCATGTCTTCGTTCAGGAAAAGACATTCATCTCCCCCCTTGGGATTGCGGTGATCGACAACCGGATCATCGTATCTCAGTCCCCTGACTTGATCGTCTACACGGATGTCAACCGGAATGCCGTATTCGACGAAGGGGTGGACAAGCGCGAGGTCTTGCTCACCGGGTTCGACGGGAACAACCACGACCACAGCCTCCACTCGGTAACGGTCGGCCCGAACGGACAATACTATTTCAACCATGGGAACAAAGGAGCGAAAGTCACCGACAAGGAAGGCTGGCAATTGAACGCAGGAAGTTTTTATTCTTCGAGAGACGTATCGGGCTTGCCCAGCGGGGACGGACAGGTCTACGTCGGCGGAGTCGCCCTCCGCGTGAACCCGGACGGCACGGGCTTGCGCCCCATCGGACACAATTTCCGCAACTCCTACGAACAAGCGATCAGTTCGTTCGGGGACGTCTTCCAAAACGACAACGACGATCCGCCGGCAAGCCGGACGGCTTGGTTGATGGAATACGGAAACATGGGCTTCGCCTCCCGCAACGGGAAGCGCAACTGGCGTGCCGACATCATGCCCGGTCAAACCACGCAAGTCGGAGAGTGGAGACAGGAAGACCCGGGCACGGTACCGGCCGGCGACGTCTACGGGGGCGGATCGCCCACCGGAATCGCTTTTTACGAGAACGGAATCATGGAAGACCGCTTCGGTGGATACGTCATCAGTTGCGAACCCGCCCGCAATACCTTGTTCGGATACCATCCGAAACCCGAGGGCGCGGGGATCACCCTGCCCGACCGCGACATCTTCATCACCAGCAACCCGAAGAAGAACTTCGCCGGCGCCGACTTTAGCAACGCAGGCGGTCAAATCGGTTACATCACGTTGTTCCGCCCGAGCGACGTCACGGTCGGTCCGGACGGTGCAATCTACGTAGCCGACTGGTTCGATCCCCGGGTGGGCGGACACAGCACGCGGGACGTCGGACAGACCGGTGCGATTTACCGAATCGCGCCCAAGGGGGCCAAACTTTCCGTCCCCAAGTTCGACCTCTCCACCGCAAGCGGACAAATTGCCGCCTTGCGCAACCCGTCCCCCAACGTGCGGGAGCTGGGACGGGCCCGCCTCGAGGCAGCGGGAGAAAAGTCAATTCCCGTAGTTAAGAAATTGCTTGATGACCCGAACCGTTTTATCCAAGCACGGGCAACTTGGTTGCTTGCTAAACTCGGACCGGAAGGCCTTTCAATCGTCGAATCCCGCCTCAAGCACAAGGATCCCCAAGCGCGCATTTGCGCATTCCGGGCTCTTAGGCACGAGAATCACCGGGTTCTCGAGCATGCGAAGAAACTGGCCGGTGACTCCTCCCCTCTTGTCCGTAGGGAAGTCGCCTTGGCCCTGCGCTACGTACCTTTTGAGAAATCCCGTGACCTGCTTCTCAAGATTGCCGACGGGTACGACGGAAAGGACCGTTACTACGTGGAAGCTTTCGGCATAGGCTGCACCGACAAGGAGGAAAAGGTATACGCCGCCTTGCGCAACAAACATTCGGGCAAGAAATTCGATCCGAAATATGCCGGGTTGGTCTGGCGTTTGCACCCGGTCAGTGCGGTCAACGAGCTCAAGGGTTGGGCTATGGACAAGGGCAAGGAGGATGCCTTCAGACGATCCATGCTCTTTGCCATCAGCTTGATCGAGGCCCCTCAGGCAGCCACCGCGATGGTTGAAATCGCAAAAAAAGCCGATGGCGAAACCGCCAAGCTCGCTTCCGTATTCGTCGACAAGCGTGACCAAGGAATTTGGAACCCCTACAAAGCCAAGGATCAACTCTCGGGCAAACCCGCCGGGCCGACCGTTTACGTCGACAGGCTCGCCCCGTTGGAATTCGGGCCGGAAACCAAGCTGCCCAAGGCATCCGAAATCCTTTCCCTCAAGGGAGACGCCGAGCAAGGCAAAACCCTGATCGGACGCTGCTACGTTTGTCACAAGATCGGATCCGCCGGGGTCGAGTTCGGACCGGCTCTGGCCGGCTGGGGAAGCGGGCAGACCCGCGACGTCATCCTCAAGGCGATCCTCGATCCGTCGGCCGATATTTCCCACGGGTTCGAGGGTACGGAACTCATCGTGAAAGGAGACAAGAAAATCCAAGGGTTCGTACAGGCCGAGGGCGACCCTTTGGTCATTCGCGTTTTTGGCGGACAGGATCTCGTAATTGCCAAAGAAGACATCCAATCTCGCAAACAAGTGAAGACCTCGTTCATGGCTCCCGCCAGTCGCTTGGGAATGGATGCCCAGCAATTGCGCGACGTCGTGGAATACCTGAAATTGAACTGATCCTCTTCGAACGGCTTGCTCCCAAAATGACATGAGTGTTTCCGGTTTCCCGTTGGAAAACACCTATACGAAACTACCCGGGGTCTTTTTCTCAAAACTCTCCCCTACGCCAGTCAGTCAGCCGGAACTCGTGATCTTCAACGACGAACTTGCTGACGACATCGGACTGGACCTCTCGGGCATGGACGCGGAAGAACGGACCAAACTCCTTTCCGGAAACCTCGTCCCCGAAGGAATCGAACCTTTTGCCCAAGCCTATGCCGGTCATCAATTCGGGAACTTCACCATGCTCGGAGACGGACGGGCCATCATCCTGGGCGAACACCTCACCCCATCCGGCCAACGCCTCGACCTCCAATTCAAAGGCTCGGGAAGAACCCCCTACTCGAGAGGCGGGGACGGCCGAGCCGCCTTGGGTCCGATGCTCAGGGAATACGTCGTCAGCGAAGCCATGCATGCCCTGGGGATCCCCACCACGCGCAGCTTGGCCGTCGTGACAACTGGTGAAAAGGTCTACCGGGAAAACGAATTGACCGGAGCAATCCTGACCCGCATCGCTGGCTCACACATCCGGGTGGGCACCTTCGAGTACGCATCCCTCCATGAGGACAAGACCGTCACTCAGGCCCTCCTCGACTACCTCGTCGACCGGCATTTCCCCGAAATCAAGGACAAGGAAAACCAACCCCTTGCTCTGCTCGAGGCGGCCATCGAACAACAGGCCGACCTGATCACCCACTGGATGAGGGTGGGCTTTATCCACGGAGTCATGAACACCGACAACATGGCCCTTTCCGGGGAAACGATCGATTACGGACCCTGCGCTTTCATGGACGTCTTCGCCCCCGACACGGTCTTCAGCTCGATCGACCGCAAGGGACGTTACGCCTATGCAAACCAACCCTTCATCGCCCAATGGAACCTCGCCCGCTTGGCCGAGAGCCTCCTGCCTCTGATGCATGACGAAAGGGAAGACGCGATTGGCATGGCGGAGGATTCCTTGAACGGATTCGAGCAGGTTTACAAAGGCAAATGGCTCGCCATGATGGGCTCCAAGCTCGGGCTGACCAAGGCAAAAAAGGAGGAGGAAAGCCTCGTCACCGACCTCCTCGATTGGATGCATGAGAACGGTGCCGACTACACCAATACCTTCCGTGACCTGAGCCAGAAAGAACTTCCGAACAAAGAACTTTACGCCACCGAAAACTTCCAAGCCTGGCAAACCCGTTGGCAAGCGCGTCTCATGGAAGAAGACTTGGAATCCTCCCTCGCCCTTAGAAAATCCGTCAACCCGGCTGTCATCCCCCGCAACCACAAGGTCGAGGAAGCCCTGCAAGCTGGTGAGGCGGGAGACCTCGAGCCCTTTAGCAAACTCTTGCAGGCTCTCGAAAACCCATACGAAGACGGGGATCACCTCACGCCCTATCAATCCCCCCCGAAACCGGAAGAAAAGGTCCTCCAGACCTTTTGCGGAACCTGATCCGAGCTTCCCGAGCTTGACTGAGTTCATCCTGCCAATAAGTTTGACGTAGTCATGTTCATCGGAATTGCCGGAATCATCGGGGCAGGTAAAACCACCCTCACCCAACAACTTGCCGACAACCTCGGCTACGAGGCATTTAAAGATCTTTGTCAAAAAATTTTACCACACTTGTAGCCATGAAAAACGGTCTGCGATTTCTATTCGCTTCAATGATCATATCAGGTGCTTGCTTCTTACCCTTGGCTTCTCTGTCAGCCGCCGACAAGCCCAACGTCGTGCTCATCTACATTGACGACTTGGGTTACGGAGATCTCGGTTGTTATGACTGCGAAGATATACCCACGCCACACATCGATCAATTGGCCGAACAGGGAGTACGCTTCACCGCTTCTTACATTACCAACCCGCCTTGTTGCCCGAGTCGCTGCGCGCTAATGATGGGACAGTACGGCCAGCGGTTTGGCAAGTATGGAATGTCCCGCGGTCTTCCCATTCCCGAAGACCGACCTACCCTGGCCAAGTACATGGGCGAGAACGGTTACGTCACCGGCCAAATCGGAAAGTGGGACATAGGCTCGAAAGTTCAGGGTCCCCTCCAAGTGGGATTTGCCGAGGTCGCTCAAACACCGCCCAAGAAAAAGGGATCGAAATACTTCTGCAAGAACAAGGACGGCAAGACCCAGTGGCTGACCGACTACGACGGGGACAATGTCGTCACCTTCATCGAACGCCACAAGGACAAACCCTTTTTTCTCTACTGGTCACCGGAAGCCGTGCATTCGAAAAACGACGAAGCCCCTCCGAGCCTGACCGAGCGAACTACTGCGAAAGGAAAACGGAGGAAACTTGCCGGAGCCATCGTCTCGGTCGACGACCAGGTGGGCAAACTTTTGAAAACGTTGAACAAACACGGCCTGCGCGAGAACACGCTTGTCATCTTCTCAAGCGACAACGGAGCCAACATTGGCGAGGAAGGATCCTCCGCGCCTTATCGGGGAGGCAAAGGGAGCGGCACCCAACAGGAAGGCTGGGTGCGCGTGCCGACCGTCTTCTCCATGCCCGGCGTCATTCCTCAGGGAAAAGACTACCACAAGCAAATCGCCAACTTCGATTTCTATTCCACCATTGCCTCGGTAGCCGGCCTGCCCATCCCGAAACATTGCGACGGGGTTGATTTGATTCCGTACGTCAACGGCAAGAAAAAGGAAGAACCTCACGAGTATCTTTTTTGGCTTAACAACGAACCGGGCGACGCCGAAAGAAGGCACTTGATTGCAGTCCGTTGGAAAAAGTGGAGACTCTATAAAAAGTACGCCAAGGATGATTGGCAATTATTCGACCTCGAGACCGACCCCAAGGAAGAGCGCGACCTCTCTGCCAAGCACCCCGGGATCGTCAAACAACTCTCGGCCAAGCACGCGGACTGGGCCAAGACCCTCGCCCCGCTGGGCAAGATTCCCAAACTCGCCACATCCGACGACCGCATTGGGACGGGACACGGCTGGGCGTACGCCAAAGATCCTTCCAAGTGAAAAAGTTGCAGCTCAGGTTTTGCCTTCCGGCTCTCTTGGTTCTCGCTCCCTTTCTTCCAAGAGCTTTCTGCCTTGCCGAGTCAGAAAGCAAAATTATCGACGAGGACGCCCGTCGGGCCGATGCCCAAAAGGTTCTCAAGGAAAAGATCAAGCCCTTCGTAGAAAACTACTGCGCCAAATGCCATGGAAGCCGGGCCAAAGCGGGCATCAACCTGCAATCTGCCCTCAAGAACCCGAACGGCGAGTCCTCCACCCTTCATTTCGAAAAGGCCGCGGCCAACGTAAAGGTTCACGACATGCCCCCGGAGGATTCCTCCAAGAAACCCAGCAACGAGGAGCGCCGTCAATTCATTGAGTGGATCGGTAAGATCAAATACCTGGCGCCCCGTGACCCCGGACCCTTCGTCATCCGCCGCCTTACCAAGACCGAGTATGCCAACACTCTGAACGACCTGTACGGAGTGGACCGCTCCATCGCTGACGCTCTTCCCGAGGAGGTCGAAGGAGAAGGCTTTCTCAACTCGATCTCTCCTCTTCAATCCGAACTGTTCCTCGATATTGCCAACCAGGTGACCAAGAAAATCATCGCCCCGGAGGGTCAAGCTCCTACCGCCGTCCAAAAACGTCTCTTCGGATCCCTTCCCCCCAAAGAGGCCGACTTACGGAAAGAAGCGCGAAAGGTCGCCCGATCGCTTGCCCGTGATGCCTATCGACGTCCCGCATCCGAATCCGAATTGGATGTCCTGACCGACGTCTATGACCTGGGAAGAAAAAACGATCTCGACCATACCGGTTCCTTGAGCCTGATGCTTAAAGCAGTCCTTGTTTCGCCACAATTTCTCTTCATCACTCCCGCAGGGGAATCCGAATCAAAAGATAAAATCCTCCCCTTGGACGACTATCAGTTGTCCTCTCGTCTCTCCTATCTGTTGTGGTCGGCTCCGCCCGACGCGGAGCTGGCGGCCTTGGCGGACAAGGCCGAATTACAGAAACCCGGCACTCTCAAAAAACAGGTTGAGCGCTTGCTCAAGGACAAGCGGGCGCGTGCCTTGTTCGATGGATTCGGAGCCCAATGGCTTCGAGTGAACGACTTGGACGGACAGGTTTTCGATCCCAAAACCTTCCCTCAAATGACACCCGCTCTGCGGAATGCGATGAAGGAGGAGGCGCGCCTCTTTTTCGAAAGCATAGTCCGCGAAAACCTAAGCGTGTCACGGTTCGTCAACAGTAACTATACCTTCCTGAACGAACCGCTAGCCAAAATCTATGAAATAAGCGAACCCATCTCAGGTCCGAAAATGCGGAGGGTAAAGTTGGACAATCCCAACCGGGGGGGCATCCTCGGCATGCCCGCGACCTTGGCCGCCACCTCGTTCCCCAATCGCACGAGTCCGGTGCGGAGGGGAGTCTGGGTATTGGAGCAGATTCTTGGCGAACGCGTTCCTTCCCCACCGCCCGACATTCCCGAATTGGAAGAGCAGGAGGACAAGGAAATCGAGGGGTTGACTTTGCGTCAGCGAACCGAATTGCATCAGTCGGAAGCGGCCTGCCGCAACTGTCACAAAGTACTCGATCCGATCGGCTTCGGTTTGGAAAACTTCGATGCCATCGGACGGTGGAGGGACAAGAACGAAGAGGGACTCGCGATCGACTCCGCAGGCAAGTTGCCTGACGGTCGAGCTTTCTCCTCGCCCGCCGAGCTCAAAAGACTGCTCGCCAAGCGAGAAAGCGACTTGGCCCGCAACTTGACCGAACGCTTCATGGCTTACGCGCTCGGCCGACCGTTGGGTGGCTACGATCAGGTCGTAATCGACCGTATTCTGGAGAACGTGGCCAAAGAAGGGTACGGAACCCGCTCCATCATTTCCGAGGTAATCACCAGTTACCTGTTTACTTTCCGTAGAATCAAAGGATAGGATCCTCATAAGAATAACGCGTAACCAAAACATACCATGAGTCCAGTCAACGATTGCTTCCTTCTTGACCGCCGAGCCTGGCTGAAAGGAGCGGGCCTTTCCCTCGCCCTGCCCTTCATGGATTCCTTGGCCTCCCCTGCATCCTCGGCAAAAGCCCCCGTTCGGTTGGCTTTCATGTATATGCCTCATGGGGTCATCATGGATCAGTTTTGGCCGAAAAACCAGGAGAGCTTTCTTAACTCACCCCCGCCCATTCTCAAATCGCTGCAACCGGTCATGGAGCAGTGTCTCATGATGAAGGGCATTTCGGGTGTTCCGACCTCCCCCTTCAACGGCGCCCCGCACGCATTGGAACTGTCGACTTGGCTCACCGCTCGTCTTCCAGATCCCAGCTCGCGAGGGCGAATCAACATTTCCATCTCGGCCGATCAGATCATGGCCAATTACGTAGGGGCTCAAACTGCGCTTCCCTCGCTCGAGCTGGCCACCATGCCACAAACCTGGAAAGAAAACCAGGAAGGCCTGCACGAGGGTTACTACAACCACTGCAGTTACCGTTCCCCCACTCAACCCGTTCCCGCCGAGATTGATCCGCGCAACGTATTGAACCGCCTCTTCGGCAAGCAAGGCAAGCAAGGCAAGGTCA
This sequence comes from Opitutia bacterium, assembly GCA_038121045.1. Taxonomy (GTDB): domain Bacteria; phylum Verrucomicrobiota; class Verrucomicrobiia; order Opitutales; family Seribacteraceae; genus Seribacter. Next base: position 20,378 of record JAYOMW010000045.1, read on the forward strand.
GCCCAGCCAACCCCCTCGACCGCCAAATGCTCGACCGGGTGCTCGGCGGAGCCAAAAACCTCCGCAAGACCTTGGCCAGTACCGACCGGCAAAAGCTCGACGAATACCTCGACAGCGTGCGCTCGGTGGAACGGCGGATCGCCGCCATCGAGACCCGCCAGCAGGAAGCCGCTCTTGAGAAAGCGGGTGTACGTCCCTCCAAGCGACACGCAACCGACTCCGCTCCCATCGAAGTCAAAATTCCCGAGGGCGACAAGCGAAGCGACTACATGAAGGTCATGTGCGACCTGACCGTCCTCGCGTTTCAGACCGATACCACGCGTGTCAGCACCTACGTCGGTTCCCGCCCGAACGGCGCCTCCTACCCCGAATTGGGATTCACCAATCAGCACCACTCGCAAACCCACTACGGCAAGGATCAGGAAAAGATTCGCAAGGTTGCTGCAATCAACAAGTTCAACGTGGACCAGTACGCATACATGGTAAAGAAGATGCATGCCCTCAAAGAAGGCGAAGGTACTCTGCTCGACAACTGCATCATGATGTGGGGTTCGGGGTTGGAAGACGGCGACAAGCACCGTCGCGAAAACCTGCCCTTCATTCTAGCCGGCAAAGGCGGCGGATCTCTCAAGACAGGTCGCTTCCTTACCGGTGTAAAAGGCAACCAAGGCGACCTCTTGACCACCCTGCTTTCCTGTGTCGGCGTCCCTCTGGACCGGCCCATTGGAATCGCCACCAAGCA
>JAYOMW010000046.1:0-6287 GCA_038121045.1 Opitutia bacterium
CGCCGGACTGGTAGTTGCCGCCGCCGGACTGGTAGTTGCCGCCGCCGGACTGGTAGTTGCCGCCGCCGGACTGGTAATCGACGTGGACGTTGGCGGTAACGGGTGGATTATGCAGGGCACCGGTTTGGTCAAGTAGAGCAACGCTAATCATGCGCATGCCGAAGGGTTCTCCGGTGAGGACGTCGTTGACGGTTGTGTTCCCAATGACCTGAGTGCCACCATGTGGACTCCCATATCCGGGAAAATGGGAACCGATCCGATAAGCCCAAACTGGAGTTTGGTATCCTCCTCCGCCCGAAGCATAAGTGACAGATACGGTCAAGTTGTCGTTGCTTGCAGTAACGTTCGAACCACCCGTAGGGGACTGAATCGTGATCGAGTTGGCGGCGCTAGAGTGAAGAACCCCGAAGCCGACGAACAATGCGATGGCCGACATTCGAGCCAGCAAGGAAGGTACTCTCAAAGAAAGTCTTGTGTGAACAGGTAGTTTGGCGATCATGACTGAAAAGTTAAGGTTTATCTTTTATTAAACGTTATTATTTCAGGTTGATCAAGTTCATCCTTGATTTAGACATTATTTGTTTTTTTGGAAGCGTTTCCCCTCTTTTTTGGTGAATTCATGGTAGGGAGCGGCTTTTTTCATCTGCAAATAAGCTTTGTGGGCATCTGCTTGCCGGCCATTGTTAAGATAAACGGCTATTTTGTTCTGGTGAGCGACCAGGCAACCCGGGTGAACCTCGAGGGTTGATTCAATTGCCTCCATGGCTTGGGGGATCTGTTTTGTATGCGTAAGCAGGTAGTAGCATTCAAATTTTCGGGAATGATGTTCCCAAGGAGCGTAAGAAATGGCTCGGCGGTGAAAGTTCAGGCTTTTGTCCTTTTCTCCGTAATCGCCTGCAACTCTGCCTTGTACGTGATAGACGTTGGTCCAAAAGAGGTCTTTGGCCAAAAGGCATCCATAGGGAATGATCAGGACTCCAATCGAGCCAAGAACTAGGTTGAGCCTCGGTCCCGGGCGGAAAGTGTTCTTTGTGGCGGGCTTGTTTTCCCTGAGCAAAAGCCCCAAAAGAAGACCGAAGCACGTCCAACCGACCATAAGGGCGCAAGGGGATCGGGTGGGGAATTCGAAAAAGGCTTCCGCAAGAAAAACCAGAGACGAGCAAACCAGGCCGATTCTAATTCCTAGGCCGGAAATGTCTGACTCTTTGGCCCGCGTCAGGCAGGACAGCAATCCACGCCAAAGAGTCCATCCCCAAATTCCTCCGAACCCAATCAGTCCGAGCAATCCGTTTTCGTACAGGGTTTGGATGAAATCATTGTGCACGAAGCGCACGAGGGTTCCCCCGGTCGTCTTGTCGGAAAGTTCGGCGCTTTCGTGAAAGTGAAGTTCGTAGTGATCCGTTCCTTTGCCTAGAAGAAGGTCTGCGGAAAGGCAGGAAAGGAGGGCGTCTTGCCAAAGAACGAAGCGTCTTTGGATATTTCCATCCCCACTTACATTAGTTATACTCTTAAGTTCGACGGTTTCTTCGGAAGCAGCATTGGAAATTGCTGGAGGCGATGGCGACGAGATCCTTTCATCTTTTTTTTCAGTAGAAAATATCCAAGAATCCTTATTCCAATAATTGGACGATATGATGTAGAGAGGCAAAGAAAGGCCAAGGGCAAGCAACGCTCCGAGGGGAATCAATGATTTGGGCTGGATTCGGTTTTCCGGATTTTTTTTTCGCCAAGCAAACCAGGCGCCCCAAAGGGAGGTTAGAGTAATTGCACAACCTCCCATCAAGCCAACCCAGGCCCCTCGGGCGAGTGAGAGCGTCAGTGCGGGTAAAAAAACGAGAACAAGGCAAAGACCTAGGGCTACTCTGAAACCGTTGGAGCGAACGTAAAAGATAAGGCCGAGTGCGAGAGGAAGCAGCGGAGCGTGGTATTCAGCGGCGAAATTCTTGTTGTAAATCAAACCGCCGAGTCCCGTTCTGGGGAGTCCGTGGCTCCACTCCGTCCATTGATAATGTTGATCCATGACGACGAGACACGAAACGATTCCGCCGGTCAGAAGGCTACCCAGGCAAAATGCGGTTTTTTTTCTTGTCCAATGCACCTGAGCCAAGGAAAGAGCGAGTAGAACGGGAACGATATGCCAAAGGAGGGAAGAGACCCATGCGCGCTGAAAATTATGGGCAAAAACCGAAGACAAAAATACGCTTGCCAGAAACAATCCACCGAAAAGAAGCAGAGGTCTTGGAATGCGAAGAACATGTTTTTTTAAGTGAAGGGCGCAAAAAACGATTCCTGTCACGAGGGATGCAAGGGAAAGAAATACAACCAGTTTGTATTCGGCATTGACCGTACGGACGGGGATGAAGCCCTCCATGTTCTGCAGTGGATAGGAAAAGATCTTGCGGGCGATGGATTCGAGCAGGGGTGGAGTTTGTTCTTTCCAATTTCCTTTTGCGGGAAGACTAAGATAATAAAGGGGAGTGATCAGGAACAGGCAGGAGCATAAGGACAGGGAGATCCATTCCGTCTTGGGAGACAAAATGGCAAACTCATCAGCCGATGGTTCTTCGTCGTCCTGATCCAAACCCTTTTCTGTCTTTTGTTTCTTCAATTATCGGTTCCAAGCATCTGCTCTTTCTGAACAAAAAGGCAAGATGAGAGTTGCCTGCAATGGGCAACGTCGAATTTTAGGTTTTCTCTCAAATCCACCTTGAGGCTCTCTACCGGCTTGCCTTGGAGCGAAATAACCCGCAATTTACCTACCTTATGAAAAAGTACAAAGTCGGAATTTTAGGATACGGATGGGCCGCCACCGCCCATGCGGACGCCATTAATGCAACGGGAACGGGTGAGGTCGCAGCTGTTTGCTCTTCCCGCAAGCTCGACGAGGAGGAAATTTCGGCCCGTCACGGAAGCCCAATCAAGTCCTACCGTAAACTCGAAGAAATGTTGGCCGACGATTCCATCGACGTCATCGACGTAACGGGTTACCCCAATAAGCACGCCCCGCAGGTCATCCAAGCAGCGGAGGCGGGCAAGCACTTGATCATCGAGAAACCGCTCGCTCTCAATCCCCGCGAGGTATACGCCATGCAAAAGGCGGTGAAGAAAGCAAAAGTCGGCACTTGCGTGTGTTTTGAATTGCGCTACTGCAACCAGTTTCTCGTTACTCAGGCGATTTTGGACAAGGGTTTGCTTGGCGATCTCCATTATGGCGAGATCGACTATTACCATGGGGTCGGTCCCTGGTATGGTCAGTATCGTTGGAACGTTAAGAAAAGCATGGGGGGAAGCAGTTTGCTCTCGGCCGGTTGTCACGCTCTTGACATGCTGATCGGGATGATGGGGGGTGAAGTGACCGAGGTCACGAGCTATGCGACCCAGTCCAAGCACAAGTACTTCAAGAAATACGAATACCCCACGACCTGCGTGACTATTCTGAAGTTTCGAGATGGCCGGGTGGGCAAAACGGCTTCGGTTTTGGATTGTTTCCAGCCCTACTACTTCCATACGCATTTGGTAGGCAGCGAGGGGACTTTGCTCGATAACAAGCTTCACTCGAACTCCCTCGAACTAGACAAGACGCAATGGAGCGAGCTCTCCATGAAGCTGGCTGATTCGGGCGACGTGGCCGATCATCCCTACCAAGCTCAATTCGAGGCATTTTTCGATTCCCTCAAAAAGGGTCAGCCCATGCCCAAGACGAGCTTGGACGAGGCCATCAAGACTCACGAACTGATCTTTGCCGCCGACTTGTCGGCCAAACGCGGAGGCAAGCCGGTCAAGATAGCCGAGATCCGAAAAGCGAAGAAATAAGTAGAATTCCCTCTCGACCGGGAGCCTCGTGAGAGAACAGGGGCTGCGTCCGAACGTTGACTGGATGAGTTCTTGATGTAAAGGTTGAGGTCGGTGTCTCCCTACGCCTCGAAAGAAACGATTTGGATTGGGAGATATCCTCTTTTTACGTACTGGAGACTTCCTGCTTCCTGAGCCTTGGTTAGCTTCAGGAACGAGTTCATGGAAGGATTAGCTCTTACAATTCCTTGATTCGGATATTCCGAAAATATAGGTTGTTGGGCTCCCCGTGATCCTGCAGGGAAACGTAACCCTCCAAGGGCCGGTCGCTGACCCCTGAGTTTTTTCCATCGCCTATCTTGTTGAGTTGGTGGTCGATAATCTTCTCGCCGTTGAGGTTCACTTGGAGATGGTGGCCCTTGCAGGTTACGATCATCTTGTTCCATTCTCCGGGCTTTTTCGACATGTTCTTGGTCGGTCCGACCGTGCGGATTATGCCGCCATGATCATGGTGTCCCATTTTGTCGTCGGGCTTGCCGTAAGAGTCCAAAACCTGACACTCGATCCCAGTCTTCACGGGATCCTTTGGGTCGCGGATGCGAAAATATACCCCACTGTTCCCCCCTTTGGGATACTTGTATTCGACCTCAAGGACAAAGTCCTTGTATTTTTTTTCTGAGGTCAGGTAGTCGTCGTAGCGCTGCCATCCCTTTTCTCCGGGCCTGGGCTGGATGAGCAGGGAACCGTCCTTTTGGGGAATCCAGTTGCCGGTGGTTTTCCATCCGCTCAAGTCCTTGCCGTTGTAAAGGGATACGAATCCATCGTTGCTTTTTTCGTGCTTGGCAATCGAAAGGGAGGCGATCACCGAAGAAAGAATCAAAAGGGCCAGGGCTTTCATGAACTTGAGGGACTGCGCGATTTACTTGGAATGAATTTCGCGAACCTTGACGTTGCGCCAGGCAACGCTGTACGGCCCCGTTCCTTTCTTGATTCCATGAACTTGAAGGCCTATGAACCCCTTGGGATGGGTCTTGAGCTTTTCCTCGTCCACGAGGTCGGATACTTGTTTGCCGTTGACCCAAGTTTGGATGCGGGCGCCTTCGGCGAGAACGCGGTACTTGTTCCATTCCCCGTTCTTAAAATGCTTGTGAGGCTTGAGCTTGTCTTTGGGAGTCATCCATCCGCCACAGGCTTCGCCGTAGATATAGCCGGATTCGGCTCCGTTTCCTTTGGTGGCTTCGATCTCGACTTGCGGACCGTTGACTCGACCGAACTTGTCCCCTCTATTCTTTTCATTGTCGTTGAGGGGTTTTGTCTGAGACCGGATTTGGACTCCGGAATTTAACTCGTCGTTAATCAGTTTGACTTCGAATTGAAGCTCGAAGTTTCCATAAAGCTTGTTCGAACAAAGAAAGGAATTCGGGCTTCCCTCATTGGTGGTTCCCAAAATGGTTCCGTCTTTAACGACGTAAGTCGCGGTTCCGTTCTTCTGCGTCCATCCGTTGAGCGTCTTGCCGTCGAAGATCGACTTGAGTTCACCCGATTTGTGGTGCTTGGCATTGAGGAATGAAGAAGCGAGAAGGACGAGGGCAAGGGTGAATAAACGATGCATGTCAGTAGTGGGTTCGGTTGGATTGAGTTTAATAATCGAAGCTGGGAATGAGGATGTGGCTTATGGCAAGAGGCAAGAAGTCAAAGGAGGTTTTTCACGAGGAAGGGGGCTGATGCGAAGGCTATTTCTTCTTTTTGGGTTTGCGGCGCGAAGCGGCGTGTTCCTCGGGCGTCATCCAAGGTCCGGGAGTGAAGGTGACGTCCGCCTCGGTTGGCAACTTTACCCGATTGGTTCTAGCCCCGTAGTCATCGAGTTGTTCGTTCAATTCGTCTTCGGTGACCTTGTAGGTCGGGACGCCTCCCGGTGGAACTTGGACGCCGGCTGCCCAGGCAATGGTGTTCATGACAAGGGTTCGATAGCCGTCGATTGCCCAGTTGCGGTGATGGTGACCGCCCGTAAAACCGGCTCCTCTTCCTCCGTCGGGTCGGACGATTCCCCAAAGCAGCGATTGTTTTTTTCCTTTGGCGAGAAAGCCTTTTTGGGTCCATAGGTTGTTAATGTGATGAAGATTCTTCTCGGTTGGAGTAGCGGTTCCAAGTGGGAGCGCTTCTGGGTGGTATTCGATATTGAAGTAGAACTCGTCAACCGCATCGATCGGACCGACTCCCCGGGCGGTTTCGTGTCCTTTCATGGGCTTGATCTTGGCCCGCCAGAAAGGGTTTACGGAAACCCCGTTCTTGAAGAATCCTCCGATCCACGGAAGGTAATACTGTTCGCCCTTGTCGACGCTGGGATGGACGGCGTAATGCATGAAAACCACCCCGACCTTGTTCTTTCTGACCAACTGGTCCATCTTTTCCCAACCCTTCCCGATCACGCTGGTTCCGTCCGCGTAGATCACGATGGCATCCGCATCGTCGAGAATGGATTCGTCCTCCGGCCA
>JAYOMW010000046.1:6387-20514 GCA_038121045.1 Opitutia bacterium
CAACTTAGCCGTTAAATTTTCTTGGTAAAGTTATTTCCTGTTGTTCTTTTTGATTTCTTGCTCAAGGAATGATCAGATGAAATTCATTCTCTGTCTGTTTTCCTCTCTGATTTTCGCCGCAATCTCCTTTGCCCGTAAGCCGAACGTCATCCTGATCTTGGCCGATGACTTGGGGTATGCCGAGCTTGGGAGCTACGGACAGAAAAAGATCAAGACGCCCCGTCTCGACGAATTGGCTCGCGAGGGTATGCGGTTTACCCGCAACTACTCGGGCAATGCGGTGTGCGCCCCCTCGCGTTGCGTCCTTATGACGGGCAAGCATCCGGGGCATGCTTTCATACGCAACAACGGAGAAGTGAAACCCGAAGGCCAAAGGCCAATCCCCAAAAGCGAGTTCACGATGGCCGAAATGTTCAAAGGCGAGGGATATGCTACGGGGGCATTTGGCAAATGGGGGTTGGGCAGTCCCGGTTCGGAAGGGGATCCTCTGAAACAGGGCTTTGATCGATTCTTCGGTTATAATTGCCAGCGCCATGCTCATAGTTACTACCCGAATTACCTTTGGAGTGATGAAAAGCGCGTTCCTTTGGACAACGAACCACCTGTTCCGGGCCACGCCTCCCTACCCAAGGGATCCGATCCGAACGACCCCCGAAGCTACGACGTGTTCAAGGGAAAGGAATACGCTTCCGACCGCATCAACGAGGAGGCCCTCAAGTTCGTCCGCAAAAACAAGGACAAACCCTTCTTCCTCTATTATCCAACTTTGATTCCTCACGTCGCTTTGCATGTTCCCGATGAGGACCTCAAGCCCTACTTGGCTCAAAAATGGAACGACCCTCCTTTCAGCCGTCATCAGGGTTACGGTTACACACCGCATTTTACGCCCCGAGCCGCCTACGCCGCCATGATCACGAGGATGGATACCTACGTTGGCCGGGTGCTCGATTTGGTGAAGGAACTGGGCCTGACCAAGGACACCATCGTAATTTTCACCTCTGACAACGGTACGACACACCTTAAACTCGAAGTGGATTACGATTTCTTCGAGAGCGTCGGCAATTTGCGCGGACTCAAGGGATCGCTTTACGAGGGAGGCATAAGGGTGCCCTTGATCGTAAAGTGGCCGGGCAAAATCAAAGCGGGTTCGGTTACGGACAGGATGACGGGTTTCGAGGACTGGCTGGTTACGCTTCATACTTTGATCGAGGCGAAAAAACCATTGCCCGTCCCACACGATGGCTTCGAGCAAGCTAAACACTTGTTGGGGAAATGCGACCTTGTCCGTTCCCCGTTGTACAGGGAGTTTTCCGGATATGGGGGACAGCAAGCGGTTTGGGCGGGCAAGTGGAAAGCGATCCGCCAAAAAATGCTCCGCAAGGGAAAGAACCACGATCCCTTGAAGATCGAACTTTACGACTTGTATGAGGATCCATCCGAGAGCAACGATTTAGCATCGAAAAATCCGGACGTCGTGAAGAGGCTCAAAAAGCTGATGGAAGAACAGCATGTTCCTTCCAAGGAATTTCCGATTCAAGTCATCGACTAAAGATCTTCCCCCACTTTTCTTCTGATCAAAAAATAGATGCAGATCACCGAAAAGAGCTGTTGAAATTGGCTTTACAGTCTCCTTTTAATGGATAGTAGAGTGTGATTAATATTTTCTTAACTCTTCGAGTTGAGAGATTTCATTTACCCCCACACCTCATGAATAAGATCCCGCCAGGCGTTATTGTTCCTAGTTCAGCTCTATGTTTGCCAAAGTCCTCGATTCTAGGTTATGGTCCGCTCGAAAAACGTCCTCAACCAGGAGACGTCGTCTTTGGAAAAGTCCGTCGCATAGGTCATCATTCCTCATTGGAAAACGTTTCTGGCAGGATACACACCATTCATAATGGTACAAAAGCCCTTTTCGTCTTTGGAAATCGGTACGCTCCCGATCACTACGAGGGTATCGTCCCCGGAGAATTTTCAAGAGAAGTCGATTTGCTTGCCCGTTCCGGAATGATAGGGCAAGTTCAAACAAAAAACGCTATGCTCAAGGATCCCACAAGAGTACGGATTCAGGGATTTTTGCAGGATAAAAATGGCAATGCCATAAACACGAGAAACTTCCCTAAAATCAAAAAGCCCGCTGCTGGCTTTCGCAAAGGAAAAGCCAAACTTATCTTGGTCGTGGGAACTGCAATGAATTCCGGAAAAAGTTTAGCCGCCGCCGCTTGCTGTCGATCTTTGCATCAAATGGGGTACACCGTGAATGGATGCAAAATGACAGGAACCGCCAGCTTGCAGGACATTCTTCATATGAATGATTCCGGTGCCAAGGATTTTGCTGATTTTACCTACATGGGGCATCCGTCTTCCTATATGGTTTCTCAGGAGGATCTAATGGATATTTTCCATACGTTGGATGGAAAACTTGGAAGCAATCAGAAAAACTTTCTCGTCGTCGAATTTGCCGATGGAATAAATCAAAGAGAAACTGCAATGCTTTTGGAATCTCCCGAAGTAGTAAACCGAGTGCACAAGCTTATCTTTTGCGCAGCTGATGCTCTTGGTGCCGTAGGAGGACTTCACATTCTTAAAACAAAGTTTAATCTTTCGCCGGATGCAATTTCCGGCGTCTGCTCAAGCTCACCTCTTCATGTACGTGAACTGAATACTTTCACCGAGGCGCCTGTTTTCAATGGTGCTGATCTTAAGCTCGACCAAATGGCAGAAATTTTGTTGAACTGAATGTGTGGAAAATGGGAAGTGTAAATTAATCATACACGGTGGAGCCGGGCGCCTGGAAGGAAAGGTAGCCACCAAAGAACAGTATCGCAGCGGTCTTCTTGAAGCTATTGGGCCAGCCTATGAAACGCTATGCGAATTTGGTGCGAGGGCGGGAGTAATTCATGCTATAAAATTATTGGAGGGCGATCCGATTTTTAATGCTGGTACCGGTTCAAAGCTACAGCGAGACGGGCGCGTAAGGATGTCGGCAGCTCTTATGGATTCAACTGACTCTATTTTTTCGGGTGTGATTAACATCCATGACGTTGAGTATCCGATTGAGGTAGCAAATTGCCTCCGAGATGAGATTCATCATATACTCTCGGGAAACGAGGCAACGGAATACGCCCGGCGAAAAGGCTTTGTTTTTCATGATCCGATAACCATGTCCCGTTTCATCGAGTACCGCAAGGCATTGCGCTCGCGCGATAAGTTCGGAACGGTCGGAGCCGTTGCTTTGGATGAAAAAGGTACCATTGCAGCTGGGACATCCACCGGAGGAGTGGGGCACGAAATCCCAGGTAGAGTCAGTGACAGCGCAAGTGTAGCGGGGACATTTGCTGATGCCGCAGGTGGCGTTTCCTGTACCGGCAAGGGTGAACACATCATCAACCAAGCCGTAGCCGCACAAGTTGTGGCACGTCTTCGAGACAATATTTCACTGAGAAGAATTCTTACTGAACTTATGAATGAAGGAGCTAAGCGTAATCACGAATTTGGTTTGATTTCATTGGATGGGAGCGGAAGGTTTGGTGTTCGTTCCACCAAAAGATCCATTCGTGTCCTCTATGCATTAAAAGATGAAAATCATGAATTGGACTTTACCAACGGAGGTAAAAACTTGATCCTGTGAAACTATATGAAATGCATTTTCTTTGTATTCACATTTTTATCCTGCCTGTCGATTTTTGCCAAGAATCGCCCCAATATCGTTTTCATCTTTGCGGATGACTGGGGTTGGGGAGACTTGGGCTGTCATGGACATCCTTACCTCGAGACGCCCAATATCGACCGGTTGGCCAAGGAGGGAACTGACTTCCATCGCTTCACGGTAGCCAGCGGGGTTTGTTCCCCAAGCCGTACAGCCGTCATGACCGGCCATTTTCCGGCCCGTTATAACGTCGATGGCCACTTCGCCTGGGTTCCGAGCAACCAGAAAAGAAACATGCCCGATTGGCTTGACCCAAAGGCCCCCATGTTGCCTCGTTTTCTTAAAAAGGCCGGGTATGCCACCGCCCATTATGGCAAATGGCATCTCGCCAACGACATGATCCCCGATGCCCCTTTCCTGACCGAATACGGGTTTGACGATTATGGAGCCTTCAACTGTTCCGGGCCTCAGATGTACGTCCATGACGACGTCAAGAGCGCCATTCCCTTCATCGAGAAAAGCCATGCCAAGGGTAAGCCTTTTTTCATAAACCTTTGGATTCACGAACCGCACACGCCTTTTCACGTCGATCCCAAATTACAGAAACGTTTTGCCAAGCTCGGGGAGAAGGATGCAATCTATGCGGCTACCCTCTATCATGCCGACTTGAGGATCGGTCAATTGCTCGATGCCTTGGACCGCTTGAATCTAACTAAGGATACCCTCGTGCTATTCAGTTCGGACAATGGGCCTGCCCGCGGAGCCCCCGACGCCCCCCTGACCCTCGGTTATGATTCCGCAACCGGTTTGGGATACGGGATCGGTGCAGCCAAAGGTATTACTGGGGGTCGCAGGGCTTACAAGGGAGCCCTCTTGGAAGGGGGAATCGGAGTCCCTTTCATCGTGCGGTGGCCCGGAAAAGTGCCTGCTGGAAAAGTCGACAAGACGTCCATTCTTTCGGCAGTCGATCTCTTGCCTACCTTTTGCGAGCTTGCGGGAGTTCAATTGCCCCGTTCTTACAAGCCCGATGGAATAAGCCAAGTCGCTGCACTCAAGGGAAACGGGAATTCGAAACGGACCAAGCCCCTTTATTGGAAAATGGGAGCGGCTTGGCCTCCCCGCGAGGACAAGCCCGATCATTGGGTATCCTATGCCGTGGCAAGCATGCAATGGAAATTAGTGGCCAATAATGATCTTTCGCATTTCGAGCTTTTTGACCTGGAAAAAGATCCTCTCGAAAAGAAAGATCTCAAGGACGAGAAACCTGATGTCGCGAAGGATCTGCTTTCCAAAATCAGGAAGTGGAAGTCCACCTTGCCCTCCAAGCCGAAGGGAAACGTTTTCTCAGGCCTGAGAAAAACTTCTAAATAAGCTCCGCAATGGGCTTGGCCTGAGGGTCAACCGGGTAGTGGGGTCGGCCTTGCAGGTCAAAGGCCCGGTCGTGAGTCGGAGAGATTCCCATCTGATGAAAGAGGGTGGAAAAGACTTCCTTGAAGCGGATGGGACGATCGTCCGGTTCGGCCGCCTGCTTGTCGGTCGAACCAATCACTTGACCGTTGCGCATGCCTCCGCCGGCCAAGAGGCAAAAGTTCGCTTTGGGCCAATGATCTCTTCCTCCCTTGGCATTGATCTTGGGGGTTCTTCCGAATTCACCCCAGCAGACTACGCTGACGTCCCGGTCGAGCCCGCGCTCATGCAAGTCCTCGACGAGCGAGGATAGGGCATGGTCAAGCAAGGGCATGTCTTCGCGTCCCCGCTTGAAGTTTCCGCTATGCCAGTCCCATCGACTGAAGTTCAAGGAAACGTAACGGGCTCCCGCCTCGACAAGCCGGCGGGCGAGAAGAAAATTAGTCGTCATCTTGGGGGCACCGTCGGCCCGCCATTCGGGATCCGGTTTACCGTACCTTTCAATGCACTTCGGATCCTCCTGAGACAAATCGAGTGCATCGGACAAAGCGGAAGAGGAGAGAATGCCCAAGGCTTTTTCTTCGAACTCGCCGTAGCCTCCGAGGGATGCCGTTCTTTCAACCTTTTCCCTGAAGAGGTCGAATGACTTTCTCAAGGTATGACGGTCTTTCAATCGTTCGAGGGAGAGGTCGTTGAGTACCATGTTGGAGGCGCTTTCGGTCGAGGATTGTTGGCCTTTGCCTGCCACCAATCGAAAAGGGGCATGTGCTTTGCCCAAAAATCCCCCTTCGCCGGGATCTCCCCATTGGGCATGACCGGTCGGGTACATCAAGGAAAGGTGAGCCGGAACGCCGGTGTCTGATTGTCCCTTTACGCTTGATACCCACGCGCCGGTGGAAGGAATGCCCCCGGCAAAGCCCCGGGTATTGCGAGAATGTCCGGTTACGCACTGGTAAAGGTCGTGTGCGCCTTGGGAGTCGATCATCGAGCGGATGATGGTGAATTTGTCCATCATCCGGGCCATCCTCGGAAACTCTTCGCAAATTTGAATACCGGGCACGTTTGTCGAAATGGGTTTGAATTCTCCCCTGACGTCCGAGGGCGCTTCGGGCTTGAGATCGAACATGTCCTGATGGGGAGGACCGCCGGGGAGCAAAACGTTGATGATCGCCTTGTGAGAGCGACCGGTTCCGGCGCGATCTTCGGCTTGCAAAAGCCGGGGCAAGGTCGCTCCCGCTATGCCGAGAGAGCCAATGGTAAGAAAGGACCTGCGGGACAGGCCGTCGCAAAATTTACCCGAAGGCTTTCCAAATAAGCTGAGCACTACGATCGGAATGTAGTGTCAAAGCGGGACTTAGGTCAAAGAAAAGATTGCTGTTTTTGTGGTTTTCTTCGAGAGCCTTCGGGATGAAAAAACCGTTGTTTTCCTCCCTTTAAAGGGATCCGATCCGGTAGAGAGCTTCGTTCGTGCGCACGAGGAAGGATTTTCCGAGGGGGGCGAAACTAGCCATGTGGGCGGTTCCATCGAGCTCGTTTTTGCTGACTACGTTGAAGGTCTTGGACGGTTTGATGACCGTGGTTACTCCGGATTGGTCTGAAAAGTAGAGGAGTCCTCCGGCGTAGGTCGGGGATGAACTGAATTCGCCATCCAGTCGCTCTCGCCAATGGAGGTCTCCGGTAAGGGCATCGACGCAGGTGAGAATGCCTCCGTCGTTGACCACGTAGAGTTCGTTGCCCACGAGAATGGGGGAAGGCATTTTCGGTCCCCTGTCGAGCCTCCAGGCGAGTTCGGGTGTTTTCAGGCCTTCATAGCGAAAGGCGAGAATTTCAGCCTTCATGAAGCAGGTGGAAAGGTAAATCATTCCGTGACCGGTGACCGGACGGGCGACGTTGGAAAAGCCGAGGTGACCGTACTTGACCTTCCATAATTCCTCTCCAGTTCTTGGATCGTATCCATAGAACCAATCAGCGCCGCATGAAATGAGAATGGGTTTTCCGTTGAAGGTTTCGACGATGGGCGTGGAATAGGATTTTTGAAGCTGAGGGTTTTCCCTGAGTTCGCCGGAGCGCTTGGTCTTCCATGCGATTTTTCCACTGTCCTTGTAAAGGGCGACGATGTTTTGTTTGTCGCTCCCATCCAAGTGGAAGATCATCAGGTCATCCCAAATCAGGGGCGAGCTGCCGGGGCCGTTTTCGTGCATGACCCAGAGGGACTCCTCGTCGTTTTTCCAGAGAATTTTACCCGTCTTTGCATCGATGCATGCATTCCCATAGGCTCCGAAGTGGAAGTAAACCTTTCCGTCATCGATGACCGGGGTGGGGGAAGCGTAACTGTTGAGCTTGTGAACCCATTGGGGTTTTTTCTTTTCGAAAATTTCGACGTTTTGCAGGACTTTGCCCGATTTTGAATCGATTTGCAGGGCCCGCAGGCTCACCTTGGAAAGAACGACGACCGTGGGCAAACCCTTGTTGTCCTTGAGCCTTTCCTTTTTCTCGGCTTCCGATGCCGGGGTCTCAAGGGCCGTCGTTATCCAAATCATGCCCTTGTCATGAACCGGCGAGGAATGACCTCGTCCCGGCAGAACCGACTTCCAGGCAACGTTTTTGGTCTTGTTCCATACCGAGGGGTATCCAGCTTTGCCGGCATGCCCGTTCGCATCCGGTCCGCGCCATTGTGGCCAGGTCTCGGCACCCGAAAGGAGGATCGGAAAAAGAAGAAAAAGAGCAAGGTGTTTCATGTTGGTTCTCCTTTGGGTCAGGGAAGCCTTTTGACGAATAGATTACGGAACAAAACCGTGCTTCCCGGATCGTGTCCTTGAAGGGCGAAGGTGCCTTCGCCCAGTTTTCTTTCAAAGGAAGTTCCTGCCTTCCAGTCGTCCGGTTGGGTCCATTCGACAATGGTCTTTCCATTTACTTTGGTCACGACCTTCTTGCCTTCCACCTTGATATAAATATCGAACCATTCGTCGTCCCCGGCGGGGGCCTCCAAGGTGTCTTTTACCCCGTAGACGCTGGCTGTTTTCTTGGGGTCGTGATAAGTGTTGTTGATTTGGCACTCGAAACCCGCCTTGGGCCATCCCTCGTCTTGAAAGCGGGTATGAAAATAGATTCCGGCGTTGGAATGAGGCAAGGTCATGACCTGGGCCTTGAACTCGAAATTCTTGAAGGGCTTTGGAGTCTCGTAGAAGAGGTGGCACCGACCGGGCGCGTTGGCCACGATGCATCCGTTTTTTACCGTGAAGGATACGTCGTTCTCGTTCGCCTTCCATCCCTTGAGAGTCTTGCCGTCGAACATACTGACCCAGCCCTTGCCGGGGGCATGATCCTTGGCCAAATGTTCGCCCAGCAGGTCGCGACCGAAATCCCCGTCGAAGTCCCGCCAGACCGCATGGACGTGATTGGCGTCGTTTTGTGTGGAATCGTATTCGAAGAGAAACTTCGGGGTTTGAATCCTGTAGTAGTGGCCTTCGCCCGCCCGTTGGGAGCCCATCCAAACAAAATAGGTCTGCTCGGGATCGAGGAGGGGGTTGCGGGCCGAGACCTGCTCGATGACCTCAGGGCGGTGCTTGGCCGCGTAGGCTTCCACGATTTCTGCGAGCCAGCCTTTTTGGCGTGAATTCATCTTGGTGATGGGCAATCCCTTCGGAGGGAAGAAGGTTTTTCTGTCGATCACGCTATCTTGTCCCGTGAGAATGTCTCTTGGAGCCTTGTCGGACAGGATGGCCATGTTTCTTTGCGGAGGGGAAAGGGAACGCAAGAATTTGCGGGCCTTGTCCTCTTCGTCGGCGAGGACTTTCAATCCCTTGTAGGGACCTTCCTTGACTTCCGCCGGATTGGAACCCCAAAAACTCGGAGTCACCGAAAAGATACGGCCGTTCACAAGCGTGAAGTTAAGCGAGAGGTGATGTCCCTCGAAGCGCCATCCCCAAGTGCCGGAGGCATCGGGTTTTCCAAAAATACAAACGTGATAGAGGTAGGGGTCGCGGATGTCGCGTCCTTCCATTTCGAAGAGGATTTGCTCGAGGATCATGATGGTGGATGCCTCCAAGTGTCCACGATGACTCAGGGCGGAGGCGAGCAGGGCATGGGCGAGAGTCCGCTGAGCGGGTTTCATTTTGCCCAAGGTCAGACCCAGGCGCTTGCCGTTTGGCTTGATGAAGTTGCCCGGCACGAAGTGCCATCTTTCCCGTTCCTTGTCCTTCCAAGAGAAGACCGCTTCCTTCTTGGCTTTGTCGTCCAGCGACAGGATGAAGCGTTGGGCCGCCGTAGCCATGTCGGTGGCGGGGTCGTGAGCAAAGGCTTTGCCGAGCAAAGCGAAGAAGAGGGCGAGGATGGTAAGGATTTTCATGTTTGAATGACAATCAAATGCGAGATCGGGTCGGAACGTCCACGCTAAAGATATTCAATTTTTCAGAATGTGAAGGAACCTTGACGGTTTCGATCTGGTTGGGTACCGAATGTTCAGGATGGTTCGACACAGGAAAAGAAGAGGTTTTCGTTGAAGACTCGAAAACCGGATGACGAAATCTCTTTCGTTTCGGGTTCCCTTTTCTCCGGAGGCGGAGTGGGGGATGCGGGGATCGAGTGGGGAGCCAAAGTTCCGGTTCTCGCGGCCTGCGAACTGGTTCCGTCCCGGGCGGCCCTGATCAGGAATAATTTTCCGGACACCAAGGTTTTCCAGGGAGATATTTGGAAACTGGAGCAGTCTTACGTACGGTATTTCAAATCGAAGTTGGAAGGGAAAAGGCCTTGGCTTTTGACCTTGTCACCACCCTGCCAAGGCATGTCCTCCAATGGGGCGGGGCGAATCTCGGCAGCAATCAGGCAGGGGAATCGTCCGCAGGAGGACGAGCGCAACCGTTTGATTCTTCCGGGAATAAACGTTTTGGAAAAACTGCAACCGGACTGGTTCATTCTCGAAAACGTACGGAGAATGGAAAATACGGTTATCCGAAACGAGAAGAACGAACCGGAAAACATACTCCACTGCCTGGCCCGACGTCTTCATCCGCTTGGCTATTCGATCCGGGCGAACGTTCTGGACTTCCGTGCCTACGGAGTGCCCCACCACCGTTCGCGGTTGATCACCATCGGTTGCCGGGTTCCTTCCCTCGTCCAAGAACACGGCCCCGTCCATTCGGTGTATTCGAAAGAATTGAGCTTCTTTCATCCACGTCCTACCCATGGTTCGGCAGGCAAGCCCTCTTTTGTCAGTTTGCGTCAGGCAATCGGGGGCCTTCCAAGCTTGGATGCGCATGACAGGTTGGTTGATCCGGAGGATCCTTATCACTGCATTCCTCATTGGAATGAGAAACAGTACTTTTGGATGAAGCACACCCCGGAAGGACAGACGGCTTTCGAAAACGACCAATGTCCCGACTGCGGAAAATTGAACCAGGATCGGACGCTCACTTCCTGCTCTTGTGGTTCCCCCCTCCCGCGCCCTCAGGTTTCAAAGGGGAAGGAAACCAGGCTGGTTCGAGGTTTTCGTTCGTCTTACCGGCGAATGCGCTGGGACCGACCGGGCGGAACCCTTACCATGAACAGCGGGGTGATTTCGAGCGATCTCAAAGGTCATCCTGAACAAAACCGCGTGCTTTCTCTTCGTGAAATCCTGCTTCTTTCCACCCTGCAAAACCCGAAATGGGAAAAGTCCTATTCGTTTGAGGGTATCAAATACGGCAGGATGAAGGAGAAAGAAACCTTTTCGAAAAAGCTGGTTCGCGAGGTCATCGGTGAATCGATCCCGCCCTTGGCTATGTTGAGGATCGTCGAGCGTTTGCTCGAATTGGACGACCGTTTCTAGCGGAACAAGTCAAGCAAGCCCCGCAAGGCGTTGCGGTCCTTGCTTTGCCTTTTCCTCAGCTTGGTCAGGCCCTCCACTCCCTCTTTCCTGGTTACTCGTCCGTCCTTGTCGGAATCGAACAAAGGGAAAAGGGCGGGCCTAGTGAATTCGTCTTTGGTTAGAAAACCATCCTCGTTTTTGTCCAATTGAGTGAAAAGATCACGCCTCCCGACTGGCTGATCAATAGCCGGGTTGGAATTTTCGAATTCACATTCGACGTATCCGATAAGCATTTCCTCATCCGACTGATCCCCCCAGCGAACCTTTTGGTCGGGGTTCGGGTTTGCCGGGTTGTCCTTGCTGTTGTCGAAAACCCCCGTCACTTCGATCCGGCTTCCCTCCGGCAAGGGTCGAGGTTCTTTCAGTTCGTAGCGCAGTTGCCAATTGAAATCGTAGCGCGGGACGTCGAGCAGTGTTTCCCTTTTTCCGTCCTGCGTAAGCAGTTCGTACTTGAAAGCTTTTCCCCTGAGGTGCATGTGGGGCATGAAGGCCCGCACGACGATGCCAGGCGGAACGGATCTCGATGCGGTTTCGACATGATCGGGGGCGTGGGGAGGTATGTTGATACGCCGGTTGACGACGGGCAAGGTTCGAACGGTTTTCGCAGGTGGTTCCTTCGCGAAGCGGAACCCAATTCTCGTACGGTCGGTAGTCGCTTTCCCCGTCGGAGTATAATGCATCTGGAAAAGGAGAGTCGCCCCGGCAGGAAGTTTTTTCGCTACGCCCGGGGGGAATTCAACGAAGGTATTGCCAGGAACGTAGGCGGCCAAAGCTCCGGCTTGTTCCCTTTTGATTCCATCCTCCCCGGAAGCGAAAACAAGAACGTGATGAACCACCTCGGGTGCGGTCGGCCTCACTTCGGTGGCCTGTATCCATCGGTCTTCGGGGAAATTTGTCTTCACCCGCAGGTAGACGTAGGGCATTTGCCCGGTTGCCTTGACCTTGATTTCCCGGGGGAGGGAAAAGATTGCGTCGGGCGTACCGATTGTCCATTCGCTTTTGCGGATTCGGGGGAGGGGGGCGTCCGCCGGGTTTCCTTCCGGTTTCCCGTTTTTGATCCATGCAAGGAGGTCTGCTTTGTCCGATGAGCAAAGGGAACGGTCATTGGCCCAAGGCGAGGGATGTCCTTCGGGTGGGTCGGAGGCAAACCAAGGGGGCATGATGCCCTCCGAAACGACCTTCCTGATCATGCCGGCATTTTCCTTGGCCTCGTCATAGTGCTCCAATCCAAAAGGTCCGACTCCGCCTTCGCGATGGCATTCCACGCAGTTGGCTTCCAAAATGCGGGAGATCCGGTTATGGTAGGTCCATACCTGTTGTTTTGGATCTTTTGCCGGGGAGAGGTCCAACTCGCATCCCGGAGCCCAAAAGGCGGTGGATTGGATCGGCTTGCCGGTCAGGTGGGCGTCCAGCGCTTCCTTGAGATATTGTCTTCTTGGTTGATCCAGTTGATAACCGATCCCGTACTGATCGTCGACCGGTCCCCGGTAGAGGACGGTCCGGGCGGAATCCAAAACAAAGGTGTCCGTAGTCGTGCGCGCCCCCAAAGCCCGTGTCAGGGATTCGTCCTCGTCCAAGATGACGGGTCCTTCGAATCCTTGCTCTCCTGCCATCTCGCGCAAATCTTCTTTGGCCCCCTTGACGGCAATTGGATCCACGAAGACAAAGGCTACGCCTTTTGGGCCATAGGCCTTCTCGATGGCCGCCAAGGTCGGGGCAAACCTCTTGCTCAAGGGACAGGAGGCGCCCGTGAAGGCAACGACGAGGGCTTTTTTTCGCTTGAAGTCGGATAGCCTTCCTTTCTTTCCTTCGACCGTTACGAAGGCAATGTCCGGAACCCAACGCCCTATGCCATTGGCAGGGGCGTCGATGGGTCTGGGACCCTGTTTGAACGAAGCGGAGGGAACCGCGGAAAGGTGAACGGCGAGGATGGTCAGGGAAACGGCAGAGAGCAGGGCTTTCATTGAGGCATGGGTTGGTTTCTCATTTGGAAGTTTGGGTTACTTCTTCTTTACACCGCCCCAATCCTCATGGTTGCTCCGACCGCTTTTACTTCTTCGCTTGGTAAACCCGGACATAGTCAACCAGCATTTTGGCGGGAAACTTGGTTTCGGCGTTTGGGTTGCCGGGCCACCGTCCACCCACCGCCAAATTGAGCACGAGGTGAAAGCGCTGGTCGAAAGGAGCGGGGAAAGGGGCTTTTTCGGAGAACCAATTTTTTTGCGTTTGCCAAGGTTTCCCATCGATTGCCCAAGTAATCTTTCCTTTTTCCCAAAGGATGGAGAAGACATGGAAATCATCGGCAAAGGTACCCGAGGCAAGCTTGTATTTTTTGCCCGTATGCTTGTTTCTCGGCCATCCCCCGCCGTAGTGCAGGGTCCCGTGATAAGTCGAAGGCTCGTGTCCGACCAGTTCCATGATGTCAATTTCCCCGCTTGAGGCCCATCCTCCGTATTTCTCTTCCGTGGGTAACATCCAGATGGCAGGCCACATTCCTTGGCCGATGGGAAGTTTGGCCCGGACGTCCACCCGGCAGTAGGTCCAATCGCCCCGGAGTTTGCTTCTGATCCGGCCGGATGAATAGGGGCGCGTCGTTCCCGACATGTTGGGGTTGTCCTTGTGGGCTTCAATGACGAGATTGCCTCCTTCGACCCGCAGGTTCTTCTTGTTCCAAAGGTAGGCTTGCAATTCGTTGTTTCCTCCACCCAAGGCATTCTCTTCGACTCCCCATTTCGAATAGTCGAGGGAGTTTCCGTTGAATTCATCGGCCCAAACGAGCTTATGCTCTTGCTGGGCGGATCCAGCGTGAGTCAGGAGGAGGTACGAAAGGGATGCGAGGATCTTGAAGGTAATTGTTTTCTTCACGTGTTTCATTTGGTTAGGCTGGGGAGATTACCAATCGTCGGAGTGGAAAGGCGAGGCTGGAAAGCCTTCCAGGTTGTATTGGTTGGCTCCCAAAAGATTGGCTGAATAAGCGTAGCGCACGGCCACGGGTACGACCGAAACAATAATGGACAGCGGTGAACCCGAAGAACGCAAAAAAGGAAAACTTGGAAGACATGATCTTTGGATTATTTGAAAAACGTATACGGACCTATAGGCTGGGCGATCACATTGGACCCAATGATCAATGATAACAAATAGGCCGAACAAAAAAAACGGCCCGTCCTCGTTGCCGAGAACGGGCCTAAAGCCAAGAAAGCCTACCCCAAAACTTCCTTGGATAAGT
>JAYOMW010000047.1:0-15714 GCA_038121045.1 Opitutia bacterium
CGTCGATTTGGCTTCGACGGTTTCCTACAGCATAAGCCAAGGTGGCACCAAAAGCCGACCTCGTTTTACCATTACGTCGGACTCGAGAAGTGCAAAGGGCGCCATGATCATTGCCGATCTCGTGCAAAAGGAATATGTCAAATTACACAAAAGCAGCAAAAGCGAGAAGGTGGAGTTCGTCAAGAAAACGCTGGAGGATCTTTTGGCAAACAGTTTGGCAAAGGAAAAAAAGATTGCATTGGAGATGTCCGATTTCAAAAAAAGGAATAATCTTCCTTTCTTGGAGGACGAAAAAAGGGATACGGGAAGCAGGAAAAGCCAATATTCATCCGAAGTTACCAAATCAAGGCTTGAGCAAATCAGAATCAATTCTTTGCTGCGTCAAATCTTGGCGATTAAAACCAGGATCGGGACCAAGTCCGAGTCCGTGTCCTCCAAGGACGTGAACGATGACATTGCGGTAATCAAAGAGTTTTTTGAGATTGACGCTATTGAGTCGTATGGAAACATCCCTTCCCTCAGGCAGACGCTCTATGATCTTGAAAGGACCCGCAGAGACTATGAGGAAACCGGCTCGGGATACTTGGAAAAACACCCCAAGATGATTGAAAATGCAAGGAGCGTCCAGCAAGTGAAGAATGCCCTGAAAGATGAAGTCACCTCCGCAATTGAAGACTTGAGGGACAAGCACATTCAATTGAGTGCCCAAGAAAAGGAATTTGCTGATGAAATGGCCAAGGTTCAGCAGCAGTCGGAGAAACTGAGCGAAATCGAGGACATGCTTAACAACTATTCGCGGGAATTGGCCGTCGTTCAAAGAAGCACCGATGGCATCCATAGCAGACTTAACGAGGTAAAAATAGAGCAGGCATTGCCCTCCGAGCAGGACGAACCACTCCGCATTGAGTCCTTTGCCTATGAACCCGGAGGGCCTTACTCTCCGGACAAACAAAAGATCAAGGAACATGGGATCATGATTTTTTCAGTGCTCTTCATATTGATCCCACTTTTCCTGGAAATCATTGATAATCGCGTCAAGTCACCCTGGGACGTCGAAGTTTTCATTGGAGATGATTTGATTGGGGGTATTCCCAAGATTTCCGAAATCGAAGAAAGGGAGCGACCCTTGATCGTGGGTAATGATTTAGATGATAGTCTTACCGAGTCTTTCCGCAGCATGTACAGCAGGATTCAAATGAATTCGCTTACGGATTATCCGAAACTTATTTTGGTTACATCCGCCATTCCGAGTGAAGGAAAGAGCCTTATTTCGGCAAATTTGGCCTACAGTTGCGCCAACCATGGAAGAAAGACGATTCTGGTTGATTTTGACCTTCGTAGACCAGGTTTGCATAAATTCTGCAAATTGGAGAATGAGAGGGGTCTGCTTTCTCTTGTGAATGAAGTGGGGCAGAAGGGGAAAGAAATCGACCAATGCGTTGCCGAGACCTTGACTGAGATTCACCCGAACTTGTTCGTGCTTCCTTCAGGAGGCAAAACCCGTGCCGCGACGGAAATGCTTGAGCACGATGATTTTTCAGTAGTGATTGATTCTCTGAAAAAAAACGCAGAAGTTATCATCATCGATAGCCCGCCTATCGGCTTGTTTCCTGATTCTCTTGCCATTGCTCGAAAAGTAGAAGAAGTGTTGTTCGTAACACGTTACGGAAAAGTTTCCCGAAAGGTTGTGAAAAGCCTGATTGGCAGTATCAAGGAAACCGGAGCCAACTTTTTGGGGGTTGTTTTGAACGATTTGCCGCAGAAGAAAACCCCTGGTTATTATTATTCAGGCTATTATGGTTACGGTTATTTCAGGTACAAGTACTACAACAAGTACTACGGCAAATCCGACGCAGAGGAAACATACAAACCTCCCGTATCGAGTTAACCTGCAAATTGAGATTTCCCCGGGTATGCCCGTTTCGTATCTAGAAATTTTTCTCTTAGCTCTTTCGCTCAATTCCTTATATTCTCGAATCCATGAAGTACGAATACAAATCCATTTCACTTAGTCCGGATGGAATTCGTGTTAAAGGCGATGACGTCTCTGAAAAACTTGCATCCATGATTGATAAGGTATGCGCCCTTCATTCGGACGACGGGTGGAGATTGATTTCCATGATCCCGTCTTTGAAGAGCGAGGGTGCTGTCGTGCGTTTGTTACTTACTTTCGAGAGGAAATCATGCTGAAAGTCATTTAGTATTCGACTCCAATTACCTCGCTCGAATTGATGCTTACGATCATAAGCACGCTGTTTTTTTCGCAGATTTCATACTCCGTTGAGGTAGTTCCCCACTTTCCTTCCACAATATCTTCCCAATAGTATTGGCGTCTTTCCCAAATTTCCCCCTGTTGGGCGGTTTGAGCCAAAACCTTGTATTTGTATCCCAGCAAAAGATCCAGTTCGCGAATTGGTAATTTTCGCGCGACCTTAAGAAGAAGATCGCCCTTGGTTTGAATTAAATTTCGTTGCGCTTCCTGAATCCGGTTCTGTTTGTATACCTCCCTTTTGGCTTTTAGGTTTTGGACCTCAAGTTGAAACTGATTGTCCGGATCCCACTTCTGCGAGCACCCCCAGAAAAAGAGAAGAATAAGCCAAAAGAGGTAGTTCCATCGTTTTGAAAATGTCGTCTGCATAACTAAAATTGGATTAATGGCATTGAAGTTGCTATAGTTTTAATTGTTGATTGATCAAAACACATCCTATCCCCATTTGTTAGAGCAACGAGTTTCCAAACTCTCGGCAAACATAAATTTGCCTCCACCTCATTCCGGTCTTTTTTCGTTCAGGTTGGTGAGGCTGCCAAAGGAGGGAGTGGAAACGGTTGTGGATCTCTACTCGATGGGAAGCCGGATTTTCCTCAAGGTTTCGAGAATCCTTCATCCGTTGAGAGCGCTCATTGGATCGACCCAAGAAGATTGTGAGGGTTTTCAGAAAAGCAGAATTCCCGTCGAACTTTCTTATGCATTTTGCCAACCGAATGAACCCCTCGTTCGGGAGATTCTGCGCTCAACGCCTTTTGATTTGGCATCGAATTTAAACGGAGGCCGTGCGGATTCTCATTATTTCGTCTTCTTTACTGACTCGCATGAGTGCGTGGCCAAAGGCATCAGCAATCCACACGGTCTTGAAAACTGCGAGCTTTGGACAAGGTTAATTACTTATTCCTATGGAATCGAGCAATTGCCTCCGCGTAGATTTTATCGTCGCGATTTGCTCGTCAGCCCATAAGCTGGTTCCAATGAATAAACAGTCCGGCAGTCTTTCTTTGCCAAAGCTTTTGCCGAATATTTTTACTACCATAGGTCTATGCTCGGGCCTTACCGGAATTAGGTTTGCCTTGGAAGATGATTGGGAAAATGCGGTTTTTTTAATCTTGATAGCGGCATGCTTTGATATGATCGACGGGCTTTCCGCTCGTCTGCTCAAGGCATTTTCTCGGTTTGGGGCCGAACTCGACAGTTTGGCCGATACCATTAGTTTTGGAGTTGCTCCCGCCATCATTACCTATCTTTGGATAAGGGGTCCGATCCTTGCATCCAACCAAGCTCACCTTCTCGAATGGTATTGGATACCGTTTCTTTTCTTCTCCGCCTGCAACGCATTCAGACTGGCTCGCTTCAATGTAATGCATCTCGGTGAACCGGAAAACAAACCTACGAAAAGTTACTTTACGGGCGTGCCCGCGCCTGCGGCGGCAGGTTTGGTGCTGATGCCGCTAGGCTTCGATTTTATTTTGGTTCGATTTGGACAAAATTCCTTTCTGTCCAATTACCCAATTTGGGTCATGGGGTGGGTTTCGGTCGTCTCCTTGTTGATGATTTCAAGGCTTCCGACTTTTTCCTTCCGCAACGTCAGGTTCAAAGTCGCGAGGGACAGAGCCTTGTTAGTTTTGCTTGTAGTCTGTCTCGGCGTAGCGGTGTTCATGAAGGAAAAGTGGATATTTTTGTTTTCCCTCGGAGTCTTGTATTTTCTGAGTATTCCTTTTTCTTGTTGGGCCCACCGCAAGGATGCGGGCTGAGAGCATTCCAAATGCGGCAAAGGATTCTTATGTCCCCAAATGGGTGATTTTTTTGACGTTTATTCGAAGCGGAAAGGAAACCTTTATTTGCTTAGGAACTTTCGAACCTCCTTCAGAAGAGAGGATGCCGCCAAGTTTTCTAGATCCAAATCCAGCACGATTTTAAGGTGCATTTCAGCCTTTTGCCATTCGTTTTCACTCTTTGCGAGTTTTGCCAATTCCATGTGCGAAGGCCAATGACTCCAGTTTCCTTCGACGGATTTCTGGAACCGCACTTTCGCATTTTCCTTTTCGCCTGTCAGGAGATGGCACAATCCTTTTTTATAATTTGCTTCCGGGCAATGAGGAGAATGGACGAGAGCTTCATCCAGGTATCGCGAAACGATTTCATCCTTTCTTGAGCCGTTCTTGCATTTGTAAATTCCCAAATTTGCTTGACCGAGGCATTTTCTGACAAGCTGCAAGGCTTTCAATTCCTTTCGGGATGCATGGAAATCAAGCTTTTCCAAGTGATCATCCTTTGATTTGACCAAATGAATTTCCTTTTGCTTTAAGGAGGCAATGGATTTCTCAAAGTGTTTTAGGGCAGCCTTGTACTGATCTTTTTGCAACATTACGAGGGCTAGACGGTATTGGGCCAATGCTTTCCAATCTTCACTTTCCATTGCCGATTCGTAGTACGACGCGGCTTTGTCCGAGTCCCCCTTTTTTTCCCAGATCCTCCCGAGTTCATAAGAGGCCTCTCCTTTTGCGTTTTTGTCTTCGAGTGCCTCTTCCAGTAGTCGGGTGGCGACATCCTCGTTACTGCTGAGTTCAATTTCCGCAAGCAGAATTTTGGCCTCGCTGTTACGGGGGGTCACGAAAAGAATTTTCCTTAGTAGTTTCTTGGCGCTTTCCGGTTCTCTTTGGATGTTAATGCTTCCATCCGCCAAGGACTTTTCCCCCGCATAAAGATGTTGGGCGAGGGCAAACATCGGTCGCGTGTCATCGGGCAGCAAATCCATTGAAATTTCGAAAAGAAGCTTTACGCGATCAAAATCATCGGGGTGCTGCAGAAGTCTTCCGAGTTCATAATGCGTTTCCCCGTCAAGTGGTTCTAAGTCGATAAGCCTTTCGAGAAAGACCTGATGTTCATGGGTTCTTTGACATGCCTTTGCGATTTCGCAGGCAAGCCTGTAGTACTTGGATTGATTCGGCTCGAGTTTGATTGCCTGATCGATGGATTGCACCGCTTTTTCATGATCATCTTGAAGGGCGAGCAACCTTGCCATGAGAAAGAAAACTTCCCCTTGATCTTGCCTGGATGCCAAAGCTTCCTCCAATAATCTCCTTGCCTTGGAGAATTCTCCTTGCTCCAAATAGGCGTTCGACAGAGCGATCAGGGAGGGGACGTGGTTGGGTTCGCAGGCCAATGCCTTTTCCAAGTGCCGCAAGGCTTCTGCAGTCAGGCCGTCCAAAAATCTATCCCGTCTCCTTACTGTTCCGAGTGGACTTTCTTCCCGCGGTTGGTTTTTTGGCAGGTGATCTTTTTGCTCTCGAGGGAGAACCCCGAGAGCTTTCAGCCGTTTTGGCTTTCAAGATTTTTCGAGCTTTTTCATCCATCAGCAATACGGCAAGGTTGTAGTGCGCTTCTGCAAACTTCGGGTTGATTTTGATGGCCTTGCTTAGGTTTTCGAACGATTCGGCGTACTTTTCATGATCTTTGAGCAGCAAGCCCAATCGGTAATAAGCCTTGTAGAATTTCGGGTTGATTTTGATGGCCTTGCGCAAGTGCCTTTCGGCCCGTCGAGGGTCTGGTTTCCTGATCAAGGTTCCGTCTGCCTCAAGTTTCTCACCGGAAACTAGAATTTTGGAAAACCAATAGTGGCATTCCGCGAAATCAGGATCGATTTCCAGAGCCGTCTCGAAATTTCTGATCGCTTGGTCATACTCGGATGGATTCGTCAGGATTCTTGCCAAATTAAAATATGCTTGAACGAAATTCTGGTCGATATCGGTAGCTTTTTGAAAGTGTATCTTGGCCTCGTTGAGATCACCGTTTTTCTCACTGTGGTGGGCAAGTTCGTAATAGGCGAGGGCATAGTCGGGGTTGAGGTCAAGCGCTCTGAAAAAGTGCTTTTTGGCCAAGCTCGGGTCATCGTCGCTTCTAAGGATCATCGCCAAGTAAAAATTGGCCTCCGCATGATTCGAATCGATGGCAACGGACTGCCTGAGGTGTTCGGCGGCCTTTTCCATTTCATTTTCCTCGAAGAGAAGGACGCCCAACCTGAAGTGGGCCAAGGCATTGTCGGCAAAGTGCTCGATGGAAAGCAGGAAATGCTCTTTGGCTTTTTCCTTCTTTTCGCATTCGACGTACACGTGGGCAAGCAGGTAGTGAGCCTTGGAGTAGGAAGCATCTATCTCCAATGCGTTCAGAAGGTGCTTCATCGCTTCCTCGTAATTTTTTTCCGTCGAGAGGATGTTGGCCAAGTTGTAAAGGGCTTTCGTATGCCCGGGATCGATTTGAAGGACCTGAAGATAGTGTTCTTTCGCCTGCGGAAGGTTGGTCCTGTCAATCAGGGTTCCTTCCTTGTCGGTGGCAACACCGCCGGAAAGCAACTTGCCCATGTAGTAATGGGCTTCGGTGAATTTCTCATCGATATCAAGGGCGGTTTCGTAGTTCTTGCGGGCTTCTTCGAAATCATCCGCATTCGTGAGCAACCTGGCTTTGTGGAAGTATGCCGGAGAATAGTTTTGATTAATTTCGGTTACCTTGTCGAAATTGTTCTTGGCTTCCTCGGAGTCGTTCAGTTCAACGAGCAGAAGGGCGTAGTGAAAATATGCATCTGCATAATTCGGGTTGATTTCCAGGGCGTTTAAAAAATGATTGCGGGCTGTCTCGAAATCCTTTTGGGCGACCAACGCTATAGCAAGTTCGCATTCTGCCTCGGCGTATTCCGAATTCAGAGAAACCGCTTTCCTGAAATGCTCTTGGGCTACAGGATCGCCTTCCTCCTTGAGGAGAAGACCTAGCTCGTAATAAGCTTCCGCAAAATCCGGGTTGAGGGCAATGGCTTCCTCCAAGTGAGCTTTGGCATTCATCTAGCGACGAGAGTTGAAGGTTATTTCGAGGTCATAACCCAGACACCGTCCCAGTTTCCTTTGGGAGGGTTTTTCTTCATGTGAGCGCAACGGTCGA
This sequence comes from Opitutia bacterium, assembly GCA_038121045.1. Classification (GTDB taxonomy): domain Bacteria; phylum Verrucomicrobiota; class Verrucomicrobiia; order Opitutales; family Seribacteraceae; genus Seribacter. Next base: position 7,202 of record JAYOMW010000047.1, read on the forward strand.
TATAGAGTTGGGCGGCTTTGTCGTCCGGGTTGATTTTCTTGACCGAGTTGAAAAGCTTGGTCGCCTGATCCCATTTCCCCTCATTCCAACTACGGTATCCGTCGTTGAACAAGCCAAGGGCTTCGACCAGATTGGGATAGGACTCGTCGTCATGAAAATCAAGAACCTCGTAGACCCCGACCGGTTCGGTTTTTCCTTTTACGATTACGTAATCGACTTGGCGCGTTCGATAGGTCGCCTTGACCGCATTGTAGGTAAATTGACTAATGAGAATGTGGGCACCGTATTGTTTGCAGGCGCTCTCGATGCGGGCGGCCAAGTTCACGCCGTCTCCGATTACCGTGTAGTCCATCCTTTTGGGAGAACCAATGTTTCCGGAAACGATTGAGTCGGTATTGATCCCCATTCCATGGTCGATGGGCATTTTGCCCTCGGTGGATCTCTTCTCGTTGAATATCTTCAGGTCGGTCATCATCCGGATGGCGGCCCGTACTGCCCGATCGGGATCATCGTCATGCGGGACCGGTGTTCCGAAGATACACATCATCGCATCACCGATGAACTTGTCGAGCATTCCTCCCTCGTCGGTAATACAGTCGACCATGATGGTGAAGTAGTCGTTGAGCAACTTGACGGTCCCCTGAGCGCCCAATTCCTCTGTAATCGTGGTAAAGCTTCTGACGTCGGAGAACAAAACGGTGCCCACGCTTTGCTTGCCCCCCATGATGTCGGCGTCATTCCCGCCCGCAGACATCAATTGGTCAGCCAATTCCGGATCCATGTATCGCGACATGGTGGACTTCATCCGTTTCTCGGAACTGATGTCCTCGATCATCAGCATTGCTCCTATGATGTTGTCCTTGGGAGCCGAATCAACGTCGCTTCGCTTTTCACTATTGCCCAAAAGGGGGGTCAAGGTGATGTTGACCGAGAGGGTTTCCCCTTCGACCTGTAGCTCGGCGTCTAGAAACTCCTCGTTTTCATGGACTGCTTCGAGTTTCTGAAGAAGCCATTCGTTGGGGCCCCCGAAGAGGCTGGATGCTTGCTGTTCGAGGATGGCCGCTTCATGCGGGATTTTGAGTATGCGCAAACCCGCCGGGTTGCAAGTCTTGACCACGCCTTCTTCGTCAAAGGTGAGCACGGCGTCGGCCATGCTCGAGAGAATGCTCTGGGAGTAGTTCATTTGGCTCTGAACGTCGTCGAAGAGTTTGGCGTTCTCAATGCCCATGGAGATTTGGGAAGTAAACGCGGCTAGCCTTTTTTCGTCTTCCGCATTGAAGGAGCCGCCCCTTTTGTTGAGGACCTGGCTTACCCCGATGGTTTTCCCCGCTTTACTGAAAACAGGCATGCAGAGAATGGAGCGGGTGAAGAAACCGGTTTGTTTGTCAAAGGATGGATTAAACCTCAAATCCGCATAGGCATGGGGAATGTTGACTGCTTTTCCTGAGGTGAAGACCGCCCCCGAAATGCCGAGGTGATTCGGAATGCGGATGGTTGATTTTTCATCCAATCCTTCACCGACCTCGGTATAAAGCTCGTTGGTTTTCTCGTCGTTGATGAAGAGAGTCGCTCGTTCACAATCAAGCATTGTCGAAATCGTGGTAATGATTTTCTGGAGGAGGGGAGTGAGCTCAAGTTCGGAGGATACTTGTGATACGACGTCCAGAAACTCGAGTTCCTGCTTCCGGGCGGCCTCGATTTGTTCGACGATGATATTTCCCTGAATGGCGATGGCCGCCTGCTCGGTCATGGCCTCGAGCATATCCAAGTCGTCCTGATCGAATTCACCGTCAATCTTGTTTAGTATTTGGGACACCCCGATCTCTTCCCCGTTTACGGTGCGCAGCGGGGCGCAAAGAATGCTTTTGGTTCGAAAACCGGTCCGCACGTCCACTGCCTTGTTGAACCGCTCGTCCTTGTAGGCATCGTGAATGATGACCCCTTCGTTTTTAGTGAAGGCCCAACCGGCGACACCCTTGGTGTTGAGAATGCGGATTTCCCTTCGGAAATTGCCTTGGGCAATTCTTGAATAGAGTTCACCCGTCGCTGGATCATTGAGAAAAATCGTGCCTCGCTCCGCTCCTATGGTGGAAGTGGTTATCTTGACGAGAACCTCGAGGGCTTCGTCCAGGCTTTTGGTTTTTGCCAAATCAGTCGTGACCTGCAAAAGCATCTCGGAAAACCTGGCGGTTCTTTTGGAGTTCGAGCCTCCGTCGCTTTTTGAATCGGTTTGTTTTTTATCTTCCATGTGTCTTTTCCAGTTCGGATCGAAGTTCGATGATGGTCTCTTGCAATTCCTTGAATTCCATCGTTTTTAATTGTTTTGCCTTTTGTATGCGTTGGTTGTGCAAATGCCCCTCTTGATCAATTTCGTCCCTTAATGCGTTGACCATCCTCTTGTAATGGTTGATTTCGTTCTGATGGGTGGCCAGGGCCGATTGCACCGCTTCCTGTCTTGAGAATTCGGCTCTCTCCAGATCGCTTCTCAATTTGGCTATGTTTTCCCGAAGCGAGCGTATTTCCCCGGTAGCTGCGTTAGTGGCTCTTTGCACGGCGTCCTGCTGGCGATTGCGAGCGGATTCGACTTGTTCGCGCATGGTCGATACGGATTCCCTCAACTGTTGGTTTTCCTTGGCCGAGACGGCGAGGGCCTTTTGTACGGCTTCGTCTCTCTCCATTCCCTTTCGGTCCATTTCCTCTCTCATTTGGGAAATGCTTTGCTTGAGCAAGTTGATCTCCGCTTCCTTTTGGGATAGGTTCGTTTGTGCGAGAGCGTTCTTCTCGGCGAGAATTTGATCTATCTTTTCTCGGGTCGAGGAAAGAGTGTCCTTGAGTGATTTGATTTCGGACGCTGACCGAGCCTCCGCTTTCTGGATGCTCTCGGATTCCTTGTGTTTGGCTCCTTCGAGTTCTTCTCTCAAGGTTTCAATGGTCTCACGCAGTGATTTTTTCTCGGCCTCGCTTTTCGAAACCGTACGTTGCACGAGGTCGTCTTGCATGTTTTTGGTTTGCTCAAGCTGGGTTCTGAGGTTTTGCAGAGAAAGCTTAAGCTGGTTGTTTTCGGCATGAGCGGCCGAATAGGCATCCCTGACCCTGTTTTCTTCCTGGGCGTGGGCTTTGTCGAGTTCGTCGCGGAGGGACTGCGCGACCGACTTGAGCGAACGTATCTCGTTTTCGGACCGAAGGATCGCCCGTTGAACGTTGGCTTCGTTACGCGACCTTTCTTCCTCAAGGCCCTGCCTTGTCGAAGTAAGCGAAGCTTTGAGTTGTTGAATTTCCTTATTTGCGAAAGAGACGGCATTTTGAACTTCCTGCTCCCGTATAGCTGTGCTTTTGTCCAGTTCGCTTCTTAGCTCGCCAATCGTATTTTGAAGTGTTTGGTTGAGAGATGCATGGGATGCTACGGCACGCTGTACGCGATCATCCTGACGCGCCTTTGTGTTTTCGAGGTTTTGCCTTAACTGAAGAAGCGAATCCTTGAGTTGTTTGATTTCGACCTGAAAAGCCGATTGAGCGGACTGTACGGCTTTGTCTTTGTCGAGCATGGCCTGTTCAAGCTCTTCCCTTAGCTGAGAGACGGTGTTTTTGAGAGCCCGAATTTCGGAATTCGAAGTGGAGACGGCCTTTTGTATGTTATCATCTTCCCGGGCTTTGGCCGCTTCCATGTTTTCCCTCAGCATGGCGATCGAGTGTTTGAGGGAAAGAATTTCCGTTTGCGCCAAGGATCTTTCCTTTTGAGCGGCCTCTAATCTTTCCACGGAAGCTTGATCGAGTTCCTGCCTTAGCTCTGACACCGTGGATTTGAGAGAATCAATTTCTCTTGCCGAAGCCACTTTGGCTCTCTGAACCCGATCGTCTTCCAGGATTTTGGCTCCTTCCAAACTTTCTCGAGTCCTGGCAAGGGATTCTTTCAACTGCTTGATTTCATTCCTGAATTTGTTTTGGGCCGCTTGCACAGCCTCGGATTGCCTGACTGAAGCAAGATCCAGCTCATCCCTCAGGGATTCTATGCTCTCCTTAAGGGATTTGACTTCGGTTGCGTGATTGCTTGAAAGTTTCTGAGAACTGTCTTCCTTTTCCGCTTTGAGCCTTTCCATCTTCTCTCTGGCTAGAAAAAGAGTAGCCTTGAGCGATGTGATTTCGGCGGAATACTCGTAAACTGCATTTTGGACAGCTTCTGCCTGCTGGTTTCGGGCATTGTCAAGTTCACCCCTTAAAGCCTCGATTAAGTTCCTGAGAGACTGATTTTCCGTATTTGCAGTGGATCGAGCTTTTTGCAGGTTGGTTTCATACTCAGCCGCCATTCCGTCCAAGCGCAAGCGTAGATTTTGCGATGAAGCCTTGAGCTGTTCGATTTCCCGGTTTGCCTTGCTTTTTTCTTTTTGGACAAGTTCCCCCTTTTCGAACTCACTCCGGTCGATTTCCGATCTTAGTTCGGAAATGGTTTTTTTGAGGTCAAGGTTTTCCCTGTTGGCCTTGGACAGGAGGCTTTGGGATTCTTCTCGGGCTTTTCCCTTTGCTTCTTCCAATCCATTCCTGAGGTTGACGATGAGCTCCTTGAGCTGTTTTTGTTCGTTGAGATGAACTTGTTTCAGCTTTTGCGCTTCGTCCTCCGATTTGACAAGGCTTCCCTCGAGTTCCACCCTGAGTTCCTCAACCGTTTCTTTGAGCGAAGTATTTTGTTGATCGAGGATCCTCAGGTTTTTTTGGTGAATAGCGTCTTGTTGTTGACCTTTCTTAACCAATTCACTTCTAAGCGCGAGAATCGTCTGTTTCAAAAAACGATTCTCTTGCACTAGGATTTCAGCCTCCTCGGGGGTTACTTGAGACATGCCAAAATGATTATCTTCTGTAACTAAAATTGTAAACAACAAGATTGAGCTACGAATAATTGTGCTTGCAAAGATACTTGAGTACAATTTTTTCTTTTTTAACCGCATGAAACCAATCTACTCCAAATTAAACTCGCTTTTCGTTATCCTGCTTACTTCCATCTTTTTGAGTAGTTGCTGGACTGATGAATCTCACACCGGATCCGATTCTAATCTTGGTCTCGACGAGAGCGTGAATCAACCCAGCGACGTCCTGCCCTCACTCGCCGCCGCCGACACCGAAAAGTCCAATGGTTTGGAGGCATTCCTGGACGAAGGGGAGACTTATTTCCCATTGCCGGCTGACGGGGCCGAGGACTTTGCGGAGTCGATCGATGGCTCGGAAGTAGACGAGACTCTCCTCTGGGATTCGAATTCGGGAAGCGAGGGCATAGCGATACTTGACCAACCGCTAGTCTCCAAATCGATTTCGTCCGACCATGAGGCCGAAAAAGCGCTTTCGGACTTGGAGGAAGGTACGATTTCCCACCAAAAGTCGATTGACGAATTACGAAAAATCAACAACCGAAAGGACAGGACGATCGCGTCCCTGACCAAATTGAATCAGGAACTTGTTGCGGAAATCAGTCGCTTGAAGGGCAAGGGTACGGAAGATCCGGTGTCCGACTCGAAAGCGGACGAATCACCGAGTGACAAGCTTTTCGGCCTTCGGGCGGAGATCAAGAACCTGCGAGGCAATTTGCTTATCAAGTCCAAGGAGATTCAGGATTTGCGAATGAGAAACGATTCCCTTGAGGAAAGAATCAGCGTATTGGAACTCAATCCATCCAAAAAGCTTTCGGGCTCTGGTTTGTCGCCCAAGCAGCAAGATCTTTCTCAAGTTGTTTCCTCCCTGAATCCCGTTGTCCCGTCGGACGATGCCGTCAAGGAGACCAAGTTATTCGTCGGTGGATGCAATCTTCAGTTCGATGCGGTGGTCACTGCTTTGAACGGAAAAAACAAGGAGGCTTTCTACACCGAATTCTTCATAATCGACGAAGACGTCGAATCCGTCTTGAGAAAGGGCGGAATCGAGCTTTCGGATTTTTCTGGGATCGATTCGTACGCAGAGTTGTGGGCTCGTTCCAGAAAGAACTCGTTTTTGTTTCCAAACGTGCAAAAAAACATCAGATCTCTGCTTTTGAAGTTGGTTGAGAATGGTCAGGGCCAAAGGGTTCGAACCGACATTAACGGTGCGGCTACCTTGGAAAATCTTCCATCCGGGAAGTTCTTCGTGGTCGGGACCGCATCCTTGGGCAAGGTCGGGGTTACTTGGGATGTGCCGATCGTTCTTCAAAAGGGCTCTAACAAACTTTCTCTGACCTTGGCGAATGCGAGCTGGAGCCTTTGAACCGTTCTTGCCCATTTTTTATTGGAATTGCCAAGATTGGTTGGTTTCGCTTATAAGTTAATTTTATTTTAACATAACCTTTCATTAATCATGTCTCCTGAACAGTCCTCCGATTCAAACAAACTTCAATTGTCCTTCAGGCAGAAGCTGAGTATTCTTCTTTCATTCTCGAAAGACAAAGTCGTAGAACAAATTCAGTGCGTTTGGTTTGTTTTGGCCTACATGATCTTGTTCCAATTGCTGATCCTCGGGCTTCCCATCGTATATGCAACGATGATCGGCGTGGGAATTAGCATAGTGATCATAGGATTGGCTTTTTTCATGGAGGGGCTTCGTCTCGGACTCATGCCGTTGGGAGAGGTTCTCGGTTCCACTTTGCCCCGCAAAAAGGTTTTCGGCATCCCTTGTCTACCTATGAGTTTGGCCTTTGGCTTTGTTCTTGGTGTCTTCGCTACTTTTGCCGAACCCGCCATAGCGGTTCTTCAGCAAGCGGGAGCCGCAGTTAGGCCCGATCAGGCGCCTCTCCTCTACACTTTGCTCAATCCATACTCCCAATCTTTGGTCGTGTATGTGGGTATTGGCGTTGGTATCGCCGTGATGCTCGGCGTTCTTCGTTTTTACAAAAGTTGGTCTCTAAAGCCGTTTATTTACGCCGGCGTACTGACTCTGTCGGCCATCACTCTTTACTTCCAATTCGAACCAACCGGGACCCTCAGCCCCGTTCTTGGTCTTGCTTGGGATTGTGGGGCCGTCACAACCGGACCGGTGACCGTTCCCTTGGTTTTGGCTTTGGGAATCGGCGTTTGCAGAATCGTGTCTACTGGTGGCTCAAGCAACACTGGATTCGGTGTCGTAACTTTGGCGTCCTTATTCCCCATTCTTGCGGTGCTGACCCTGAGCTTCAAATTGTTTAGCGCTGGTGATTATTACGGAGCCGAAAACTTTAAGCAAGGCAACGAGGATGGAGATGCCGTGACGGCAAAATATGTCAAGGACAAGATCGCCTCCGCGGACCGCACGAAATTTCTCAAAGCAAGAGAAGCTTTTCTCTCGGAAAACCCCGAGTATGCTAAGTTGTTGGATTCTCTTCTCAAGGACGAGCCGAGCGTTGACGATAAGTCTCGCGGCACCGATGCTTTGAAGAATTACTTAAAGTTGATCGAGGACAACCAACCAAGCTCATCTTCCGTCCAGGAAGAGCCTTTTATTAAAGAGGAATTGGCTTCTTTCAGGGAATCGGGAACCTTACCAGATAACCATCGCATCAAGTTCAATAATACGGGTGACTCGAGTTGGACGGTATCGGAAAGCAACGACAGTATTACTTTCGAAGGGGGAAATACTGCCAGTTCTTTTACCATCGTCAAGGTTGCCGATTCCACGCCTGTTCCTCCTTCCTCCACCTGGCTTCTTCCGGATGCCGACCAAGACAAGAAACCCGATCGGACGATTGGCCAAGATTTATCGGCAAAATTCTCGAGTTTTTTCACCACGGCGAAGTATTCTTTGAGTGACGCGTTTTTTCCCGTTACCAACCGGGGGGCTCTCGAAGGGGCGGTTTGGGCTATTGCGCCTTTATCTGTCATTCTGTTAGGTCTCCTGATTTTCGGATTGCGACAGAAGCCCAAACACCTCGATGAGCTTATCATTGGAATTATCTGCGCGGTAACGGGCATGACCTTTTTCGGTTTGGGAATTGCAATTGGTCTTACCCCCATGGGGGACCAGTTGGGTACGAACATCGTAACTTCCTTCGAATTCACACAGCCTTGGATGTATGAAACGGGAATTCAGAAACCCCTTATTGCAGGTGAGAGCGGGAAATTCATTGCAATCATCTTCGCCTTTATACTTGGGTACGGCGCCACCTTGGCCGAGCCTGCTCTTAATGCCCTTGGAGCTACCGTGGAGAAAATTACGGTGGGAGCTTTCAAGAAAAGCCTACTGATGCAAGCCGTGGCCATAGGAGTGGCCTGCGGCATTGGCACGGGGGTCGCCAAAATTGCCTTCAACTTGGATCTTTGGTATTTGTTGATTCCACCGTACATTGCTCTTCTTTTCCTGACTTTCGTCTCAAGCGAAGACTTCGTGAACTTCGGTTGGGACAGTGCCGGCGTTACCACCGGTCCCATAACGGTTCCACTCGTTCTTGCAATGGGCTTGGGCATTGGAATGAACGTGCCGGGAGTCATTGACGGCTTCGGAGTTCTCTCCTTGGCATCCGTTGGTCCGATCATAACCGTCCTGACGGTTGGGCTTCTTGTTCGAAAGAAACCGAAACCGGAAGAAGA
>JAYOMW010000047.1:15814-20350 GCA_038121045.1 Opitutia bacterium
ATTGATTGCAATGATGCTTTCTTTTCTCAATCCTTCCCCGTTTCGCATTCCGATGATCAGGACGACTCCCTGGAATCTGGTACTGGCGACTTGGAGGCCATATGCTGCATTTGCGAGAAGGGGATTGCCGACGATATCGCTCGGGCCGCGCTCGAAGGTGGAGCGCCCGGCCCGACTATTACCTTTGGCGAGGGTGGGGGAGTAAGGGACAAAATACCCTTGCTCCGAATGACCAAAGGCCCCGAAAAAGAATTTGTTTGGTGCGTAGTCGAGAAAAACGAAGCAGACGATATTTTTGGTGGGATGGCCAGAGCCGGCAAAATTACGGAACCTGGTCGTGGGTTTATGTATTCAATTCCCGTCCGTTCGGGGCTGATTAACGTTTCCAGTACGGTCTCCTCCTCTGGTTACGGAGCCAATATGGATCAGATTATCTCAGCTTTGGACGATTTAAAAGGCGGCAAAGAATGGAGAACTGCTGCCGATACTGAATCGAACAAAAACAGAGCCCTGAAAACCACCTTTTTGGAAAATCTCGTGGGCCTTTATTGCATTGTCCCGAGAGACCATTACGAGGATGTCTACGATTCGGTTTTGGACGGTGGCGCACCTGGCGTGAGCACGAATTTCGGCATAATGGTAGATTCCGGATTAGGTGATCAAAACGAAGAATGGGCGGTTGTTTACACTTCCGTGGGACCGGACAACGTCAATTCCCTCCGTGAAAAATTGACTGCCAAGATGGAGAGTCTCAAGATTGATCGCTTTGCCTTTTATTCTTTGCCCATTCCCCGGGCTCTGACTTATTTGGGAGGCTGAGTACTCTTTCTTCGTAGACCGACGGTCTTTTTGTCTCCGAGAGCGAGTATGGTGACGGCCGTTGGGTCTAGCCGCTAATATTAATTTGAAGCAGAGACCATTCCCCCATGTTTCTCGTGGTGGTTTCGGATAGGCGTGAATCCTCGTTAAGGATTGTCAGGAAATGCTCCTCAACGACCTCCAGTTCCTTGCTTAGGATTCCTGAAAGCACGAGGTAGCCTTCGTTGCGTACGAGCTTATTAAGGATGCAAGCATTCGCCATTAGTATATCGGCTTGGATGTTTGCCACAACGACGTCCACAGGTTCCGATCCGTTCAGATCTTCAAGAGGAAGGGTTTCAAAGGTGACGCCCGCGGTAATGTTGTTGGCATTTAAGTTATCTTTGGAAACTTTGATGCAATCGGGATCGTTGTCGACCCCTTTGACGTTTTCAATACCCAAAAGACTTGCAGACAAAGAAAGGATTCCTGAACCACATCCGATGTCCATCAAATCGAGGGGAACCGACAATTTGCAAATGTGAATTAAGCTTTCCAAGCACAAGCGAGTGGTTTCATGATTACCGGTTCCAAATGCCATGCCGGGGTCTAAGTAAAGAGCATGGTGCCCCGATGGTAGGAAATAAGATTCCTTTTCCCATTCAGGAACCCAATGAATGATATCATGTGACCAAGGTTTGAAATGCAATTTGTATGCTTCGGTCCAATCCCTGTCTTCGAATTCCTGATGATGAAATTCTTCGTCAAAGGTATTCTCCCAAATGGATTCCAGTTCCGAAATCGCTTCTTGAGCGTCATCAATTGAGTTGAAGAAGCCTTCGATTTTACCATGTCCGTCATCTGAGTTAACGGTAAGGCTCCAATTGTTTGGAGCAATTTCGTAAAGTGCCTCCTCGAGCGTGCTAATACATCCGGGAAGGAGAGGGAGTGTTGATTTGATCATGTTTCGGGGAAAGGTATCGATCCAATCGAGAGATCGCGAATGACTGCGGGTAAAAGCATGTGCTCGACTCCCTGAATCTTTTGACGAACCATTTCAAGCGTATCTCCTTGCATTATGCGAACGGGAGCTTGGGCAATGATTCTGCCGCCATCCAGATCCTCATTCACCCAATGGACGGTGCAACCGGATATTTTAACGCCGTGGTCAAAAGCTTGCTTAATTGCGTCAAGACCCATGAAGCTTGGGAGGAGGCTAGGGTGCAAATTCAGTATTCTTCCATTAAAAGTATCAATGAAGAAAGGACTGAGGATTCTCATGAAGCCGGCAAGTACAATTAAGTCAGGTTCGTATTCCTTTATGGTTTCAATCCAAGATTTCTCTGAATTCTCATCGAACCTGGAATTGGAAGAACCTGGGTCCAAATAACGGTTTGCGATATTGTGGCTTTGGGCGATCTTGAGAATGCCCGAGTCCCGTTTGTCCGACAAGATGGCGACGATCTCGGCGTTTCCCAAAAGTTGACTGGTTTTAGCTTGAATGATTGCTCGGGCATTTGTGCCTTGTCCAGAACCTAGAATTACAGTTTTCATGAAGGTGCCTGTGTTACGGTTGGGAGCGATTGAATCCGTTTGATCAGGGAAGTCGTGCTCGCGCCTTGAACGAAGGGCACGAACTTTATGGATGCCTTGACCTCAATGAGGGCGTCCTTTTCCTCTGGGTCGATTGAATCTTCCGTGTAATCTCCAGATTTGACGTATACGTCTGGTTGCAAGGCAAGGATTTCTCTGACCAATTTCCTTTCCTCAAAAAGCGTTACCCCTGAAACGCAAATGAGCGAGGCGAGCAAGCAGGCACGTTCTGCCTCTGGGATAATGGGTCTGTGCTTGCCTTTGAGTTTGCGGACACTGGAGTCGGAATTCATTGCAACCCAAAGGTAATCACCTAGCTTGGAAGCTTCCGTCAGGCTGCTTACGTGTCCGTAGTGCAGCAGGTCAAAACATCCATTGGTGAGGACAAAGGTTTTGCCCGATTTTTTGGCGTCCTCCCTAAAGCGAACGGCTTCGTCGAGGGGAGTCGAAAATACCTTGGCAATGTTTTCTCGCGGTTTTCCGGTCAATTCTCTCCTTCAAAAAAACGTTTTGCCTTGCCCATGAAACCTTCCTCTGCGGACAAGTCCTTGTCTCCGCATGATTTTCCGAACTCGACTAATTTTTCCCGTTGTTCCTTCGTCAGTTTTTTCGGCACTTGAATGATGACTTTCGCGTAAAGATCACCGGTTCTTGAGGGTGAGCGAAGGTTGGGCATGCCTTTGTCCTTGATTCGAAAAGTCTTGTTGGAGGGAGTTCCCGACGGAATTTTCAAAGAAACTTTTCCATCCAAGGTGGGAACCTGAACCACTCCGCCAAGGGTAGCAAGGGTAAAGGGAATCATCATTTCATGAAAAAGATCGTCTTCATCTCTATCGAGAAATTCGTGGGGCTTGATCCTGACGTCAACATAAAGATCGCCCGATGGTCCCCCTCTTGGTCCAGCATCACCCCTTCCTCTCGAACACAACCTGTTTCCATCTCCCACACCCTTCGGGACGTTCACTTTGATTTTCGTAGGTGACCTTTTTCTTCCTTCGCCCTTGCAGTCGACGCAAGGGTTTTCAATCATCACTCCAGAACCGGCGCAAGTAGGGCATGTCCTCCTGATGCTTATGAACCCTTGGTTGGATGCGACTTGACCGACACCACCGCAGGTCGAACACATGATCTTTCCTGAACCCGATGCCGCTCCACTTCCGGAACAGGAAGAGCATTCGGAGTGATGTTGATACTTGATCTCCTTTTCCACGCCTGAAGCCGCTTGCTCGAGAGTAATTTCGACGGAAACACGAAGGTCGGCGCCTCTTTGCTCCATGCTACCCGATGAAGAGCCTCCCCCGAAGAAATCTTCGAAAATACTCCCGAAACCGCCTCCGCCACCACCACCGCCACCGAAGACGTCCCTGAAAAGGTCGAATGGGTCGACTCCTCCCGAACCAGATCCTCCGCTCCGAAAGGCATCGTGACCGAATTGGTCGTACTTTCTTCTTTTGTCGCGATCCTTGAGAACCTCGAAGGCACCTGAGATTTCCTTGAATTTCTCTTCTGCCTCTTTGTCGCCGGGGTTCTTGTCCGGGTGATACTTGACGGCAAGTTTTCGGTAGGCTTTTTTTATCTCGTCCTCACTTGCGGTCCTATCGACTCCGAGCACTTCATAGTAGTCTTTATCTGACATTGTTCGTTTACCTAACTTGAACGAATACCAATTGGATTCGCAAATCAATCTGTCTCCCCTTCACCAGACGATGCCTTTGCCAGGATTACCGAAGCAGGTCTCAGGAGACGTTCTCCAATCCTGTAACCGGTTCTTACGGTCGTTATGACGTTTCCCTCCTCGCAGTCATCGCTTTCCTCGTATCCTATGGCCTCGTGCAACTTGGCGTCGAACTTTTCGCCGGTCGGGTCGATGACTTTAAGTCCATATTCGGACAAAGTCGTTTCCATCATCGTCATGGCCATGGAAAACCCTTCTGCAAAATTGGACGATTGTTCGTGTTTCTTGGCTTCCGCAAAGCCAAGTTGAAAAGCATCAATAACGGGAAGAAGGTCCGAAATCATTTGCGATCTTGTCCTCTGAACTGCGTCCTCCCTGTCGCGAATCGAGCGTTTCCTGAGGTTTTCCAAGTCTGCCACGGCTCGGAGATACTTGCTCTTCAGGTCGTCTTGTTTCCCATACGCATCGTC
>JAYOMW010000048.1:0-12267 GCA_038121045.1 Opitutia bacterium
GGTTATCGGTAGGTTAAAAAAAACGAACGGGAGAGCCTTCGTTGTTTTGACTGTCACGAAGTTGATGCACTTCGTCAGGGCACGGTGAATTGGTAGGGGCACTTGCTTGCTTATCGGTAGATTCGACTAGATTGTTGGAAAGCATGTAGTTTTCTACTTCTTCTCCGCTGACGTCCGCGAGCATAACGCCGTCAATTTCGACGCATGGAGAAAGCGGTTGTCCCGATTTTTCAACCATTTCAGCGTAAAGATTTTGATTGTTTATGATATCGAGGTCTTCATATTCAAGAATATATTTGTCCATTATCGCCCGTACTCCCATGCTCCAACCACAATGCGGTTTAAGATAAGCTTTAATTTTCATTTTGGAATTAATACTAACAAATTTAAAAAATAGCAAACACAAGCATACCTTTCCCGAGCGATTGAAAAAAAGTTTAATGTGGGTCTCAATGCTGAATGACCTTAGCCTGGACGCTCCACTTGTTGCTATCGCGTGGCAAATCGTGATTGCCAATTCCCTTTTGGCATCTCTTGGTTTTTCTCACCATCTTATATTAGGAATTTCGGTATGGCTTTCCTACAGTGCCGACCGTTTCTTCGAACCGAGTCAACTGACGGCAACAAGTTCAAGGCGGCATGAAATTTTCAAAACACATAAAATCGCTTTTCTTGTCATTTGGTTCTTTCTATTTTTTTTGGCAGTAACCGTCTCAATGATCTTCTTACCACTTGATTGTTTGTTGTGGGGGATTCCGTTGTTTGTCATGAGCTTTTCCAACTGGGTTCTTTGCCTCAGGGAGTCCCGCACTGGAATTCCATCCCCTGTTTTCAAGGAATTGAGAACGGCGGCAATTTTTGCCTTGGGCTGCTTTTTTTTCCCCGCTTACGAGTCTTATTCGGATGTCTCAAAATCATCAATGACACTATTTGTTGTTTTCTACCTGCTGTTCATTAATTGTTTAAGTGTAAGTCGATGGGAGCTTGCCAATGACGAAAGGAACGGTTCTGTTACCTTTTTACAGCGATCTCCAAAGTTGTTGACCGCTTTATCCCGAACCACGTTCTTTGCCTTGTTGGCATTGGGTTTGGTCCTTGTTGCAGGTATTGGCATAACTCTGGAGATTTTTTTGCTGACCCATGCACTGACGATCCTTGTCTTCGTTTTGTGGTTGGATGGGGTTTCTTCACTAGATCAAGATGACAAAAGGAAAGCCATAGATCTAGGTTATTGGATCCTCCCGCTTTTCTTATCAGGAATGGAGTATGTCGGTTTGTTTTGACAAAGTAGCGGTTGTTTACGGTTTTTTAGAGAAAGTTTTGTTCGGATCCAATCTTCAGCGCATGCGTCTCCAATACTTGGACCGGATGGAAAATTCCAAACAAATTCTTCTCGTTGGCGAAGGGTGTGGTTTTTTTTTGAAAGAACTTCTAAATGTGAACGAGAAAGCATTCATTACCGTCATCGAACCTTCCGAGCGTATGATCTACCAAGCGAAAGCGAGGGTACCGGTGAAGGATCGCGATAGGGTTGTTTTTTGCAACATGACCTTTGACCGATTTGTTCCTTCTGAAACTTTCGACGCCGCCGGCACTTTCTTTTATTGGGATTGCTTTCGGGAGAACCAATTGAAAGCTTTGCTTCCGAAGTTGTTTGATTGTTTGAAGTCCGAAGGGTTTTTAATCAACGTAGATTTTTTCGAGTTAGCGCATCCGGATGGGACCGGTTTAAAACTAACTCACTTTATTTTGCTTAGAATTCTATACGGCTTTTTCGGTTTTGCTACTGGGATCGAAAACACTCGTGTATTGGAGATCGAACCAATTGCAGTAGCATACGGTTTTTACGCAACTGACACTTGCTTTGATGAAAAGCTTCCGGTCAAAGGACAGGTTTTTCAAAGGAGATTTGTCAAAAGCCATCCTTGAAGATATCCTTAAAAGCCTTGACCGAAAAATCAGGTAGGGCAAAATAGGGGGTTCCGTTGTTTCCAAGTAGCTCTTTTAGATCTCAAAAAATAAATTTTTTATTATCTTTCTCCATGACAGTACCAACTAAGCAGGGTCTTTATGACCCGGACAATGAGCATGAGAACTGTGGTATCGGCTTGATTGTCGACATGAAAGGCAGAAAATCGCACGACATCGTTCAAGGTGCTTTAGAAATATGCGTAAACTTGGATCACCGGGGCGGTTGTGGTTGTGACCCCATTACGGGCGATGGCGCGGGCATCTTCATCCAAATGCCTGACAAGTTTTTGAGCAGAGTCGTTAAGGAAGAACTTTCTCTTGAGTTGCCTTCCGAGGGTGATTATGGCGTTGGCTTCGTATATCTTTCAAAAGACCGATCCGATTGCTTGCGAGAGAAGTCCGTCGTCGAGGAAGTTCTCATTGAAGAGGGGTTGGAGTTAATAACATGGCGTGAAGTGCCGGTAAATAGCGGCATTCTTGGAAAAGCATCGGCGGCTTGTGAGCCCAAGATGGAACAAGTTTTCGTCAAGCGCCCCGAGACCTGTGAACGCGGTTTGGATTTCGAGCGGATGCTTTACTTGGCCCGCAGGATCATAACCTTCCGCTTGCGCTACAGCACTTCCAACCCCGATGTTGCTTTTCATGTGAGTTCCTTTTCGGCAAGGACGATGACTTACAAGGGGATGCTCACGACCGAGCAACTGTCTGAATATTTTCCTGATTTAGGTGACTCGGATATGGAGTCGGCTCTTGCTCTTACGCATTCCAGGTTTTCGACCAACACGTTTCCGAGTTGGCCTCGGGCTCAGCCGTTCCGCTATCTTTGCCACAATGGTGAAATCAACACGGTAAGGGGCAACGAAAATTGGCTGCATGCTCGCCAAATGCAACTGGCAAGCGAAGTTTTCGGATCCGACGTAAAGAAATTGATGCCTATTATCCGTGAAGATGGCTCGGATTCCCAAAAGTTCGACAATTGCTTGGAATTTTTGATTTTGTCTGGCAGGAGTTTGGCTCACTCGATGATGATGATGATTCCCGAACCATGGGAAAAGCATCGGGAGATGGATCAGGTAAAAAGAGATTTTTACGAGTTCCACGCCTGCGTGATGGAACCTTGGGACGGACCGGCCTCCATCGCCTTTTCCGACGGCATTCAAATTGGAGCCGTGCTTGATCGCAATGGTTTGCGCCCTTCGCGGTACTATGTCACAAGCGACGATCGGGTCATTCTCGCATCGGAGGTCGGTGTCCTTCCGTCTATTCCTTCCTCTTCGGTCGTGAAGAAAGGGAGGTTGGAGCCCGGGAGGATGTTTTTGATTGATATGGAGCAGGGTCGTATCATCGATGACTTGGAACTCAAGCAGCAAGTCGCATCCCAAGAGCCTTATGGAGATTGGCTCAAGGAATCGTTGATTGATTGTTCCGAATTGCCTGCTGTGGTTGAGCAAAGGGAAGACGACTTTTCTAATATCGTTACTAGGCAAAAGGCGTTTGGATACTCCTTCGAGGATCTTCGATTCTTGATTGGTCCAAGCGCCCAATCTGGCAAGCAACCGCTTGGCTCGATGGGAAATGATTCCCCCTTGGCGGTACTTTCCGAAAAATCCCAGACCATATACAACTACTTCAAGCAATTGTTTGCTCAGGTTACCAATCCTCCGATCGACCCGATTCGTGAGGAAATCGTTACTGCGTCCGTGACCTTTGTCGGATCCGAGGGTAATTTGACCAAGCCTGGTCCGAAAAGTTGCCGCATGATTAAGTTCGAATCGCCGCTTGTTGCTGATTCGGTGATAGACCAACTTTCCGGATCCTTGCCGAATGGATTCGATTCGACCACCATCCCGATCCTCTTTCATCCGGATTCCGAGGACAGTACCGGAAACGATCTCAAATCCTCTCTTGATTCGCTTTTCGATAAAGCGGACAAAGCCATTGAGGATGGTGTGAACATAATCATTCTTTCGGATCGGGGGTTGTCTTCTGATCATGCGGCAATACCAGCGCTCTTGGCCTGTTCAGGCCTGCACCACCATCTGATCCGGCGTGGAACGCGCACAAAAGTTTCCCTTGTACTGGAGTCCGGCGAACCACGCGAAGTTCAACATTTTGCCTTGTTGCTCGGCTATGGTGTCGACCTCATCAACCCCTATCTTGCGCTCCATACGGTGCGACACATGATCGAGACCGGTGACCTGAGCGAATCCCCAGAAACGGCCTGCAAGAATTTTCTCAAGGCGAACCTCAATGGAGTGATCAAGACCATGTCCAAAATGGGGATTTCAACCATCGCATCCTATCGTGGAGCCCAAATCTTTGAGGCGATTGGTTTGAATCAATCACTCATTGATGATTATTTTACGAAAACTGCTACGAGGGTGGAGGGAATAGGAATGGATACCTTGGCGGCCGAAGCTCGTCACCGACATCAATTCGCCTACGCCCCCAGACCCGACGAAAGAGCATTGCCCCTGGATCCTGGGGGAGTTTACCAATGGCGATCAACCGGAGAGAAGCATCTCTTCAATCCGACCACCATTCACAAGTTGCAGAAAGCAACCCGGCTTGGGGACTACGAGGTCTTCAGGGAATATTCGGACGCCGTAAACGACCAATCCCGCAATCTTTATACCCTTCGCGGACTGATGGACTTTAAATTCGACGAATCAGAAGGGATTCCTTTGGAAGAAGTCGAGCCGGCCTCTGAAATTGTCAAGCGCTTTAAGACAGGGGCCATGTCCTACGGTTCCATTTCGAAGGAAGCGCATGAAAGTTTGGCGATAGCAATGAACAGATTGGGAGGAAAGTCTAATACGGGTGAAGGGGGCGAGGAACTAGACCGCTTTACTCCGGATTCGGATGGGACTTCCCGTCGGTCTGCAATCAAGCAGGTCGCGAGTGGTCGTTTTGGGGTAACCAGTTTTTATTTGGTCAATTCGGATGAGATCCAAATCAAGATCGTTCAAGGAGCGAAGCCGGGAGAAGGTGGCGAGCTTCCCGGACACAAAGTTCTTCCACCGATCGCCAAGACGCGTGGCACGACCCCTGGCGTTGGCCTGATTTCGCCTCCACCGCATCACGACATATATTCGATCGAGGATTTGGCCGAACTTATACACGACCTAAAGAATTCAAACATAAATGCCCGGGTGAATGTTAAACTCGTTTCCGAGGTAGGAGTGGGTACGATAGCCGCCGGTGTGGCCAAAGCCAAGGCTGACGTAATCTTGATCTCGGGCTATGACGGCGGTACGGGCGCCTCCCCCAGGTCTTCCATTCAACATGCCGGAGCACCTTGGGAACTCGGTTTGGCGGAAACAAACCAAACCCTTTTGCTCAATGACCTTCGAAGCAGGGTTGTTCTCGAAACCGACGGTCAACTCAAGACTGGTCGGGACATTGCGATTGCCTGTTTGCTTGGCGCCGAGGAGTTTGGTTTTGCCACTGCCCCGCTCGTGACGCTGGGGTGCCTCATGATGCGCGTTTGCCACAAAAACACTTGTCCCGTTGGAATCGCAACCCAAGATCCACGATTGCGAGAGAAGTTTTCCGGGGGTGCGGATGCGGTAGTCAACTTCATGAATTTCGTTGCGGAAGAGATGCGCGAAACCATGGCCAAACTTGGTTTCCGAACTATCAACGAAATGGTTGGCCGGGTCGATAAATTAGAATTGCGCAAAGCGCTGGACCATTGGAAAGCCAAGGGGCTTGACTACTCCAAAATTTTATATCGCCCGGAAGTCGGCCCGGAGGTCGGAACGTTTTGCCAGATGAATCAGGACCATCTTCTCGACAAGTCACTAGACAACCTGAAGATACTCGAAACGGCTCAACCTGCCATTCGCGAAAAGAAATCGGTTGTCTTGGACCTTCCCATCGTCAATACGGATCGAGTGGTTGGAACCATAACCGGAGCGGAAATATCCAGAGTTCATGGTCCCGACGGGTTGCCCGACGACACCTTGACCATCAACTTGACTGGATCTGCCGGACAGAGCCTTGGAGCTTTTTGTCCCAAAGGCATGACCTTGCGCGTTACGGGGGATACCAACGATTATTGTGGCAAGGGGCTTTCGGGAGCCAAGGTAATTGTCCGTCCGCCCGACGATTCACCCTTCGTTGCTCATAAGAACATTATCACGGGAAACGTGTGCTTTTACGGAGCTACCTCCGGCGAAGCTTATTTGGCTGGAGTTGCCGGCGAGCGTTTCTGCGTACGCAATTCAGGAATCAAGGCGGTCGTTGAAGGCGTTGGAGATCATGGATGCGAATACATGACGGGTGGACTTGTGCTTTGCCTGGGTAAGACGGGCAGAAATTTCGGGGCGGGGATGTCAGGCGGGATTGCCTACGTATTGGATGAAGACGGAGAATTCGTAGGCAAGAGACTTAACCCTGAGATGGTCAAGGTTTACCCGCTTGTCGAGTGTGACGACGCCGAAATTCAAGAAGTTCGCGGCCTTATCGAAACGCATGTTGATTACACCGCTTCAAAGCGGGGGCGTGAAATCTTGGACGACTGGGAAGTTAACTTGAACAAATTCCTTAAAGTCATGCCGGAGGATTATGAACGCGTGCTCATCGCCATGAAAAAGGCCGAAGAAAGAGGACTCAAAGGCGATGAGGCAATTCAAGCGGCCTTCGAAGAAAACGTCGCCGCGGGACACTAACAAAAATTTTATCTAGAGAGACTGAATAATGGGAAAACCCACTGGATTTTTGGAGTACGAGAGACGACCGATCCCCGATCGTGACCCACTCGAGAGGATCAAGGATTGGAAAGAAATTCATGAGGAATTTGATGAGTCCAAGCTTCGTGAGCAAGGTTCCCGTTGTATGGATTGCGGCACTCCTTATTGCCACACTGGAATGACTTTGAGCAACATGGCAAGCGGTTGTCCGGTCAACAATTTGATTCCCGAATGGAATGATTTGGTCTATCATGGCAAATGGCGCGAAGCTTTGGACCGCTTGCACAAAACGAACAATTTCCCCGAGTTCACGGGACGCGTTTGTCCGGCTCCATGTGAAGGTTCTTGCGTCCTTGGTGTAATTGAGCCTCCTGTCACGATCAAGAGCATCGAATGCTCGATTATAGACAAAGGCTTTGCCGAGGGTTGGGTTACGGCTAGTCCGCCGAGTCAAAGGTCCGGGAAGAAAGTAGCGGTGGTTGGTTCCGGTCCCGCTGGACTAGCCGCTGCCGATCAGCTTAACAAGGCGGGTCATTCGGTGACCGTTTTCGAGAGAGCCGATCGAATCGGCGGACTCCTCGTCTATGGTATACCCAACATGAAGCTTGAAAAGGAAGTCGTGCAGCGTCGCGTGGACTTGCTCGCCGAGGAGGGGATCGAGTTCGTTGTCTCCACGGAAATAGGGAAAGACTTCCCCGCAAAGCAATTGGTTGAAGAATTTGACTCCGTGGTACTTTGCTGCGGAGCGACCAAGCCCAGAGATTTGCCCATAGAAGGAAGGGAACTCAAGGGCGTGCATTTTGCGATGGAATTTCTTACCCGCAACACCCAGGGTCTTCTTGAACTCAAGGACGTCACCGCTTTCGAGACTGCCGCCAAGCAAAAAGACGTCGTGGTGATCGGGGGAGGAGATACCGGAACCGATTGTGTGGGAACCTCCATGAGACACGGTTGCCGAAGCATTACCCAACTCGAGATCATGCCTCGTCCCCCGGATGAACGAGCCCCCGACAACCCTTGGCCGGAATGGCCGAAGGTATACAAGATGGATTATGGGCAGGAAGAGGCAAAGGAGTATTTCGGGAGTGACCCTCGCCAGTACCTTACTGCAACCAAGAAGTTTCTTGGCGATGAGGACGGAAACCTGAGGGCACTCCTTATTCACGACATTGAGTGGAAGGAAGAGAACGGTCGTTTTTCTCCCGTTGAAATCAGCGGTTCCGAGAGAGAAATACCTGCTCAGTTAGCTTTTTTGGCCATGGGTTTCTTGGGGCCTGAGGACGTCATTGCGGAGGAACTCGGCTTGGAGCGCGATAGTCGTTCCAACGTCGAAGCGGAATACGGAAAGTTCTCAACGAATATTGAAGGGGTCTTTGCCGCAGGCGATATGCGACGCGGTCAGTCCCTGATCGTGTGGGCGATCAACGAGGGTCGAGCCGCCGCCCGCGAATGCGACCGTTTCCTTATGGGTGAAACATCTTTACCCTAATCTTAAGATTTCATGCAAATAGTCTGCTTGGATCTCGAGGGAGTGCTGGTTCCCGAAATATGGATCGCCTTTGCAGAAAAAACGGGTGTAGAGGAGTTCAAGAGAACGACAAGAGACGAACCCGATTATGGTGTCCTGATGGACTATCGCCTCGATCTTCTCCGAAAAAAGGACTTCACTCTTGCTCAAATTCAGGAGGTAATCGACTCCCTTGATCCTCTGCCGGGAGCGGTTGAGTTTCTCTCGGAGTTACGAAGCAAATACGAAGTGATATTGCTTTCCGACACGTTTCGGGAATTCGCCGCTCCCTTGATGAGGAAATTGAATTTTCCCACCTTGTTTTGCCATGAGTTGCAGGTCGGCGACGACAACCGGATCGAAGCCGTCAAGCTTCGGATCGATGATCATAAGCGCAAGACCGTGCAGTACCTGCAGAAACTCAATTTCGAAGTCATTGCTTCAGGTGACAGCTACAATGATTTGGGTATGCTCAAGACTGCCGATCGCTGCATCTTGTTCAATCCGCCTTCATCCCTTGTCGCCGAATATCCGGATATGGCGGTTGCAAGAGATTATTCTCAGTTATTTTCCTTCGTCGATCACGAGGCAACATGATCACCCTTATTTCAGGAACGAATCGTAAATCCAGTAAGTCCACCGTCATGGCGCGCTGTCTATCGGCAATCTATGATGAGATGGAGGTTGAGAACAAGGTTCTTGAATTGGAACAACTACCTCCGGAGACTTTTTCTCCCGATGCATACCGCGACAAACCACAAAAAGTATTGGAGTTTACTCAGGATATACTGAACTCGTCGGGCTTGGTGATCGTAACCCCCGAGTACAATGGCAGCATGAGCGGGGCCTTGAAACTTTTTATTGATCTTCTTCCTTTCCCCGAGAGCTTTGAGGGAAAGCCCGTATGTTACGTGGGAATTGCGTCCGGGCAATTCGGAGCTCTGCGCCCGGTCGAGCATCTTCAGCAGGTTTTTGGCTATCGCAACGCCTACAATTTTCCCAAGCGGGTATTCATTCCCGCCGTGCATGATTTCCTTGACGATGAAAAGGGTATACTGGACGACGATTTGGCATCCCGGCTGAAGGACCAAGCTCGCTCGTTCGTCGAATTCTGCCGTAACCTCGGGAAATTTTAGGCTAATTGGCCTGGAGGCAACGCTCGAGTCTCTAGGCAAGTATGGGTGACAAGACCCGGCCATGTACGTCGGTAAGGCGAAGATCCCGACCGCCGTGCCGATAGGTGAGGTTTTCATGGTCCAGGCCCAGCAAATGAAGCACCGTTGCCCATAAATCGTAGACGTCGCACTTGTTTTCAGCGACATGATAGCCAAATTCGTCCGTTTGGCCATAGATGGTTCCACCTTTTGTGCCTCCACCGGCCATCCAAATGGAGTAGCCATAGGGATTGTGGTCCCGCCCGTTACTTCCTTGAGAGAATGGAGTGCGCCCAAACTCACCTGCCCAAATGACCAAAGTTTCGTCGAGCAAGCCTCTGGCCTTGAGGTCTTTAAGAAGGCCGGCAATAGGTTGATCCACTTGATGGGCCATGGCGGCGTGTCCCTTTTCCAAGGCTCCGTGTTGATCCCATGGATTCGGTGCGTTGCCCGCGCCAATTCCTTCGTTGATGCAGCTTAGCTCGACGAAACGGACTCCTCGCTCGACTAACCTTCGGGCTAGTAGGCACTGCCTGGCATAACCGGCCGTTTGCTTATCGGCGGAATCGAGTCCATAGAGTTTTTTCGTGGCTTCAGTTTCCCCGGCAAGGTCACACAACTCAGGAACGGCCGCTTGCATGCGAAAAGCGGTTTCCTGATTCCTGATAGCGGCTTCGACTTCGGGGTTGTCTCCTGACCGGGCAAGGAAATCCCGATCGAACCCTTTGATCAGACCAAGCCGGCTCCGTTGGGCAAGGAGTGATTCCTTGGGCTTTACGTTGCGGACGGGTTCCGGTTTGTCCACCTGAAGGATCGATCCTTGGTGAGATGCCGGTAAATAGCCGCTTCCATATAGGCCAACTCCTCCGTGAGGCGCCACTGATCCCGCACTGTTGAGGACAACGAAACTAGGTAGGTTTTCGTTTGCCGAACCTAGTCCGTAGCTTACCCACGCTCCTGCGCTTGGGTGCCCCATGAAAGGAAAGCCTGAGTGGAAGGCGTAATTTCCTTGGGCGTGTTCGTTTACCTTGCTCGTCATGGAGCGAATCACTGCCAAATCGTCTGCCATTTCACCGACCTTTGGGAAAATGGAGCTTACTGGCATGCCGCTTTGGCCGTATTTTTTAAATTCGAAAGGACTCGGAAAGACATTGCCATTTTTGTTAAACTGCGTCCGCTCTATCTTAACGGGCATTGGCTTGCCCGCATATTTCTTGAGTTCGGGTTTGGGATCGAAGGTATCGATATGAGAAGCTCCGCCCGACATGTAGCAGAAAATGACGCTTTTTGCCTTTGGCTTAAAGTGCGTTTGGGCCGCTGCCAAGGCAGACTTCGACCCCAGCATCCCTTGCAGGGCCAATAGACCAAACCCCGATGAGCACCGGGTGAGCATGTCGCGTCGGTTGAGAAAGTGTTTCATGGACTATTTCAGGTAGATGAATTCCTTCATGTTGAAAAGGGCGAGGGCAATGTCATTCGGACCTCTGCCTTGCGCTCTGCCTTGTGATTTGTATTGGTTAAGTTCAATGGCAAGTTCGTCCCTGCGTTTCTCCAGCGCGTCCTTTTCCTTGCGTTGCTCGAGTGAAAGGGAAGCTATAAGTTCCTTTTCGGAAACGTAATCCGAGATACCTCCGAAGGAAGCCATGACTTGTTCGGGTTCGAGGGCGCGATCATAAAAACGGGCTTCTCTAATTTGGGCGTGCAACAATCGACTTGGGTTTGCCGGCAAGTGCCGGACTCCGAAAGACAAGACGCTTTTGTTCTTGGGGAAAGTGGATCGGCCCGTTTCGTAGGGCTTGCCGTAGGGCTCTCCGTTACGGTATCCGGTTACCGTTCCGTCTCCGTGGTATGTGATGGCAAGATGAACGAATTCCTTATGGGCTTCCTTCTCATCGTTTCCTACAAAAGACTTCGTGCGCCTGAAACCGTTGCTTCCGGACATCCAGTGCCTTTCGCGTTTCTCGGCATATACGATGGAGTCGAAGATGACTCCATTCGGGGTTTGCAGGGTAATGACTCCACCGGCCCGTTGGCTCAAATTGTCCAGCTTAACCCACGCTTCGAGAGTTTTGTCGTTGATCATCAATGGAATCGGGTCGGTTACCACGTAACCTCCTCCACTTACGACGAGAACGCCGTTTTCTATTTTTGCCCCGCCTTTGGGATGACCGGTAATCCCCAGGATCGAATCCTTCCACCCGTTACCGAAATCCCAGTGCAAGCTTGGCTTTGGTCCGACCGGTTTGTCCGTTGGAGAGGATTTTCTGGATTTGAGAATTGCGTTCCGGGCCGGTTCCAAAATCTTCTTTAGTTTCAACGAGTTTTCAGCCCAATTTTTTTCGACCTTTTTCTTCTCGGCCAATTCCCTGGATTCTGATTCGGTCGCACCCATTATGAATGCCTTGGCTCGAGCTTTCTCGGCATCGCTTGCCGGTCTCCCCAAGGCAAGCCTAAACATATTGGACAGTTTCTCCTCCTCCGTTGACCCCGGCGCATTCCTGGCCATGTCGTTGGCCGAATTAATTACAAAGGCATCGTTCATCATGGTCAGAGACTGCGCCGGTACGTTTGTGGTGTCGCGCCTGCCTTTTGTGGTGGCCGGCACGGGAGCGTCGAAAACGCTCAGGAAAGGATCGAGGGAATTGCGTCTAATCTGCTTGTAGACGGCTCTTCGGGTCGTGTTCCCGCTGACCGAGCCACCTTCGGCAACCCCTCCCAAGTTGATTTTTTGGGCGGCGGCGAGAATAGCGTCTCGAATGGATTCGGCCTCCAACCTCCTCAGGCGGGCATGGGTGAGCAGTAAATTATCGGGGTCTTTTTCGCTAGCTTTCGATGATGGCGCGGAGGAAAGGCGAAAGGTTTTGGTGGTGACCAAAAACTTGATCATTTTCTTTAAGGACCATCCATCGTCACGAAATTTCATTGCCAAGTAGTCCAATAG
>JAYOMW010000048.1:12367-20240 GCA_038121045.1 Opitutia bacterium
TCGAGAATCCCGGGGGCGAGCCGAGGGGATACGACTTCTGTTTCCAGGCTCCGATATTGGCGTGCGAGATCCGCGAGTTGTGGCAGCTCTTTTATTGAGGAGGGAAGGAGGTTCTTCCTGATGAGAAAGTTCAACATTCTTGCTTGGGCATCGGTTGCCTTGCCATTCCCCCAACCCTCAATGGCTGAGTTTATAACCTTCTCATAAAGGTTGGCAAGCTCTTGGGCATCCGTTGGCTTTGCTTCTGCGAGGAAGAGAGGGGAAAGCACTTCGGCGATTTCATCTTTTGGGGGGCTTTGATCGGGAGAGACCAAGACGGCTTCGGTCACGCCGAACCAAGAATTCACGCCTCCACCTGCCTCCACCGGGTGATCCCGATTGGTGGTTGCCTCGAGGAAACCTTCGTCCCCCGCCCAATATTTGGTATTCCAGCTAATCCATTTTTCCATACCCGGGTCGGGAGACCCTTTCGGGTAAACCGTTCCTCGCCGGGGGTAATTCCATACCACGTATCGCAGTGTTGTTCCCTTGTCCCCGATCGCCCGAATCCAAACGTTTCCCTCGTCAAATTGAAATCGCGGAGAGGAAAGGGTTCCGTTTTGTTTGTTGGAAAGCAAATGCGTATAGGCTCCGGAAGGGAGGATGCGGTCGATGATACGATCGCCCGAAGTCAAAACGTGAAATTCGCCTGGAGGCGCGGGTTTTTCCTTCATCCCTTGACCACTGCGAGACCAACCCGCGTAGTGTTTTTCGTCGCCGAGTTTCCAACTCACCCTGTAAGAACCGGAGTGACGCTGGTCCAGGATGTCTTGGCTTGCTTGAAACGCCTTGCGCTGAGTTTCCCACTCCCGTGCGAAATTCTCTTTCTTGGCGTTTCGCAACTTTGCCCAGACTCGGAGGGGATTGTGATTGCTCCCGTCTCCTATGGCATCTTGCCATTTTTGGGAAGGTGGCTTTAGCAGGAGTTCGGCAAGGTCGGCGCCTGTTTTCTTCCAAGCAAGCGTCAACTCGCGACGGATGCTTTTCT
The DNA here is from genome assembly GCA_038121045.1 of Opitutia bacterium. GTDB lineage: Bacteria > Verrucomicrobiota > Verrucomicrobiia > Opitutales > Seribacteraceae > Seribacter. The sequence continues at coordinate 13,395 of JAYOMW010000048.1, forward strand.
TGAGTTCCCTCAATTTCGTTTCGTTTTTCGAAAGTCGCGACGGGGACTCGATTACACGTTGGGCCGGTCTGCCATTCGAGAGGATGCCGAAGAGGGCGTAGTAATCCTTTTGGCTGATCGCGTCGAACTTGTGGTCATGACAACGGGCGCATGATACGGTTAGACCGAGAAAAGTCTTGGTCAAAACGTCGATTTGATCGTCCGTGAAACGGACGTGCTCGTCCAATGCGTCCGTAGGCGCAAAACCATGGAGGACAAAACGGAGGTTTGCCGTGCCAATGGCGGATTCGTTTATTCCCAATTCCTCGTTTATGCGGGGGTTGGCAAGCAAATCTCCCGCAAAATGTTCAAGAACAAGCTGATCATAGGGAACGTCGGCATTGAGGGCTCGAATGAGATAGTTGCGGTAACGGAAGGCATTTGGAATGCCGGGATCCCCCTCGCTGCCGTGGGAGTCCGCATAGCGTACCCAATCCATCCAATGCCGTGCCCAACGTTCTCCGAAGTGAGGGCTTTCAAGGAGCTCATCGACGAGCGTCTCCGTTGCTTCCGCCATATCCTTGTCGGCTGCCGTCTGGAACGCCTTTTGTTGTTCGATCGTAGGAGGAAGTCCGGTAATGGCGAAGGTTAATCTTCTTAGAATAGTCAAGGCATCGGTTTCGCCGTTCGGCTGGATGTCGGCATCCTCCATCTTGGACTTGAGAAATTGGTCAACGGGATGATTGGACCAGTTCTTTTCGGCCACTTGAGGAACTTTTTGCCAATCGACAGGTTGGAAGCTCCACCATTGCTTTCTGCGTTCCCGAATCTTTTCCCATGCAGTTTCTTCCGCCAATTGTTTTTTGGTCGGTGGTTCTAATCGAGGATCAAAGGCACCGTTGGCAATCCATTTTTCAAAGTCTGAAAGAACCTCGGGCATGACTTTCGGGCCGCCCTTGGGCATCTTGAGATCCTGGATCTCGTGCCGAAGGACTTGCAAGAGCAAACTTTTCTTTGGTTTTCCCGGTACGAGAGCAGGTCCGGTTTCTCCACCGTCAAGCAACCCGTCTTTGTAGTCCAAGACAAGGTCTCCCTTTGCCTTGTTAACACTATTGTGGCATTCGTAGCAATGTTCGGCCAAAACGGGGCGGATCCTATTCTCGAAAAATTCCAAATCCGAACGATTGTTCGCCAAAACCGCTTTACCTGCGAGGACTAAGGCGAGGAATGTTTTGAAGAAAGATTTCGACATCTGAAAAGGTCGTCTACTCCATATTTGGAACTATTGTCAAATATGGAAATAGGCATTGTTGCTACTTTATGGGAAAAAGGTTTGGAAAGGAAAAAAGATAAGATTAGCGGTTGACGATTTGCAAGCATCTCATGCATCAGTCTTTGGATGCAAAAGCTCTCCGTAATCGCCACCAATGCTTGCGGCTGGCCTAACCTTGCCAAATTGCCCTCGGGAAGGATTCTTTGTATCTATTTCAATGCGCCCAGTCACGGCTTGCTGGAAGGTGATTTGGTCTGCTCGATTAGCGATCGCAAGGGGAATGAGTGGAAAAAACTCTCCACCGTTGCGGGGCGACCCAAAGGAGGAAACCGTATGCATTTGGCGGTCGGCATCGCGGGAAATGGAGATCTCCTTTGTTTTTCCAGTGGGTTTTTCGTCGAAGACGGAGAATTCAAGGGCTTTTCCGGACATTGGCTTTCACGCTCGAGTGACATGGGAAAAAATTGGATCGTTGATCCGCATCCAATCGTTCCCAAAGGGAACCGTGGAGCCATTCCTTTCGGGCGGATCATCCGTTTGGCCGACAATTGTTTGGCCTATTCTTGCTATCGGTCCCAGGGGAAGGGAAATCCGAGCGAAACTTGGATAACCCTCTCTCAAGACGATGGGAGGACTTGGACAAATCGGGCAAAGTTCGGTAAAAATGACTCCAACGAGGCAACCTTGCTTCAGGTCGGGGATCGAAGGGTGCTCGCTGCGGTTCGTACTCACGTGGACCATCACGTTAAACTATGCGAAAGCTCGAATGGAGGCAAAACCTGGCGTGAAAAAGGTCCCTTGACCTTGCCTATGCAACATCCCGCCGACTTGATTGCCCTGACCGATCGGTGCCTGCTTTTGACTTACGGTATTCGAAACAAGGGCTTGATGGGTATCGGAGCCCGCATCAGCTTGGATGGTGGGGAAACTTGGCGTCCTCCCTGGGTAATCCATCAATTCGGCGATCAAGCCACGGACATAGGATATCCATCGACCGTTGCCTTGGACAAGAAAGGGAACTTGCTGACCGCCTTTTACACGGACTACGAATCGAGCTTGGGCAAGAGGGCGCGTAGGTATCGGGTACTGGCCATGCGCTGGTCGATCAAGGACTGGTTGCACGAAAGCCTGCTTGGCTCGATCTCGGACGGCAAAAACTTGAAGCTCTAGAGGAGCCCGAATTCTCTCTTAAGATTGCGGTACTCGGTATTTTTTAATGAGATCGGGTTTTACGGAAGTGTCGCTTTCGTCCTCGTAATGCTTTCTTAGCTTTTCAAGCTTTGCTTTCATCATCTTTTGCAGTTTGGCGTGCTTGGGATCCTCGTAAAGGTTGTTTAGCTCGTCGGGATCGTTTTTCAAGTCATAGAGTTCCCACTCGTTTTCGAATTGGTAAAAGTGCATGAGCTTGTAACGTTTGGTCCGAATTCCGTTGTGTCGCGGCACCATGTGAACGCTTGGGTACTCGTAGTAGTGATAGTAAATACTCTTGCGCCAGTCCTTGGGTGTGTTTCCTTTTAACAAAGGCACCAAGGATTTGCCTTGCATATCCTCCGGTATCTTCGCTCCGGCGAGCTCAAGGAAAGTTTGGGCGTAATCCAAGTTTTGTATAAGGTCCGTGTTGCGGCTGCCGGGTGTCGTCACGCCAGGCCATTTTACGATGAACGGCATCTTGAGGGATTCGTCGTACATCCAGCGCTTGTCGTACCATCCGTGATCCCCGATATAAAAACCTTGGTCCGAGCAATAGATTACGATGGTATTTTTATCCAGCCCCAACTTCTTGAGGGTCTTTTGGAGGTTGTCCACACTTTCGTCCACTCCCTTGACGCACCGCAAGTAGTTCTTGGCATAGCGTTGGAATTTCCAGCGGACCAATGCTTTCCCCTTAAGTTTCGCCTCATGAAAAGCCTTGTCTCTGGGTGCGTAGTGAGCTCGCCATTTTTCCAACTGCCCGGGGCTCATTCTTTTCATGTTCTGCCAAGCCGACCTGTCCTGTCTCAGTTGCGAAGGAGGTTGATTGAATTCCGGAGTGAGGTCCACGAAGAGATCGTAATTTAGGTCCATGTGACGGTCGATCTCGAGTTCCTGTAACCGGGCGGCCGGTGCATTGTCCTTCCATTCGTCGAAAAGGGTGGGGGGTTCTGGAATTTCGACGTCGTCGTAAAGATCAAGGTGGCGCAGGGCGGGCATCCAGTTGCGGTGCGGCGCCTTGTGTTGAACCATCAGCATGAAGGGCTTGTTTTTTTGCCTTTTGTTTTCGAGCCAATCCACCGCCAAATCAGTAACCACGTCCGTGCAATATCCATCGATCCGTCTTCTACCGTCAGGGAAAATCATGTCGGGGTTGTAATACAGTCCTTGTCCAGGAAGGACCGCCCAGTCATCATAACCCTGAGGTTTTCCCTTGAGGTGACTCTTTCCGTATATTGCGGTTTGATAACCGGCCTTTTGCAGAAGCTTGGGGAAGGTTTGTTGGTTCCAATCAAAGGTATTTCCGTTGTTCATGAAGCCATTCTTGTGGCTATGTTTGCCCGTCTGAATGACGGCCCGGCTGGGCCCGCAAATTGAATTCGTACAGAAGCTGTTGACAAACAGCATACCTTCGGATGCAAGCCGGTCGATGACGGGAGTCGGATTGACCGACTTCAGCCATCCGTCGTAAGCGCCGATGGCATGGGGGGCGTGGTCGTCGGAGAAAACGAACACGATGTTAGGCTTTTGCTCGAGGGCTGAAACCGCCTTGATTATGGCCAAAGCTGCCACCAACTGGACAAGATTCTTTATTTTCATAAGAGGAGACATTATCATTTGAAAAGTGGGAAAGGGAAAACAAAAACCTACGTGTACGGAAAAAAAGGAGCGAACTTCAAAAAAAGCGAAAGGCGTCGTCCTCCCAAACGACGCCTTTCAGGATATGCATTCCTTAAGGAGCAAAAGTTACTTAAGGAGTTTATCCGTTACAACCTTTTTTTATGGTTCTTGAAGGTTTTTTGCATTTTTTTACGGCAGAATGGCTTACTCTTCTACTTTTTTTCTAGCATCCGGCCCCCTGTAAATCCTCCTCCATGCCTCAGGCATTACCGAGATATCCGAATCATCTTCGAAGGCCGTCTTTAGGGCTTCGAGCTTTGACTTGAGCTCGTCGATCTGTCTTTGGTAGGCTTCGCTCTTGTATAGGTTTTGGTTTTCGTTGGGATCTTTGGAAAGATCGAACAATTCCCATTCGTCAAATTGATAGTAGTGAATCAGTTTTTGAGAAAGGGAACGAATTCCTCGATGCTTGGGGACCATTTGTTCTTCGGGAAAGGCGTGATAATGGAAATACAAAGCCTGTCGCCAAGGTTTGCTGTTGTTGTCGTCCAGCAGGGGCAACAAGGACTGGCCTTGAATCTCTTTGGGAATCTCGATCTGCAAACTTTCCAAAATTGTGGGAACAACGTCTATGTCCTGGACCAAGTGGTCGTTTATGATTTTAGGGGCGGTATCAAGCCTGGGGTTCCCGGATAGAACAAGGGGGACTCTCGACGATTCTTCATATATCCAATGGGTTCCGAACCATCCGTGCTCCCCCAGAAACCTGCCATGGTTTGCGGTGTAGACAATCAGGCATTCCTTGGCTTCGGGCAAAGATAGTCTTTGAGAAAGTCGGCCAATGCTTTCATCGATTCCCTTGATGCAGCGCAAATAGTTTTTGGCAAAGCGTTGGAATTTCCATCTCAACAGAGCTTCGCCTTCAAGGTTTTCTCTGAATAGAGCCTCGTTTTTTGGTCTCCAGGCAAGTTGCCATGCCGAAGCCTGCTCCTCGTTCATAGCCTTGAAGTTTTTTTGCCCGACGAGATTCGAGCTTAGCGCATTGGATGGATTCCATCCGTCTGGTTTTGGTGAAAACAGGTCGTAGTGCAAATCCAAGTTACTCCGTATCTCCATCTCTTGATAAAGAGCGGGAGGCGCTCTGTTCTTCAGGTCGTCAAGCAGGTTCTGAGGTTCGGGTAAAAGAACGTCGTCAAAAAGATTCACGTGCCTGACGGCCGGCATCCATGGCTGTCGGCTTGCATTGAATCGGATCATGAGAAAAAACGGCTTTTGCTCTTTTTCGCGCGCACTCATCCAATCAAGGCTCAAGTCGGTAATGACGTCCGTGGCGTGTCCTTCGAATCGTTGCTTGCCTTTGGGGCTCCAAAACTCGGGGTTGTAAAATTCATCCGAATCAGCGAGGATCTGCCAATGATCGAATCCGGTGGGTTCGGTCCCCAAGTCCCATTTTCCAAACAGAGCCGTGCTGTACCCGTTTTTGTGAAGTAAATTGGGAAGCGTGGTTTGTTCACCGTTGAATTTGTCTCCATCTTGGGTGAACCCGTTCAAGTGACCGTGTTTGCCCGTCAACAAGCTAGCGAGGCTTGGACCTGCCATCGGGTTTGAGCAAAACGCTTGGCCGAAAAGAGTGCCGTTGGATGCAAGCTTGTCCAGGTTCGGAGTCGGATCAAGTTGGGCAAACCTTTTTTGATAGGACCCGAATGCAGAGAGGGCATGGTCTTCCGTGACGACCAAAATGACATTGGGCTTTCCCTCGCCATGGTTGCAAAACCAAGCGAGGAACAAAATCGACAACAGCAATGCCTTGAGTTCTTTCAACTGAACTTTGTCTTCCTGCCGCGAGCCAGGTTGGCATGAGCCACTGCGGTGGCGATTGTCTCCACGGTTCGAAGGATCGGAAATGCGAATTTTGTCATTTTAAGTTACCTCTATGGGTATTTATCTGTTGTCAACATAGGATATTCGATCTTCCTTGAACTGGAAATGTTCAAATTTGTCAGCTCGATTGTAATTTCCTTTTGTTTGCTCTCGGTGACCGCCTTTTTAGAAAGTCCCGTTGTCAAGGCGGACCGTACTGTTGAGATTTTCCACTTTGGTTGCGCAAATGAAGTACGATCAAATGAGTTTTTACGCAAAACTCTGCGAGATCCCTAAATTGTCCTTAATAATTTGGACGACTTGCCTCAAAACCTTATCGTCTGCAAGCCGGCTTACCTATTCCTGGATTTGATCAACGGACCAAATCCCCTCGATGTCTAGTCTCCCAAGCCGATCGGTCGGGTTGGAATTCCTGCCCTAATCCTCAGCTTGATATTGTCGTGGTAGCTTGCGTTGTAATAGAAGGTCGAGAGGGCAATTGTTTTTCCCAAACAGAACCTAAAGCTTAATTCGGAGTACCCCGCGATTTCCGGGAAGTTTGAAAACAACAGTGGGTTCACCGTCGTGGAAATTTCCTGTCCAGGCTCAAGAATGGTGGGTTCGGTGTTCTTCAAGTCCTGGAGCGAAGAGAACTTGGGCAGACAAACGGAATTGTTGGTGATCGAGCTAGTGGTTGAAGAGACCAAGCAGACCAAACTTTCTTTCCACAGAACCCCGTCCTGATTCCTTCGAAGGGCTGGAATGGACAGGGGGAACTCGGTCGAGTTTCGCAGTTTGAGAGAGAAAAAACCATCCCCATCGCGATTGGAGTTGTTGATTTGTAGAAATTCAGAGGGAATCTTGCTGACCGAAAACGTCAGGCCTTCGTCGGCAGGTGAATAACCTCTTCCCGAACCGGAGCA
>JAYOMW010000049.1:0-6048 GCA_038121045.1 Opitutia bacterium
GCCCGTAAACGGTCACGAGAACGCCATCCCCCCCCGAAAGAGTCGTTTCCTCACTTCGATCCCCAGTCGGCTTCCACGAAAACCCATGCAATGAATTCCCGTTTTCATGAAAGGTCATGGTCATCAATTGGTTGGAGTTTTCATATCTCGCAACGCTCCAGCCTGTAAAAAGCACGCCATCCTGACCGTAAACCAATGCGTCGGTCACCGTCAAATCAGCCCAATCGGTTGCGTTATCCTCGAGGGCGGCAAAATCAAGGTCAGAAATTTCAAGTGCCACCATTCCATCGGCATCACGAACTTCATCAGCATGAACTCGATCATTCCCGTTACCCTTAGGCCAAAGAAACAAAACCAAGCAAACAATGAAAAGCACCCCAAGCAATACGGTAAGCACCGTATTGAGAGACCCTCCCGAGGAGCCCTTCAGTACCCTCTGCCTTGGTTCACTTTCTTCATCGTACAAAACTTCCGACTGAGTTTCATCGAAAGGAGACAGATTAAGCAATTGCTCTACGCTTGACCATTCATCAGCCCCCACTTCACAGGCGTGATCGGCCGTGGAAAGCAAGCCATCGTCAAATTGGTCACGGATCTCGTCCAAGGAAAAAGGGCCCATGTTTTGACCATCTTTGCGTACCCAATATTTCTCCGAATGCCCCATGATCTTGGCGTAGCACGACCAATGAAATCTTTCAAGTTATCGTTTTTGCATTCATAAACTTTAAATTAGCTACACTCACCGCTTTCACTCTCCTGCAAAAGCTTCTCCTTGACCAGACATAATGGATACTTTTTGCTCAAAAAAGGAAATAAAACACGAGAAAGAGAAGCCCAAGAACACCAACCAAAATGGATCGAAGGAAGGTTTTCCGAAAGCAACAAGTTCCCCACGAATCATTCCAACATGCAGGTCTACGTACACAGGAACGGACAAAACTTGGGCCCCTACTCGATCGGGCAATTGCGGCCCTACCTGCAGGCGGGCAATTTCACGGGGGATGACTTGGCCTGTCATGACGGACTCAATTGGGTATCGCTCAAAGACGTTCCCGGGATAGTTGATCGAAAAAGCAAGCCGGTCACGCAAGCAAGAACAAACCCCGAAGAACCTGTTGCAAAACCCAACAAAAAATCGTTCGTCCTTCCTACCACGGGAATTCTGATAGTTTCCCTATTCGGAATTTCCGCCTATTTTTGGCTGAAGAACGAAGCTCCCCCTCCAGAAAACTCCCCCCCTGACGAGATCTTTGCGAGTCGTCACAACATCCCGACCAACTGAAGGAAATTCCGCTTCGGGAAAAGAGAGTTTACTTGAGCATTCAAAACCTTTGCCAAGCACGGGCTTCCTCGAGATAAGGCCCACGCAAGTAGTTGAAGTATACGATGGCGATACCTTCAAGATCGACTTGCCGGGAGTGCATCCACTCTTCGGGGACAATCTTCCCATTCGCGTAAAGGGAATCGACACCCCGGAACTGAGAGGAACGAGCGAGGAGGTCAAGGCTTTGGCCGAACAGGCCCGCGAATTGACTGAAAACACCCTCAAAGGGGCGGAGAAGATTGAGCTTAGAAACCCGGAAAGAGGAAAATACTTCAGGATCGTGGCGGAAGTATGGGTGGATGGGAAAGCCTTGGCCACCATGCTCAAGGAAAAAGGATTGGCCCAGGATTACGACGGCGAGGGCGAAAGGCCAAGATGGTAATCACCCCTTCTCTTTTCCTTGCAAATTCCTGCCCCCTCGAAACGGACTGGCCTTATTGCAAGTGACTGTCCGGCGATTCGCCAGGAAAAGGACGTTAATCTTCAATCTTGTAAAAATGGCTTTCGTTGACTAACTTGAACCCGGTTCGGAAGGATGGCAGAGTGGTCTAATGCGGCGGTCTTGAAAACCGCTGAACCGGAAACGGTTCCGGGGGTTCGAATCCCTCTCCTTCCGCCACTTCACAAACTCCTCGAACCTGGATAAAAGCCAGATGAGCCATCGACCGAATATCCTTCAATGTGTGCTACGGTATTGACTCTTTGAATGTCTGAAATTCTTCTTTGCCCATGCGTTGGAGTATCCTTATCACACTTGCCCTTTTCTTGTCCTGCCTTCGGGGCCAAGATTACCAAAGCGTGTACTTCGATATTGATAACCGGGCAGCCTTGGTTCAGGTATTGAGGAATTCGGTAAAGGGAAAATGGCAGACGCATTCGAACAAAACCCTTCCCTTCGATGAATTCAAGCAAAGATCCGGACTGCAATACTTGCTTTACGAGAAAAATGCCTTTTCGGGCTGGTACGGCCAATGGGACGACAACGGCACTCTGAGAAATCTTCGTCGTTTTTCAAATGGCATGCTTGACGGGGACGTTTTCAGTTGGCGCAAAAACGGGGACAAGTTTCATCAAGGAAGGTACAAGGAGGGAAAAAAACATGGCACCTTCACTTATTGGGACAAAAGCCTGGCATGCATAAAAGAGCAGAACTTCAAACAAGGAAAATTGGATGGAATTTGCACTACCTGGTACGGCAACGGCAAGAAAAGATCAGTTCAAACTTTTATGAACGGCAAAATACTGAATGCAACCGGATGGAAACCCAACGGTGAGCGCTGCCCGTCGACCAAAGTTCTCAACGGGGTGGGAGTTGTCGTTGTTTATGACGAGAACAAAGCTGAAGATGTCCAAAGCCTTTCCAAAATCGAATATATAATCGAACGATACGATAATGGAAACATAAGAGAAGAAGGCTCCTACTTGAATGGCAAAAAAGAGGGTTTGTGGATCTATTACCGAACCGATGGCACCGAATTCTTCCGAACCACTTACGAATCCGGCAGGGAAAACCGCCCGCCGCTAGTCGAATTCAAAGAATAACGACACTCGGTCGAATCAATCGCCTGACTTGGCCTCCCCTTCCTCCCCGCCACGATTGCCCTTATTGCCATCACCGGGAAGCCTGTCGTGAATTTCTCCTAACTCCTCAGGGGGAGTGGTAAAGCGGTTGAAAGTCTGCCTTTCCGTCGATTGAGTAAGTTTAACCAGCAGCTCTTCATTTTCGCGGTCTAGGTAAAAAACCTGCAGGAGCTTAGAATGAGAATCGTTTACCAATTTTTTGGAGTCATCGAAGGGGGAAAAGTACTCCGGCTTTAATTTCTTGAGGTTGGCCAAGGACTCGTCAAGGCGGGGAAGCATTTTCTGTTTGCGCTCGATCAGATCCATTTCGGGAGCGCATTTTTGGGTTTTCAGCCAAGTGTTTTCTTCCAGAAGAAGAGCATGAACTTGCTCGCAAAGAAGAAGGTGATCTTTAATGACTTCTCTAGGTTCCATTCCTACTCACCGCTTGGGTGAAAATCTCCCCAACCGTACGAGGAAAGGGTCATTCATTCTCGACATTTTGAGCACGGGTGTAAATCCCGTACCTGTTGACTGCCTGCCTGATGGCCCGCGTGTCCTCAAGTTGCTCCCTTCTCCACTTGGCCATGCCGAAAACAAAGTTCAAATACTTGTTGTTGGCCATCCCTTCGCGCGCTTCATCGGAACTCACGTATTCCTCGATCGAAGAATAAGTTTCCATAGCTTGAACGTAATTCCCCAATTTCTCTTCACACAAAGCGATTTGATAAAGAACGGGGACTTGCCAGGATGGAGATGAGTCGATCTCACGCAAAGCGGAATAGATTCTGTATGCGTTGAAATATTCGCTATCCTCGAAGAACTTGTTGGCAAGATAGTTACCCGTTTTCTTCTTCCAAAAATTCCAAACGTTTTTCAACCGTATTATGGTCAACTGATCTCTGTCACGGATGGCGCGACCTTGCTCCAAGTTCAAGATCATCTCGGGATTGAAATCGGATTCCCTAAGCAACAGAAGCAACTCTTTCACAGACTCCTCGTCTTGACCGAGTTGTTCATAGGTCAATGCCAGAAGGTAGTGAGCTTCGGGGACATACGGACTTTGCGGATAGAGAGTTCCATAGGATCTGAGCACTTCCTTTACTTTTGCAAAGTCCGCCCTGGGCGTTTTGTCGAACTCTAACTCGACCTCGGTTCTTTGCTCGGGAGGCAGGCGGTTGATTTTCTCAAGTTCGCGAAGGGTTTCCCTGGCCCTGCGATAATGAGCCAACCCCTGCTTGAATTGAACGAAACCACGATCCGTGTCCTCCAATTGCTCAAGCTTGAAAAGCCGGGCAAAAAACTTGGTCGCGTTGTCGTAATCCTCTGCATCCATAAAGGTTTCGGCAATCTCGAACATGGCCTGATTTGACTCGGCATCAGATCGATTCTCCAAGCGTTGCCCCTTCTGCCTCTCGGCCAATTCGAAAGCTTCGTTACTTGGAAGGGTAAGCGTGGCGTTGATGGCATCGTAAAACTTGTTCAGGGCCATGCGGTGAGCTCCGAGTGCCCTGTAAATTTTCCCTAAACGGATATGAGTTTCTGGAATAGTAGGAGCTCCCCGCTTTCTCCCCTCAAGCCACTTGCTCACTGACCCCAAGGGAGCCTTCAAGTCCGGTATGCCGGGGGCATCCTCGTGGTCCTCGAACGGATATCGATCGTCAGATGCAAATTCCTCAAGGTAGCGCTCGTATGTTTTCGCAGCATCGACCCAAGCCTGATTGCGCTCATGCATTCCAATCAGGGAGAGCAATATGTCTCTGCGGTAACGTTTGTGGTGAGGAGCGTTCAATCGGCCCAGTATGCGGTTGCAATAAGAGTTGGCTTTGAAAACCGAGTTGGTAACCCAAGGCTGATTGGTTCCTCCGGATGCATGCCTCGTCTGCATGATGGCCTCCAAAATCTTGGCTTTCATCTCCTCGTCTATGCGATCGCCCAGTACAGTATACTGTCCTAACTCAATTGGTTTGCGGTCCTCTGGGCGTTGACTGAGAACTCCGGATTCCACGATCTCAACTGGATCGAGAGACTCGGTCGCTTGACTTGGAAGGGGATTCTCGAGATCCGGCGCAATGGATGGTAAGCGCATGGGTGAAGCAAAATCGGGCAGTTCCAACAAATCAACCTCGCGAAGGAGATCTTCGAGAGTCGCGTTGCTGTAATCCACTTTGGACAAGGGTCGAAAGGGGCGTGATTCCACAACCGTTTTTTCAGGCTGAACCGCTTCCCCAACAGATGATAAAGGAGAGAAAGACGGAGGACTCGAGACACTGGGCGGGGCTTCGGCAAGCGAAGGGGAGCGTTCTGGCACGGGGGGCGAGTCGTCTACCCTTTCGAGCAAATTATCTGGCACCAGCTCGTTTTTCAGCCTGAAGGACCGACTTTCGCCCTTGTCCTCAGGAGTCACGGGTGACGCATATTCCTGAGGCGGGGCAACGGGTTGGCCATAAGGCGAAGAAGCCGATTCAATCGCCTGAGAATAAGGGGTAGGAGCACTTTCGTTCCCGGAGGAACTTTCAATGTCGTCAAGAAGAGCGTCTATTCCGTCAATGACTTCCTCAAGGGATCTTTCCTGAACCGGCGTGACGCTCTGAGCGTTTTGCCCGTATGCAGACAGAAAAAAACCAGTGGAAGTAAGCGTAACAAGCCAAAACAGTGATTTCATGAATTCTCCTTTCATCGCCTAACTCTTTTGTAAGTTGCTTTGTTGGACATCCTCAACCCATCGGGAGCGACCGTATAAGGAGGAACGAAAGGGGAGGCCTGAAAGGAAGAACCGGAAGCACCCATGTCGGAATTTTCGAGAATCCGGAGAAGCTCGTCGGTCGAATCGGCCTCGAAAGCGTCCAAATCCTGAAATGGATCGGACAAAGGCAAACTGTTGGGTGGCGCCAATTTTGGAAGAAAAGGAGAAGAATTCATCTGCGGAGACTGAAAAGCCGGGGAACTCGACGAATTCTGATCGAATTGCGACGGCAGGGAAGGAACAGGCGGAGTAGCAGTCGCGTTTGCGTCTTCAGAGACCTGAGTTAGGACCGAAGTCTGAACAATCGGTTGGCTTGCAGGAAGAGCAATGTTGAACCTGTCGACCGGCTGGGGCGAAATGGAGAAACGAAGGGGGGTCGGCTTGGCAAAAGAAAGATAGGTCGGGCGCTTGGGTGGCG
>JAYOMW010000049.1:6058-19988 GCA_038121045.1 Opitutia bacterium
AATTGTATAACGGCTGGGGGGTCGGTTTGGCTATTTAATTTTCTGTCGGCGGTTGGGGGGCGGGGGCGTCAAAGCGTTTGGTTTCCAACCCGTGCAAGGCAAGGCCGTAAAACAGAAAAACGACTCCTAGAAAACTAGGAATCTTCAAAGGTTTGCAGTAGATGTTTTTTTCCATGGAATGATCAATCACCTCAAATCATCGGACCGATTTCATCAAACTTTACTCAAAATCGTCATTTTTTTGAGAACGGGTTCAAAATTTCAGGCTGATGCTCCCTGTGAACTCGGAGAAGATCATCCATTGTGTGTACGTCCAAGGGGTGAACTTCGTGTGCTTCGAAGGTTGTGGCGGTGATCGCAAAAGGGTTTCCATAATTGGCCAAGCATTCGCAAGTCTGCGCCCAAACTGCATAAGGTTCCGACAACGCCTCCCCCGTTTGAGATGCAAGTTCTATCGCCTTCGAAATCACCGACCCATCGCACTCGGGGAAATTACAATTATAGTTTACGTGAAGATCGCATTGATAATGCTCCACGATATGCTGAAATACCGGAACGGAAGCGACTTCGTCACCTGCGAGGTGTTCCGGTCTCCAAAGGATGCGAACATCCTCATCCATGCAAGTTCTGGCTATTAATTCGCTATCAGTGGACAGCACGACTTCATGGACGTCACGGCAGTCGAGGAGCTTTCGGACGGCCCGCAGGACCAAAGGTTCCCCTTTGTAGGGAAGAAGATTCTTGTAGGTCAAGCGTTTGCTGCCTATCCTTGCGATTACCGAACCGACGACTTTCATCTTCTTATTTTATCTCAACTCGGAGCGGGGTTGCAAGTCGCATGTAATTCGCAGGTTTCAGCTTGGAATGATTCGATTCTTTTGGTTTTGTGAATGGCAATGGTCTCCATTCCATATTCCAGGCAAAGCATAAGCGGCAAGGACGTCATCTCCGTCAGTCAGGTGATGGAATCGGATTTTCTCACTCAAGGTCCCAAAGTAGAAGAGTTCGAGAATGAGCTTTCCTCTTGGTTCGGGGTCAGGCATACCGTCGTCTGCGCCAACGGCACGGCAGCGCTTCATTTGGCATACGCCTCGGCAGGCGTGGAAGAGGGCAGTCTCGGAATCGTTCCTGCGATTACTTTTTCGGCAACTGCCAACGCCTTGAAATATCAATCTGCAAAAATCAAGTTTTGCGACGTATCTCCTGAAACCGGACTGATTGACCCGGAATCGCTTGGCCAATGCCTCGAGCAAGTCAGCGACGAGCAAAAGGAGATGAGGAACATCGTGGTTCCCGTATCCTTTGCCGGCTCCGTTGCCCCCCTCGAGAAATGCAGCGCCTTGGCCCAGGCGCATGGATTTGGAATGATCGAGGACGCGTCCCATTCGCCGGGTGCCTGGAAGGAAGCGTCGTCCGGATCCAAAACCAAAAGCGCGTCCGGAGAGTGGGAAGACGCGGCGACCTTGAGCTTTCATCCGGTCAAGCACATTTGCTGCGGGGAAGGAGGGGCGGTCCTGACTAACTCCGAGAGATTTGCCGAAGCAGCCAGGAAAAGAAGAAGTCATGGCATTTCCCGCCCCTTTGACGAAAACCATGAAACCCCGTGGCGATACGAACAAGAAGATCTTGGGTGGAACTACAGGCTGACCGACATACAAGCCGCCCTTGGAATCTCTCAACTGAAAAAGCTTGATGATTTTCTCGCCCAAAGAAGATCCTTGGCATCCCGCTATCTTGAATTACTTAAGGACAAGCCGTTTTGCGATCATTTTGAACTTCCGGCAGTTGATCCGGGCAATGCATGGCATTTGTTCGTCATTCGCTTTAAGCAAGAAGGCAGAAGAGACTTGGCCCACAAGTTCCTCAAGAAGAGAAACATCTTGACGCAGGTTCACTACGTCCCTCTTTACCGGCACCCTTATTTCGAAAGAATGATGGGAAAAATCCGCCTACCCGGTGCGGAAAGCTTCTTCAAGGGTTGGCTGAGCATCCCTCTCTATCCCGACTTGTCGGAAAACGATCAGGACAGAGTGGTCGAAGAACTCGGACATTTCGTGCGTCAATTCGAATAAAAATGGAAAGGAAGGACTTTTTGGGCAATCGAGCTTGCGAATATTCATGCCTGAAGGGATTCAGGGAAAGAGACATGGCTTATGAGCTCAGTTCGATCAAAATGGAAGATTCGATCCCCATAATGAAATGGAGAAACGAGCAAATCGAAGCCTTGCGGCAGAACAAGCCTCTTACCCAAGAAGATCAGCTAAACTATTTCGAGGAAACCGTCAGACCCCAGTTCTCTCAGGAAAAACCGGATCAAGTTCTGCTTAGGTTCACGCATGAAGAAAAGCTGATCGGATACGGAGGACTTGTCCACTTGAATTGGGAAGACGCGAGGGGAGAAGTCTCTTTCCTGCTCGAATCCGAACGAGCCAAAGACCAAAATCTTTACCTCAGGGAATGCAAACTATTCATGAATTTGCTCATGAAATGCGCCTTTCTTACGCTTAATTTGAACAAGATATGCACGGAAGCCTACTCACACCGGGAGTTTCACGTAAAAGCCCTCGAATCCTCCGGTTTCACTCGAGAAGGTATCCTGCGTGAGCAAACGCAAATCCGTGGAGTTTGGACCGATGCTGTCGTTGCTTCCTGCCTGAAATCGGAATACCTAAGACGAACAAGCAGCGGGAAGCGATGACGCACCCCTCCCCTATTATCCTTTTTTCAAGCTTATCCGCCAAGATTTCCCTTTGCGAAAAAGTGCTTGATTCGGCGCGAAGGTTCGACGAAAAGTCCAGGGTGATCGGAGTTGACTGCGATCCCAATTGCCCGGCAGCTTCGAGGGTCAAGGAATTTGCCCCCATTCCCCCTCTTGATGAAATGGATTTGGAAACCCTTACGAATTACTGCCTTGAACTCGGCGTTACCCACGTCGTCCCGACCCGCGATGAGGAACTGGGCTATTGGTCGGCCCGATCCAATCACCTTGAGCAAGAGGGAATTCAGGTCATGGTTTCGAGCGAAAGCGCCGTCAAAACCTGTCAAGACAAGCTGCTTTTCTCACGTTCGCTCGAGTCATCGGCCATTCCAACCATCGAATCCTCCCACGAATTGTCTCGATTGAGTTGCAATTTCTTCGCCGTCAAAGAGAGATCGGGATCCGCATCCAAGTCGATTGGCTTGAATCTTGTTGCCGAAGAAGCCCTTGAACATGCCAAGGGGCTCGAACGGCCAATTTTTCAGCCGATGGTACAAGGGAGGGAATTCAGTGCCGAAACCTGGATTAATTCCTCCGGCAAATGCCATGGAATGCTTTTGAGGTGGCGTACGAAGATAATCGACGGAGAAGCTCATGAAACCGAAACATTCGAAAACCAAGAGTGGCAAAAGCATTTGAAATCGGCTTTCGAGGCCATTCCGGGTTTGTCCGGTCATGCCTTGGCTCAAGTAATCGTCGACCACGATCAAAGTCTTCACTTGATCGAAATCAACCCTCGCCTGGGGGGGGCAAGCCCCTTGGCTCTGGCAGCCGGCTTGAATTCGATTGAGTGGTTTCTCCTTCAGACCGCCAAGAGGGGAAGCGAAATCCCCACGACCCCAAAGCTGAACACAAAACTCAAGTTAAGGAAGGTCAACGGCGTGGCTATCATTTCATGATCGGCTTTTCCTTCTCGACAGAAAAGAGAACGATCTTAGTTTTCATTTTCTAATGCCGGCCACAACCATTGCCATTGCGAACCAAAAGGGAGGAGTGGGAAAAACCACGACCACCGTAAACTTAGCGGATGCCCTTGCTTCCTTCGGTCTGCCTACCCTGATCGTCGACATGGACCCCCAGGCCAACGCCACCAGTTGCCTTGGCTTGGAAAAGAAAGCCGGCGCCGGCATTTACGAACCTTTGCTGTCGGGAAGCGACCTCGCCGATCGAGTCATTTCGACTCGAAGGAACAACCTGTGGATTGTGCCATCCGAACTAGATTTGGCGGCAGCGGAGCTAGAATTGAGCGGCCAACCCAACTATTTGGTCAAATTGCGCTCCTCCCTAAGCGGCTTGTCTCGAAATTACGGATTGGTGGCTATTTTAATTGATTGCCCCCCCACTCTCGGACTGCTTTCGATGAACTCGCTATGCGCCGCCGACTACCTCGTCGTAACGCTTCAGTCCGAATACCTCGCCCTCGAAGGGCTTGGTCAAATCGCCGGCGTAGTAAGTCAACTCAGGGAATCAGGAGCCAATCCGGGACTAAAACTGGGCGGAATCGTCATGACAATGTACGACAACCGGACGAGACTTTCCTATGAAGTTTGGCAAGAGGTCAACCAACATTACCCCGAAGAAATCTTCAGGACCGCAATTCCCCGCACGGTGCGCCTTAGCGAAGCCCCGAGTTTCGGACAGACTATCTTCGAATACGATCCCAACGGACAAGGCTCCAAAGCCTATTTGGCATTCGCCAAGGAAGTGCAATCCCGATTTCTCTCTCAAGACGGTTCGGGATGAGGCTCGTTCGGAAGCTCTTGCCTTTCTTGCCGGAAAAGAAGGCTCAAAGTCAGGACCGGCGCCAAGAAAAGAAACTGCTTAACTTTCAGCGCAGCATTGGATACCAATTCAAAAACCCAATTCTTCTGACCGAAGCTCTCACCCACCCATCTTTTAACGAACACAATAGACAAAAGCCTGACAACCAAAGGCTGGAATTTCTCGGGGACTCCATTCTCGGAGCCATTCTTTCGGAAAAACTGTTTCATCTTTTTCCCGATGGGGACGAAGGACTGCTGAGCAGAAACCGGTCTGTACTGGCGCGCGGAAGTTTCTTGGCCAAGTTAGCCAAAGACATTGACTTGGGATCTGTTCTGCGGATGAGCTCGTCCGAAAAAAAGAACAAGGGAAACCTGAGAAAATCTGCTTTGGAAGATGCCATCGAGGCACTGATCGGGGCGATCTTCCTTGATGGTGGAATGGAGGCGACTCGGGACCGTGTGCTTTGCTGGATGGGGGAACTAAATCAGCACCTCGAACAATCCCAAAACCAGTTCAACCCCAAGGGTAAACTTCAGGAAGTGGTACAAGCAAAACGCCCAAAAGATAAAATTCGTTATCATCTCGAAAAGGAAAATGGCCCGCCGCATCAGAAAACGTTTTGTATCAAAGTTACGATCGGGGACGAAGAATTTGGCCTTGGAAAGGGAAAGAGCAAAAAGGCAGCCGAGGAAGCGGCGGCCAAGATGGCGTTGAGAGCGTTCGGAGAGGGTCATGAAGTTCGCCCCAAAGCAAACTCCGGCCTGGCGTGAAACGGATCCTCCTTCCCCGGGCCGAAAACGCCAGCTTCGTCCCATCTCTCCCTGAATCGGCCACCTCGGCCTTGGCTGCCAATGAAATTCTGCGATTGGGTAACCCCATTGCCATCCTCTTGGAGGAAAGCCTCCCCAAAGCAGAAGAATGGGCCGAGGACACGGCGGGCTTGATCGAAGAAGCATCGTCTTCGGTTGCCGTCGATTTTCAAACGTTCGACCACCCTCCCCTTGCATCGAACCCGGATGCCTTTGAACGCTCCTGTGATCGAACCGCGACTCTGTCCAGTCTTCTGGGAGTGAAGAAAGCGCGAAAAGAAGGCGACAAGAATCGCCTTATTCTAATCGCCACGACCCCTGAATCGATCCTCGAGCCCTGCCCTCCTCCGGAAGAACGCAAAAAGTCGGAAATCGACCTTGAACCGGGCACCCAAATGGACTTCGACGATTTTTGCAATTCATTGGCCGAAAACCTGGGTTATTCATCGGAGATCCTTTGTGAAGAACCTGGCCAATTCGCCGTCAGGGGAGGCCTCGTCGACGTCTACCCTGTCAACGGTCGAGAACCCATAAGGATTGATTTTTTCGGCAACGAAGTGGAGGAAATCAGGTCCTTCGACCCGACTACCCAAAGAACAATGGAACAACTCTCCGGCGTAACCATAGCCTGCTCTGGACCAATGGACTCGCACGGACGCGAGGGAGAATTCTTTCGCTACCTGCAAGAAGCGGTGACTTGGGTTTTGCGTGAACCCGAAAAACTGCTCGCCCATTGGCCTCTATGCTTCCATGAAGCCGAACAAAAAAAACTAAGAAAAGCGAATTTTTCTCTGGCATGGGAAAAAAAGGGTAAAAATCACTTCATCGGAACAAGCGAAATCAACGCCGGTTCGGGAATTTTCGAGAACTCGGAGAAGATGGATGCGAAAGTGTATAACCTCAGCGATTTCCGTACCCCTCCCGTTCATTCCTCAATCAACCTCGAAAGGCTTGAGAATGAGAAATTCCTTCGGGTCGGTTTCCTTTTTCATTTACTTCAGAAACAAAAGCAAAAGCACGAGGTCATCATCGCAGCGGGTGCAGATTCGGAAAGGAAACGAATCGTTGAAATCATCAAAGAGGAAAGCTCCCTTGAAAAACTCAATCCCCGCTTTCTTCCGATCGGCTTGAGGGAAGGCTTTTCATCGGATCCGGGAAAGGCAAGCGATTGTTTTTCGCTCTTTAAGAAAAACCCTGAAAAAGGTTTGGTTCTGGCTACGGCAAGAGAGATTCTCGGAAGGGAACGCAGCAGGCGAACGCTTCGGACCAAGAAAGCCTTAGTCCGCAAAAAGGAGGTTGATCAAGCCTTGGACTTTTCCGAACTTGTGCAAGACGACTACCTTGTACACCATCAGCATGGGATTTGCCTTTTTCGGCAACTGGGAAAGATTGAGGAGGGAAACCGCGAAGAAGAAGCCATTACGCTCGAATTCGCGGATGGGATCCTGCTTCACGTGCCCCTGCAGGAATCTCACTTGCTGTCGCGTTACGTAGGGCTGCAAAAGGCAAAACCCAAATTGGCGAAGCTCGGGGGCAAAGCATGGGCCAAGACCAAACAAGCCGCCGAATTGGCCGCCCTGGATCTGGCGGCCGACTTGCTCAGGCTTCAAGCCACCCGGGAAACTCAAAGAGGTTATGCTTTTGCCGCCGACGATCAATGGCAGAAAGAATTCGAAGATGCCTTTCCCTTCACCGAAACCCCCGACCAGCTAAAGGCAATCGATCAAACCAAGATCGACATGGAAAAGGAAGAACCCATGGACCGTCTGGTTTGCGGTGACGTTGGCTTTGGGAAAACGGAAGTCGCCCTGAGGGCAGCATTCAAGGCGGTCATGGACGGCAAACAGGTCGTGGTTCTTGCACCGACGACGATCTTGTGCCAACAGCACCTGAACGTATTCCGAGAACGAATGGCGGACTACCCGATTGAGATCGAAATGCTCACGCGGTTTCGGACTGCGGGTGAACAGAAGAAAATTCTCCGCTGCGCAAGAGACGGCACCATCGATATCCTCATAGGCACGCACAGAATACTTGGAAAGGACTTGGTTCTTCACGACTTGGGCTTGTTGATCGTAGACGAGGAACAAAGGTTCGGCGTGCAGCACAAGGAGGCGATCAAGCGCCTGAGAGTCAACGTCGACGTCCTTACCCTGAGCGCGACCCCCATCCCAAGAACACTTTATTTCGCCATGGTCGGAGCCCGAGCCCTGAGCTCCATTGAAACACCACCGGTGAGCCGGCGACCGATCCGAACCGAGGTAGTGAGAAACTCTCCCGAAGTGGTAAAAAGAGCGGTTGAAACGGAACTCAGGCGAGGCGGTCAGGTTTTCTATCTCCACAACCGGGTAAAAACCATCGAATCCGTAGCCCGCAAACTCCAGGCTCGTTTTCCCGAAATCCGCATCGCCATCGGCCATGGACAAATGGAGGAAAACGAACTGGAAAAAGTAATGACTGAATTCGTCGCCGGAAGCCACGACGTATTGGTTTGCACGACCATCATCGAATCGGGCTTGGATATCCCCAACTGCAACACCATAATAATCGAAGGCGCGGACAAGTTCGGACTCTCACAGCTTTACCAATTGCGCGGACGAGTGGGACGATTCAATCGCCAAGCCTATGCCTATCTTCTCCTCAACTCAGGCCATCCGGTGTCCGACTTGGCCCGCAAAAGACTTTCGGCCATTCGACAAACGAACAATTTCGGGGCAGGATTCCGCATAGCCCTTCGCGACCTCGAACTTCGTGGCGCGGGAAACCTGCTTGGAAGCGAACAAAGCGGACACGTGGCTGGCATAGGTTTCGAATTATACTGCAAGCTTTTGAAAGAAAGCGTCTCCCGACTCAAAGGAGAAGACCTAAGCTTGCGTCTGTCCGCAACCGTCCGACTTGACTTTTTGGTTTCCGGAGAACCGGGAGATGAAAAAGGGTCCGAAGAACAAAATGGAATTGAAATCGCAGGGTCCTTTCTTCCCGAAAACTACACTGCGGAACCAAGGTTGCGCATCGAAGGCTACAGAAGGCTGTCGCGCATGCAAACCCTCGAGGAACTCGATGAATTCGAGGAAGAACTCCTGGACCGGTTCGGCCCTCCGCCCAATGAGGTGAAAAACCTGCTTGCCGAAACCCGGATCCGATGCCTCTGCGAGGAAGCCGGCTTTGATCATCTCGAGGTCAAGGGAAGCGAACTATTTTGCCGGTTTGTCAGAAAAGCCAAGGATAAAGAAAAGAAATACCTGCGCGTAGCCGGGAGAATCCCGAAACTTTCTGCCCGAAAACCACTTTTGAAGTTGAATGAAATCATCCGTTTTTTAAAGATGAGGGTGCATGGGAATAAAAACGATTAAAACCTTGTCTCGCAAATCCTTGTTTTTTGCACTCGCCGCAGCCTTATCCGCCCGATGCCTCAACGCGGAATTGATCGAAATCAACCGCGTTGTAGCCAAGGTGAACGACCGGATCGTAACTTGGGGGGAAATCGATAACGCCATGACCCGTTTGAACTTCTCTGATCAAGAAAAGAAAAAACGCACAACCGAATTTGTGGAGGGTAAGATAGACCGGTTGCTTTCCATCGCCGCTTTCAAGGAAAAAGGCATGGCGATTCCCGAAACTTACGTCGAACAAGAATACAACAAGCGCCTCATTCGAGATTTCAACGGGGACCGGAAGCTTTTCCGCGATTACCTGCGGAGCAATGGCCTTTCCCAATTGGAATTCAGAAAAGACTTGGAAGAAGAAATCATCTACAGTCACATGCTTTCGACTCGCAGAAAGCTCCAGGAGGAAATCAGCCCCGAGAAAGTCGAGGCGTATTACGACAAGCATACCAACTTGTTCAAGACCGAAGAAAAAATTCGATTAAGCGAAATTGCCTTTTCGCAAATTGCGGGGGAACCTCAAGCCGTTCTTCTGCAACAGGCCCGCGAAGTGGTGGAAGAATTCAAAAAAGGGGTTCCTTTCGAAAAGCTTGCCGCTGAAAACGGCCAAAGCCCGTTCAGGGATAAAGCAGGTGATTGGGGAGTAATGGTCTCGGAAAAAGAAATAAGAAACGACGAAATCAGAAAACAGGCCTTTGCCCTTAAGAAAGGCGAACTGTCGCAGCCATTCGTAGTCGAAACCTTGCAACGAGAAAAGGATGGTACGATCAAAAAATCAGGTAAATTTGCCGTTTACCTGCTGCTCGTCAGCGAGAAAAAAGTTTCCGGGCGCAAGCCTCTCGAAGAAGTTCGACTGGAAATCGAGCGGACCTTGGCTTCCGAATACGAAGCCCAAAGCCAACGTCAATGGCTCGGGCGTCTCAAGAAAGAAGCCTATGTCCGGGTGACTCTGCCAAATTAGCTTTTCTCCCTCTCCCTCCCACAACAAACTCAATCCTCCCGACCTATGACTAAGGGCTCAGCTTGCCCTCACTCCCTGCACAATCTACAACCTCAAGACCGCCCTCAGGAGCGACTCGAAAAGCTTGGCCCCGCCCCCCTCACCGACCGTGAACTGCTCGCCATGCTGATCCGTTCCGGAACCGCCCAGAGGGATGTTCTTGCCTTGGCCGACGACCTTGTCCGG
Source organism: Opitutia bacterium (assembly GCA_038121045.1). Classification (GTDB taxonomy): domain Bacteria; phylum Verrucomicrobiota; class Verrucomicrobiia; order Opitutales; family Seribacteraceae; genus Seribacter. The sequence continues at coordinate 15,962 of JAYOMW010000049.1, forward strand.
CAAGCCGGCTCCCTGACCGGGTTGCTGCGTTGGGACGTATCGGATTTCCAAAGGATCCCGGGGATTGGCAAAGTAAAGGCGCTTCAGTTGTCCACCTTTGTGGAAATTGCCAAACGAATGATGCGAGGAGAAAGAACGAAAGGCCTGATTTTCGAAAGCCCGGCCGTGGTGTGGCAATATCTTTACCCTGAAGTTCGTTCCGATTTGGTTGAACGGGTTTGGGTGCTGTGCCTCGATCGAAAAAACAAGTTGATTCGAGCCGAAGCGGTAACCTCGGGCACCGCTACGGGCAGTCTTGTTCACCCAAGAGAAGTCTTCCGGCCCGCAATTCGGCACGGTGCCACCGCCGTCATCTTGGCTCACAATCATCCAAGTGGAGATCCTTCTCCGAGTTCGGCCGACCTGCGGGTCACCAAGAAAATAGGCCATGCCGCCCAACATGTCGGAATCGATCTTCACGATCATGTCATACTAGGCGAACCGGAGAGCGACCCGAACCGACTCGGATACTATAGTTTTTCAGACACCGGCTTGCTTTAGGTCGTTTGACGGGCCCCAAATTCAAGCAACTGGAATAGAAGTTTCACATTTTTGAATTTTATTCATCTCCAAAAGTTGACAAACGGAACAAACTTGGATTATTTACATATTTATGAGTAAGAAAACCGTGAACCTTTCGCTGACTATGTTCTGCATGGTTTTCCTTTTTGGGCAAGCAAAGCAAACGGAAAAAAAAGATGATTTCCGACTCAGACCTGCAATCGGGGGCGAACAAACTGGTTGGTTCGATGCGGAAGGGCTGCCCACTGCGCTCAAAATTAACGACCAATGGGTTTTGCCGAGAGGAGGAACCATGGAATGGCTGATGAAGCAAGGATACGTTCCCGACGCCGAAAGAAAGAACGTAATGGTTCCCAACCCATTCGACAATCGTTACAAAGTCCCACGACGCGTTCATTTGCCATCGCTCGCAACAAGACCGATTGATTTCGTTCCCACCGGAATCAGTCCCCGCTTCAAGAAGTCAAATGACCCTTTCGAAGGATTGGCCGATCCCATGAAAAGAAAATACGCGCCCTTGTCCGGTGCGGGTGCCTCTTCTGGTCTACCCGGCCAAAAAGATGAATTGGGTCCGGTCCTTGATCCCGAGGGTAAGCTTCCTACTCTTGATGATTCGCCTTTTGCACCTCCTTCTCCCAAACCCGCACAAATCGCGCCAAACAAACCTTTGGACGACCCCAAACCCGCCCCCGTATTACCCGACCAAGATCCTTTTGCCGACGATCTGAACAATCCAATCAACCCTGCTCTCCCTCAGGAAAAAAAACTCAACCAACTACCGGGCAAACCCATCGACATCGTTCCCCCGAACGAAAACCCATTTATTCCGGTCAAGCCGAACGCCTGAGCGTTCCTTCCTTCTCGTCTCTACTTATCCGTTAGGAAAAGGCTTTTTCCTTTATTTTCTCACTCGCAAAGGTCATGGTGTTCGAGACATGAAACCATGCCTGACTCTATCACTTGTTTCTTCGTTGCGCGGAGGTCCCTGGATCCTTTGGGACGACCTCGCTACGGGAATCCGAAAAACGGCCGATCTTGGATTCTCCGCGATCGAGTTATTCACCGAGGGTCCCTCCGCAGGCGAACCCGGTGAGTTGAAAAGCTTGCTTCAAGAAAACAATCTTCAACTTGGAGCAGTAGGTACGGGGGCAGGGAAAGTCATCAAAGGTCTAACTCTTACTGACTCTGATTCCTCCATCCGCCAAAATGCTCGGGACTTCGTTGCCAAAATGATTGAGTTCGGAGCGGAATACGGAGCCCCCGCAATCATCGGTTCGATGCAAGGAAGTTCAAACGAAATGGCAAACCGCGAAGAATGCTTGAAATGGCTGGGTGACGCCCTCTGGGAATTGGGAGAGAAATCAAAGAATGCCGGAACTTTTCTTATCTACGAGCCACTCAACCGCTATGAAACCAACTTATTCAACCGTTATGGAGACGCCTGCGCCTTTTTGGATGGGCTTCAAGCAACAGGGGTTTCCCTCTTGGCCGACCTCTTCCATATGAATATCGAAGAGGAAAACATCGCTCAAGCCATCAAGGACGGAGCAAAATACCTGGGGCACGTTCACTTTGCAGACAGCAACCGCAGGCCCGTAGGCTTCGGGCACACACCAATTGAACCGATTGCCCAAGCACTTGCTGAAATCGAATACGAAGGTTGCGTATCAGCCGAGGCTTTCGATTGGCCGGATCCCGACACAGCGGCCAGGCAGACCATAGATTCCTTCCATAAATATTTTTCCTGATTCAGAGACAAACTCATGCCTTCTCGACCCAACATACTGTTCATCCTGACCGATCAACAACGCCATGACACCATTGCAGCCTTGGGTCACCCCCACTGCATCACGCCCCACCTCGACAAGTTGGTCGAAGAAGGCGTCAGCTTCACTCAATGTCACGTCACCGCTCCCTCCTGCGCTCCCTCCCGGGCAAGCCTCTTCACCGGTCACTACCCCCACACTACCGGGATCCTCAAGAATGCCGACAATTGGACTCGAAGCTGGATTGAAAACCTAGCTGATTCGGGTTACCACTGCGCGAACGTTGGCAAGATGCACACTTGGCCATTCACCACTTCCTGCGGATTTCATGAACGCCAGGTGGTCGAAAACAAAGACCGATTTCTCGAAGGAGCTGAATTCCAAGACGATTGGGAGAAATACCTAGAGGAAATCGGCGTGGAAAAGCAAAAGAGAGTCATCTACCGGGAAAGACCGGACTACCGTGATCGCTTGGGCGCATTCTCCTGGGATCTCCCCGAGGACACCCATTCGGACGCTTTTACCGGAAACAGAGCGGTCAAGTGGCTCGAGGAATACGAAGGGCAAAAACCCTTCTTTCTCGAAGTCGGTTTCCCCGGCCCTCATCCTCCTTATGATCCCCCTCCCCGTTTTCTCGATCTCTATGAGAACGTGGACGTTCCCGTAGCGCCCGTATCCAAGGAAGACTTGGACGGTCAGCCCAAAGCTTACAAGGGCATGCGGACTCACAATGTCGAAATCGATCACGATTCGGTCGTCCATCAATTGGAACCAACTGAAGAAAACCGAATCCGGCAAAGAAAACATTACTTGGCCAACGTCACTCTCATAGACGAGAAAGTCGGACAAATAATGAAGGCTTTGGAGGAAAAGGGTATTCTCGAAAACACAATCGTAATTTTTTCAAGTGACCACGGAGACTGCCTCACCGATCACGGACACAGCCAAAAGTGGACCATGTATGATGAAATCACACGGGTTCCCCTCGTCGTGCGTTGCCCTTCTCGCTTTCAGGGAGGAAGAAAAATCGACGATCTTGTCCAGCTTATGGACTTGGGTCCTGCGATCCTGGAAATGGCCGGAGCAGAATACCCCGAAACAATGGAAGCTCAAAGCATTCTTCCAGCCCTTGAGAAAGATGCTTCGTGGACGGGTCGCGAATACGTCTATGCCGAGCAAGCCAAAGATCTGATCCTCACCGACACCGAGTTCATGACCATGGTTCGGAGCAAGGATTGGAAGCTTGTTCATTTTTTGGATGAAGAAGATGGACAGCTTTTTGACCTGAAAAACGACCCTCAGGAAGCTATAAACCTTTGGAACGAATCCGATCATCACAAAACGCGCCAAGAACTCCTGGATAATTTGCGCGAGTGGCGGATCCGCAGTCATTATGAAAACGCCAATTGGGCGAACGACTGGCGATAAAGAAAATCTGACACCCTCGAAGCTCCCTTGAAAAACAAAAACAACCAAGCGGAAATACGCGAAGCCCCTGCCACAGTTCTCGGGATTGTAAGAAACATTGGACCTGGAATGATTTTGGCAGGTTCAATCGTGGGCTCGGGAGAGCTGATCGCCACGACGAGAACAGGAGCGGAAGCGCACTTTGACTTCCTTTGGCTGATCATACTAGGTTGCATCATCAAAGTGTTCGCCCAAATCGAACTCGGTCGGTACGCCATAACCAACGGGAAGAC
>JAYOMW010000050.1:0-19735 GCA_038121045.1 Opitutia bacterium
AGGAAAGGAAATCGAGGTATGAAAAAAATAGAAGTAAACTTGGACTACAAGAAGGCATTGGGAAATCGTCAAGAGATGGTTGGGCCCTTGGGCGGGCCGATTTGATTGTATGGATCTTTCGGACGAACTGGATCAGTCGCTTTGTGGGGCTCCCATTATACGTATCTGTCAAGCCTCCCCTTTTTTTGGATCGAAAAAGATTCCGTGGGCCGGGGTGATTGCGACTGGCGTCGTGACTTTCCCGCTTTGTTTTCCCCGCCCCGAAAAGTAGTTTTTTCGAATGAAATGAGGGCGTAAGAAAGCTCAGGAAATCTTGAAAGTCAAATTTCCCGAGCAAGTTTTTTTGAAATTCTTTTGCAAGCGGTCCTCGTGGATTGCGTACTTTCCTTTTTGGGGTGCCGGTCGACGATGAAGCTCCCGCAGATCAAAGGAAGTTTTTGACCTTTTTGCGGAAGTCTTCCTTGGACATTTTCTTCAACTCAAGCGAGATGTCTTTGCCGGTTGTGCCTTTGGTGATGTCGGCAAAGACTCTGCCGTCTTGGCTCAGGAAATAACCCATTGAGGTGAATTCCCCGGGGGGAATCGAGTTTTGTCCGGTACCTGCGACAAGCGAAACTCTTTCCTCGGGCCAAACCGAAAAGTAGAACGGTCCCATGCTGATGGATGAATTCGTTTCTTCCAGGCTTGCTGAAATATCGACTTCGTTGGAGGCGAGGTCGTAGGTTTCGTCAGCACCTCTTTTCCTAAGTTTGTCGAGGTTGTGCCACCCGAGGTTGGGGGAAAGAAATTCCCTCCTGAATTCCAAGTTGGCGGCAATGACGGCTTCTACCGCGATTTTCGAATCTGCGGCGATTTTGTCGAGCTTGTTGCGGGTGCGGAGTAGTTTTTCCGCGGCCACCGGGTTGTCGGTCTCGACGGCTATTTGTTCCAGTTCACCTAGATTCTCGAGCAATTCATTCCAGTCGGTAAGCCGGGGGTCGATTCCATTCCTGTTTCTCAAGCGTGGGTTCAGTAGCAGGTTGGCGTTCGGGTTGATGGGATTCCTGCGATTGAAACTGGTGAAGACCGTGTTTGGGACGGTCGCATTCACAGCCATCGTTTTGGCAAGAAATTTGCCTTTTTTCATTATGGTTTCGTTCAAGTGATCCATGGCGGAAAAGTTCACTTTGCCCCAATCTCCCAAGGTCTCGCTAGCGGATAGCGCCCCGGTCAAGGCCGATACTTTGGCGGTCGTGCCTTTTTTCAAATACTTCTCGTAGCTGTACGATTGACCGGAAAGGGATGTCCGCTTTTTAGTGGAGAGGAGTCGGATGTCTCCATGGAGAGCCTCTACGGTTGTTGTTTTCCCTTTGCGGTAGGAGAAAAGAGTTGGTTGTCCCGAATTAATCCAACCAACAGTCGAAATGAAAGGAACGGGAAAACCTTCTTCGGGAAGGAATACCTTCATTTCGCTTTGGAACTTGAATAATTTTTTGCTCGAAGCGGGAACTAAAGCGAGCAGGCTTTCCCCTTTGAACCTCATTTCCATAAGCGAAGGCTTGTCTGGGTCATTTGAAGGTTTTGATACCTTTGAAACGTCCAATCGCCCGTCGAAAAGAACAGAAGTGCCATCGGGGAAGCGGATCAACCTTTCTCCCGCAAAAGAACGGTGCTTCATTTGCGAACCGAAAAAGACCGTATTGTTGGTCAAGGAATCCTGATTCATGAGGCAGGCGATTTTTCCGAACTTGGAAAGTTCTCCAAACGATTCGGGGAGTTTGGAAACCGATATGCGGGAGCGGTCGATGGTAGGCACCTCCTCTTTCTGTTCGGTTTTGCGCCATAGGATTTGCCCATCCTCGTTGGTTCCGTCGTAGAGCGCGTAGTCGGAGTCGGTCTCGTAAAAGGGGGCAAAGGAAACACGGGCTTTGGAACCTTCCGCCAAGTCGAGTTTCCTGCCTCCCGAGGTGACTTCGAGGTAAGTCATCCCTCCGGTTTGGAGCGGACCTTGGTCGCTCATGGTGGTCAAGCCGGAGAGCAGGATGTCCGCGAAATCATAAAACTCCCAGATCTTCGCGTCGTAGGGATCGTTGCAGGGCGTGCCGTCTTCGAAGACCAGAGAACCTGCCGGTATCTTGATTCGGCTTCCTTCCCTTCCGACGATGATTCCTTCCGAGGCGGGGTTCAGTCCCGTGGTTACGGTCGGGGTCTTGGACAGGAGGGCCATTTCATGAAGAGAACCTTTCGGGGCATGCGGCCCGTTGCCTCTCGGTCCATTCTTGGCCGGGTTCCCCGGTTTGGAGAATTCGGGATCGGGTTGGGCAGGTTGGTCCAATTGGGGTGGAGTCTTTTCCTCGAAAAGGGTGGCGTCAATGACCAGAGAATCACCTTCCGGTGTATCATCGAAAACCAAAGTGTTTCCAGTTCGCGCAACGCTTGTCGGTGAGGCCGCCAAAGGGCTTGCCGAAATTGAGTTTGTCAAAGGATTGCCAAGAGAAGTTTCTCTCTTTGAAGAAGAGATCGTCGCGATGGGTTGAGCTTCGGGTTCTGCAGGTTGAGCAAGAGGGGTTTGATCCACGGATGGCTTCTCCTCGGCATCACGGGCGGCGATGTCCACCACGACTTCCTTGGTTGTCGCTAGGTCTTTGGACTCTGCCTTTTTAGTGGTTTTCAAAACCATCAGGACACCGATCGCGGAGAAACCCGCGAGAAAGACAAAGAACATAGCCCCGATCAAAATTCGCTGAGGTATGGAAAGGGATGTATTTTTGTGCATAAAAGCAATATATGCATATATACCAAATATCGCAAAAAAAGATATTCATAATTTTGATCCGTCGGGCTGTTTGGAAGAAAGGGCGAGAAGGATAACTTGCCTACAGACCTTAGGGCTGATTGGCTCTTTCTTCGTATTCAAGGTTGGTGAGCAGGTTGCGTTTGGGGTCGAACTCAAGGTTGCGGTCGTTGGGGGTGGGGTTGAAGTAGTAGGTGAAGAAAGCCGTTGCAAACCTCTTGGGCCGATTATTTCTTTTTTCAAAAGCTCGAGGGCTGAACTGGAAGTCCTTCATGAACTTTCCGTAGTGCGCGGAAACGATATGTTTGCCTTCCTTCCTCACCCGAGTGCGGAAGAAGTAGCCCGTGTTTCTGCGGAATTCCTTGTTGCGGAAGGACTCTTCGAACCTGCGGAAGGTGTTTTGGTATCCTGTTTGCGGGGCGAGGTGGGGCATTTTCATGATGCTCAATGGCAGGTAGTCGTCCTCGACGAGGAGGAGTCCTTCGTCTTCCTTGAATTTGATCTCCAAGGATCCTCTGCCATCCCTTGGAGCTGTTTTTTCGGTGTCGCACTTGAACCAAAGGTCTATGGTTTTGCCCTCGCCGTGAGGGGCGGTCCAGTCGCCGATCTCGAAGTCGTAACCCAGCCATTCCTTGTTTGCCGGAAAAAAGAGGACTTCCCTTTTGGCGTAGAGTGGAATGGGGTTACGCCTTTCCCTAAGAACGAAGGTGACATCGTGATCCTGGGTTCGGCTGAGCCGCCCGGAGTGGGTTTCGTAGTATCCGTCCTTTCCAATGCTTGTTTCCATCCGGAGGACGGCCTTGTCCGTTGCCGAAAAGACCCCTAGGTCATTGGTGAGGCCAGCTACTTCCTTGTCCTTGTCTAGATCGTATCCGAGGAAATAGACCCCGACGTCTGCATCCTTGATGGGGGTTCCGTCTTCGCCGGTCACGGTGACGCGGACGGTCCGGGTTACTCCGTTGCAGGAGGTGGCGAGCAGGCAAAGGGCGAGGAGTTGCTTTTTCATGGGGTTTGGTCGAGTTGGGCGAGGTGGATCATTCTTTGGTAGAGGGGATAGAGGAAGGGGAGGGCCACGTCCTTGAAGTCGCTGTGCAGCCATGCATTTGGACGTTTCTTGAATTTGACGGGCCAATCGGTTTCCGCTTCGGGGCTTTTAAAGGTGGTGGGCATGTTGAAGTTATTTTCTTCAAATTCAGTAACCGCATTCGCGGCGGCGGCGTAGGAGGTGGCGGGGATGCCGGTGGCGAGGAGGTGGTGGAGGACCTTGGGTTGGCCCGCGACGGAGCTCCCTTTTTCCGGGTCGTACAGGTCGTGGTAGAGGAAGGGTTTGTGAAAGGGTTTGAGGGTGAGGTTGGCGTCGGAGATTTCGTCGGCTGCTTCCTGCGGGGTGAATTTGCGGGGAAAGACGAGGAAGCGACTTTGGACGTAACCCCGACTCCAGGGGTCGGAGTCGAGGGGGTTGTAGTGAAATTGCCAGCCTCCGTTGACGTCATGAAAGGATTCGTAGGCAATGGCGTTTTGGCCCCCTTTGGCGATTTCCTGACTGACCCAGGCGTGCCTGCCTTGGCGGAGAGCCCAGATGTTGTCCCAGTCTCCCACTTCTTCGGTTCCGTCGGGGTTTTCCACGACTTCGTCGCTGGGGGAGAAAAAGTTGTAGGTGATGTCGAGGAGTTCGGGCTGGTCGAAGAGGTTTTTCCAGGTGAGCTTTCCCCGGTTGTCGGTTGCGGGGTCGAAGAGTTCGTGCCAGTTGGAGGCGAAGAGACGTTGCTGTTCGCCGTCGCCATGATCGTAGTAGGGTTTCCAGTCGTCCTCGGTCATGTTGCGCTTCATGTCATCGTGTTGGCTGGAATTGCCGGTCTGTTTGGAGTCGTAGGCTTCGAGCGCGATGGCCGAGTTGATCATGTAATAGTGGTCGGCTCGGAGTCCGTGGTTGGCGATGGCGTTGCCGACTACGGAGTTTCCGAGGCTGTGGGCGAGGAGGGTCAGGCTGGAGCCTTGGGTGAAGGAGAGCTGAGTCTTCAGCTGACTGCCGACGGACAGACCGTGTTGGACGGCCCGGTGGTAGTCTGGAGGCAGCAGGAGGTTGAGGCCCGGAGTATTCGGGGTTCCGTGCCAAAAGACTCCGACGAAGCGGGCGTGGCTACCCAGTTGGTGCAAGCGCTTGAAGAGGTTGGACTGGGAGCCCCGGGCGCTTTCGCCGTCGACGTTGTAGCCGTGCACGTAAACGAAATATTTTCCGTTGGTCAGTTTGTCGGGGTAGGCGGGTGGTACGCCGGTTCGGGTGGGCATGCCTCCTTCGCCTCCGGAAAGCGGCCGCAGGTTGAGTTGGCGATACATGTCTTCGACGCCCGCGATGCGCAGGGGGAGCTCGAGGGTGGCGATGGTCTGCTCGTCGGATTTGCGGATGATACGGAGGGCGAGGGGTTCGGTGGTGGAGGCCCTTCCCTCGACGAGGACGACTCCTTTTCCTTCTTTGGCGTGTTCGAGGTAGTCTTCCCCAAGTGCGGTCCCGGTGTCGGAAATCCTGGCCAGTTCGGTTGCGCCCCTTTTCCTTCCGAAGGCCACCGATTTGATTCGTTGATCGGGTCTGCGGTCGGCTTCGGAACCGTCGGGTCGGCATGCTCCGTATTCATAAAAATTAAGAGCTTCGTCGGCCTGGCTGAGCGAATAGCGGTATTCGGAGGGGGGAAGGAGTCGGAGGGTCTCGGGCAGGTCGAGATGAAGCGGGAAGAAATCAATCAGGTCGCGCATGCCGTCGACTTGGGAGTTGCCTGCGTCGGGGTTTGGTTGGCCGGGCCGGTCGTGAGCATTCTCGCCGCGTTCGGTTCCGGGTAGGTCGTCGTCGTCGTTGATCCACCAACGCCAAGGGTTGAGGTCGGTGACCCGGAAACGGTCCGAATCGTCGATGATTCCGTCCCGGTTGAAGTCGGGGACGATCTCAGCCTTGAGAATGACGATCTTGAGCCGACGGTGTGGCTCGATCCCTTCGCTAAACTCGTTGTCTCCGTCTTCGTCGAACCACGCGGTCAGGATGAATTCGCGTATTTGAGATCCTCCGGCAGGCTCGGTCCACTCGTTGGCCTGCCACCCGCCGATCGAAAAGTCTCCCGCCGATTGTCTCCATCCGGTGGCGTCGTCGAGTTTCCATCTAAAATACTTGCCGGCGACGGAAGCGGGAAGCCAGTTGAGGTAATGGTAGGCCTGAGCGGATCCGTTTTCGTCCTGCATCAAGTAAAGGGTATCCTTGATCGGGGTATCGTCCGATGGGGTGCCGTCGACCAACGCGGAATTTACCCCGTCCCAGAGATGGAGTTCGTAGGGTGTGACCACGTGGACGGTGGTTGTTTTGGAACTGGTTCCGCAACTGGCATCCAAAACGTGGGTTCCTGCTTGGGAAAGGTCGATCGTTCGACTGAATTTGCCGGATCCAATGCCCCCGTTCAGGTTCCAGGATTCGGGAAGAAGATGTTCCGGTTGGTCGGGCGTGGGGGCGGCGGTCAGGTGGAGGGTCTCGCCTTCGCGGTAGGCAACGAGGTAGGTCTTGGTATCGTCGTCTCCGTCACCGTCGTCGATTTCCCGCTCAGGTTGGTCGGAGAGCAGGGATTCGACTCCGACCACCGTATAATCGAAGGGGCCGTGCGGGACGGGCGGATCGTCGGCTCCTTTTTGTTCGGGGTCGTCGTCCCAAATGAAGTGGAGTTTCTTACGCCCGGTGGAGCTGATGTCAGGAGCGATGATCTTTTCGCGGGAGGACGAAGGGAAATATCGGAGGGTGTCGTCGGCAACCACGACCCATTTGTAGGTCGGTGGGTTGGTGGTCGGAACCCAGTTTCCGTTCGAATCGCACCAGACCTTGACCCTTTTTTTCAGGTCGTCGTCGAAGGCTTGGCCATATCCGTATTCAAGGTTTTCCCCAATTCCGATGATGGGCTTGAGAATGGAGTTTTGTATTGGAATGATTGGCGTTTCAGCTAGGTAATCGTTGGTGTCTTGCCAAAGCGCGGGCTGAGGGTTGATGGCATGCAAAGCAAAGACGCCGGCAAACGAAAAGATCGAAATCGACAGGAGGAAGGAGAGGCTCATTCAAGAACTAGATTGGGAGTTGGGAGGAGATCGCAGAGCTTGCAGAAAGAGGAGGAAACTGCTCGCAAAGTTTGTCCAAGAGGTGAATTCTTGGTGGGGTTGTCAAACAAAAATCAACTATTTAGTTAATAAGTGTTATTTTTGCGTAAATGGCCCCAGTGCTTCCCCCGGAAATCTTGGGGTTGCCAAGGCGGGCGCCTAACCTCCAAGAACCATTCGTTTGATTTCGCGAAGAGGGACCCACTCGGTTAGTCCTTGGTGCCAGATGCTGACGTCTTCGTAGTCGAGTTCGGGAAGCAGTTCCGCAAAGTCGTGGAATGAGAGTTCGCCTTGTTGAGTTATGTTTTCTCGGTTGATCCAATGGATTTCGAAGTCGGTGGAATCGAGGGGGATGAGTTCGAAAGGAGGAAAGTTTTCAGGATCCCAAGCGGTAACCTTCCTTTGCGAATCGTGGACCAGGACGAGGTTGCCCCGAAGAAGTTCTCCGAACAACCGTTGCGCGCGGGGATCGTCCTTGGGGTCGCATTCGAGCTCCAGAATTTCAAACAAGCGTGGCTTGATGATTGCGACCAGTTTGATTCTTTCGCAAACCAAAATGGCTTCTTCCTTGGATAATTTGCGGCGCAGGATTCTCATCGTCTCCAAACCTAACCGGACTAACTTAACCTTGCGAAACGTCAGGACGTCATACCTGTGTCATAGGAAGAGCCAGTTGGGTCTTTGTGGGATTCGTTCTTGAATTTCTCTCACGAGCGGGAGATGGTTGATTTTTGATGAGTGACTGGAAAGAATCAAAAACCATAGTCGGCGAGGAGGAGGGCTCCGAGCGACAGGTGGTGGCCTACGTCGCGAAAGACGACCGGGTTGGTTTGCACGTGCATGACTTGAAGGGGGGCAAGGAGTACGAGTTCCACGTTTGGGTGACGGCCGAGTTCAAAGACAAGTTGATCGTCGCCTTGATCGAACACCTCTACGGGGAGCGCCAGTCTTGCGCTAGCGGCTTCGAAGAGTTGATGAAGGAAAATGGAATTGTTTGCGAGCGTCGTCGAGAATGGAAAGAATCCAAAACGATCGTGGCTCGGGGGAATTCTCCTCACAGACGGGTGTTGGCCTTTGTGGGAGAGGATGACCGGGTTGGGCTTCAGGTGCATGAGATGGGAGGGCCGAGAGGGCGCGAGGATTATCAATTTTACGTGGAAGTGCCCGGCGAAGAAAAGGACAGGTTGACCATCGCACTGATGGCCAAGATCTACGGGTGCCGCCATTCCTGCCCGAGCGAATTCGAAATTCTCATGCAAAAGAACGAGGTTCCTTGGGAACGCTATGTGACGTAGGGAATTCCTGGATGAAAAAGATTCTCTATTTGGATATGGACAACGTCCTGGTGGACTTTCCTTCGGGATTGGCCCGCATACCCGAGGAAATTCAAAAGGAATACGAAGAAAGGGGGATGGACGAGATCCCCGGGATCTTTGCTCTGATGAAGCCGATGCCTGGAGCCGTCGAAGCCTTCAATTCGTTGGCGGAGGTGTTCGACGTCTATATTCTTTCCACCGCTCCGTGGGAGAACCCGTCCGCATGGTCGGACAAGCTGGAGTGGGTGAAGAAGCATTTGGGTGAGAAGGCATGGAAGCGCTTGATCCTCAGTCACCACAAAAACCTCAACCGGGGAGATTTTCTAGTCGATGACCGGGACAAGAACGGTGCAGGGGAGTTTACGGGCACCTTGATCACCTTCGTCCCGAACGAGACCTCCTGGCCCGACTTGGTGGAGGAATTGATTGCCCAGGCTTAATACCCGATTCGTTCGTAAATAGGACGAGGTCTCAATCGGTCCGGAAAGGGGGGCTCAGTTTTCGAGCAACCTCTCTTTGATCTCGCTTAACGAGATCCACCTTTCGGTTCCCTCGTGCCAGATAGAGGTGTTTTCAACGATCAATTCAGGAAGTTGCCGTTTGAAGGTTTCCAAACTGACGGGACCTTCCATGCGGTCCTTTTCGTCGTCGTGATAATAGATTTGTAGGTCGGGAGTCTCGCTTGGCATGAGTTCCACCGAGGAAAAGACATGCATGTGTTCGGGAGGGCAAACGACAATTTCCTTTTTGGCGCTGTAGGTGATTACGATTTGCCCGTCGAGGAGTTCGTTGAACAGTTTTTGTGCGAGCGGAACGTCCTTGGGGTCGCATTCGAGCTCAAGGGTTTCCACTAAGCGCGGTTTGCCTTGGGCGACCAGAGTGATTCGCGAGCACAACCGCTCGGCTTCTTCTTCGGTAAGCTTGGAGGGAGGGATTCTCATAAGGTGTTTTTCAGTTCCTATCTTTTTTCTGCATGATGAAAGTAGAGACAATATAATGCAGGTTCGCTCAAAAAGAAAGGAATCAGGGCATCATAATCGCATTTTGGCCTTTTGGAGTCTCGGCATGCGGTCAAGCTTCGGCCTTACGCCGGTTCCTGAAGAGCTTTCGGTGTTTGAGGCTTTGGCCGGCGGCCCGTTTGCGCCATCTTCTGAAACTGCTTGGCTTAAGGGATTTTCTCATGTGAGTGATTACTTGGCTTTCATTCAATCCGGAAACTTTTTGGATTTCCTCAAAGGTGATGCGGTCAGCCCAGGCCGCCCAAACGATCCAGTCCTCAGTGTCTTTGGGTGGCTCGGGTTTTTTGACCCGGGTGACGGGGAAGTTCGACTGTTTCGATTTCATGAGTGAAACAGTTTAAAGGCTTGTTTCAACGGAGCAAATCCTGAGCTTCGAATCGTTCGCGAATACCGCATCCTTATGACGCGTATGACGTCTCCTTGAGTGGCGAAGTTCTTAATTCGTAGGCAGGATGAATCGCATTGGTTGTTTCATCGGAATGAATGAAGAAGAAACACACCGGAACCCAAATAAAAAGGAAACAAAAATCATGAGCGCAAACCGATTGCCCGAAGCAAAAAAACCGAAAGGACGACAGGAAACTCGAACCCTGGTGGAATACTTCCATCCGAGGGAACATGCCATCCTGGCCGAATATTTCGAACTGAAAAAGAAATTACCCAAGGAGGCCAGAGGGATTGATCCGTACGAGATCATTCCCAAGGATGCCCTTTGGGACGAAGGAGAACAGGGAATCGTTTGCCGACCGGGTTCGCGGGGGGAGGATTCCCCGAGCGAGGCTCTGGGTAATGCGGTGGCCCGGATTGCTTTGGCTCCGATCCGCACGAGTCTTCCGGTTTGGGGAACCTATGCGGACGGGGAGGTCTACCATACGAGGTTGCAAGAAAATGCCGGAAAACTTCCCTTGCGTGGCTTTCACAGCGAACCCGTTCTTGCCTTTGCCATCAACTGGGCCAATACGGCTCCAGGCTACAGTTGGCCTGAGTCTTACTACGTCTCGTGGATTCCTTACTACAATCGTTACTTGGTCACCGCATCCTTGGACAGCCCGTTGAACGAAGGTTACCTCGATTTGGCGATCGGGGCGCTTCCCGACAAGGCGACCGTGGAGGGGGACTTGAAGGAAGTCATTCAAGGTCGATGGTACGATTTGTTTCCCTACGTTCAGGGCTGGGAAGAATGTTGGAACGAAGGCATCGTGGAAGATCCGTGGGCTTGGCGCTCCGAGCTTTGGCCCGAAGAAAAGGAGGCGCAATGAGCGAGTATTTTTTCATTCGCGGATATGATGATTTCAAACGCCCGGGGGTTATTCCCGAATCGTTCGTGGAAAAAGCCTACGGTTTTTATGAGCGAAGGGGGGCTCCTTTTTTGCAGGAGATCAAGAAAGCGCGGCGTGAGATTTTTTATGATGGTCAAGTTCTGTATCTAGGGGAACCTGAGATGCGCCCCGAAGTGCCGACTTGGAGAGAATATTTTCTGAAGTACGAGGGTTACACGCAAAAGGATTTAAGAAAAACCAACCTTCGCAAAATCACCTCCCAGGTTGACTACGAGGATTTGGACTCCCGGATGTGTTGCGAGTACTTCTGCGACCAATGGGCTCATAACCATGATCCGGCCGCCGAATTCGCTCATTTGATCGATGGCTTGAGCATTGGGGTGGAAAACCCCAAGGCGGCCAAGATTCTGGGAAGCCTCAAGAGGCACGAGGGTTCCTTCACCGGGGCGGACGTTCTCTACATGACCATCGATGAGCCCATCACCTTGTCTTGGCTTCAGTGGGCTTTGCATGCAGCGGGCGAACCGAGCAACGTCCGTCAACTCTAGCCGCCAGCACGACAACCTCGGTCAACCGATGCCGGGTTCAATCTGATTTCACTCGAAAATAGCCCGAACCAATTCCTTGGATCCCAGCTTGTTGAGGTGGTCGTCGTCATAATAAAGAGGTAGGGTTTCGCCTCGAGCATTCGTCTGCGTGGTCCGGAGTCTTTGGGATTGTGGGTCCAACAGGTATTCGTGCGGATACAAAACCTTTGTGTCCGCATGTTTATCTTGGAAGCGACGAAGAAGATCGAGACCGGCAAGGTTGTTTTGACGAAAGAAGGCGAAAGTGGACGGAATTCTTTTTCCCCAAAGGCTTCTTCCTGTGTTTGGTCCCCAGTCGGGTGTTTCCGGAACCGGGCCTATGACGACGAGTTTGTTTGATATCGCCTGAATTTGAGAAAGTCTTTCGAAAAGAGTTTTGTTTTTCTGGCTCAGCATCCTTTCGTCGACTTGGCTCAAGTCATGAAAGTAGTTCCACTTTCCCGTGAAAAAAGAGGAGTAGCGCAGGGAGACGATGGTGAGTTTCGAACTTTCCGTCAGTTCTTTTACGGCGGTTAACCAGTTCTTGATCTCGGTTGCAGAGGTGCCGTCGTCGATAGCGAGATCATTCTTGCCTCCAAGCAGACGGCGGGGGTGAAATCCGTGGAGTTTTCTTTTGCGCAATTCATCGGAAAGATTGGGTATGAGCATTCGGGCATGCGAGTCCCCCAAAAGGATGACGTCGGGTGGACTTGCGGAGGGCGTTCCGAAATGATAGCCCGATTCGTCTTTCTTTACGCAGTCGTAATCATCTTTGGCAAGATCCCGGCTCAGGGAGGAAAATTCTGCCGACCGTCCTGATTGAACCGAAGACAAAAAAGATTTGGAGCCAAGATAGGCCAAAAGGGCAAGCAACGATGCTCCGGCCAGAATCTTCAGGCTGAAGCGTCCTTTCCGAAAGGGTTGTTCCACGAAACGGAAAGTCAAATAGGCGCAAAGCATCGTCAGGCCAATGGTCGAGAAAACGATAGTCGAAGGCATTGCCTTGGGGTGAACGCTCAGGTGTCTTGCCCCGGCAAGCAAGGGTTGATGCCAAAGGTACGCGCTGTAGCTGATCAACCCGATGCCCACCAGAACTCTCATCGAGAGAAACCTTTGGACAAGAGTGTTTTTTTGGGCAAAGAGGATCACGAGGGCGGTGCCCGCAGTGGGAAGGAGAGAAAGAACGCTTGGGTAAGGTTGGGTGCGGTCCAAAAGAAAAATCGAGCCTATTACGAGCCCAAGCCCGGTCAAGCTGGCCGCTTCTTTTTTCAGGCTGCGCGTTCCCCTGTCTTTGCGGAGGTAAACCGAGCACATCGCTCCAATGGCAAACTCCCAGGCACGGGTCGGCAAAAGGTAAAAATTCCATTTGGAGAAAAAGGTCGTTCCGGCTTGAGCGCCGATGAGGCTGATCACGAAAACGGATGCAATGAAGAGGGTTAGCGTGCGGTTGCCGATTTTCAGGCATGCGAGAACCAGAGGGGGGTAAAGAAGATAAAATTGTTCCTCGACGGAGAGGCTCCAAGTGTGAAGGACAGGGAGGAGTTCGGCATCGGCGGCAAAGTATCCTGAGTGCAGGGGGAAGTAGAAATTCGAAGAGAAGAAAATCGATGAAATAATACTTTCTTCAAGCATCGTCATTTCCTGCTCGGATGGATTGACCAAGAACAGGAATCCGATTGCCGAAACGAAAAGAACCAGAATGAGAGCGGGCAATATTCTTCTCGCCCTGCGTTCGTAAAAATTGCTCAACTTGAATTTTTCATCGGCAAGTTCATTGAGAATGATGGAAGAAATCAAATACCCGCTGATCACGAAGAACACATCGACGCCGAGAAACCCTCCGCCGAAAACATCCGCACCCGCATGAAAAAGAATTACGGGGACGACGGCCAAGGCCCGCAGGCCATCTATTTCGGCTCGGTAAGTCATATCCGTCTTTCTGTTTTCCCGTAGTTTGCCCGACCGTTCAAGCCAACGAGAGGAAATCAGTCTTCGATTGCCTCGTAGATCAGCCCCTTGAGCGCCCACTCGGTGTTGAAGGAGTAGGGCATGACTTGCTCGAGCGTGAGGACCACCAGGTCATCCTTCGGAGAAATCCAATAGTGCGTGCTGGCGGCTCCGCCCCAACCGTATTCGCCGATCCGCCCATCGGGGTCCCAATCGCTCATCTTGACCCGGACGGCGAAGCCCAGGCCGAACCCGACGCCTTCGCGGATTTGATTGCCGAAGGTTACCCATCCGCCTCCTTCGGGTATTTGGTTGGTGGTCATGAGCCGGACGGTTTTTTCCTTGAGCAGGCGTACTTTGCCGAGCTTACCTCCCTTGGAGATCATCAGCAGGAAGCGCATGTAATCGTCCGCAGTCGAGCAAAGGCCCCCTCCGCCGGATAGGAAAGCAGGGTTCTCCAAGTATTGGCTGGTCTTGGGCGCATCCTTCACGCTGAGCCGTCCTTCCTTGTAGTGGTAGTTGACGGCGAAGCGGTCGACCTTGTCTTGCGGGACAAAGAAACCGGTATTCTTCATTCCGAGTGGCTTGAAAAGGCGTTCCTGAAAGAACACGTCGAGCTTTTGGCCGGAGGCCACTTCGACCACTCCCCCGAGGACGTCGGTGGCGCATCCGTAGCGCCAATCGGTTCCTGGATGAAAGACGAGAGGCACCGAAGACATGCCGGACATCATGGGGTTGAGTTTCATTCCGCGGTCCAGCATCTTGGCCTTTTTGTAGGCCTGATCGATGGAAGGGATTTTGGTCCGTCCGTAAGTCAAACCCGCAGTGTGGCGCATGAGGTCGCTGACTGTGGGTTCGCGTTTGGGAGAAACCAATCCGTTTTTGGTGTGGACCTTGAGGTCCTTGAGGCTCGGGAAGTACTTCGAAAGCGGGTCCTCCAAGCCGAGCTTACCTTCATCATGAAGCATCAGGGCGGCGGCCGAAGTGATGGCTTTGGTCATGGAGTAGATGCGGAAAAGGGTATCCTTCTCCATGGGGAGATTGGCTTCGCGGTCGCGCAGGCCATAGGGTTTGAAATGGGCGATCTTTCCTTTGCGGGCAATGACCACGATCGCGCCGGCCAAGCGTTGCTCCTTGATGAGTTCTTCCATCTTGGCGTCGACTTTTGAGAGGGCTTGCCCGGACAGACCGACTTCGGCCGGGTTGACCGTAGGCAGTTCGGCGATCGCCTGTCCGGAGGCGAGAAAGCAGGAAAGGAAAGGAAGGAGAAAGCGGGCTGGTTTGTTCATGGATTGATCCGTGAACTAGTAGGCGAGGGGACCTCCCTTGGCAAGGCTTGGTTCGATCGGTTACCCCAAATTATTCCGTCGTTCCGCTCAAGGCCCGGTTGAGGGCGATGACGGCGTAGGCGGTGCAAAGCATGGGATCGTCTTCCTTCATGAGTCGGCCCTCGGGGTTCAGAAACGATCCGTCGGGAAGTTGATTGCCGGCGAGCAAATTGATGAGCGTTTTTCTCCAAGTGCCGGGCATATCGAGAGCGTGATAGACCTCGGCCCGTACCATAAGGTGATAGTAGCGCATCGACTCGGCCCACGGGGCGGGGTCTTCAAGGGGTATGCCGCCGGGTAACTCCCAATCCTCATTGGCCCGCAGCCATTGAGCGGCGGAAGTGATGCGGGGGTCGGACTTGTCGATCCCGAGGGCGAGCAGAGAAAGAATGCCGTCACAGGTTGCGGTGGCGTAACTGCGATAAAAGGCATGTCCGGTCTTTGGGTCGATTTCGCTTCGCCCTTTGTTGGCATAGGCGACGGTGGGCGAGGAGAAGAACCCGCCGTCATGGGGAGGTCGCCCGGTTTTTTCCCGGATGGAGCCCGGGATAATCGGGGATCTGTTTTCCTGCGGGCTTTTTTGCAAAAGGTCGAGAAAGCGTTCGGCCCGCCAACGAACCTTCGGGTTGACCGGCTTCACTTGAGCCAGGGAGACGAGTACGCGTCGAGTGTGGGAAAGATCGACGAAACTCGAAAGGGTGGGGCGTCCATTGATTCCGAATCCCCAGCCTCCGTAAGCGGGAGAACTTGGCTCGAAACCGTCCTCTTCGGAGAATTGCTGGGCTTCCAGGTAGCTGGTCATTTTCCGGATTCTTGCCCGGTCGTCTTCGTTGCCAAAGCGCAAAAAACCGCGCAGGGCATAGGCGGTCGAATAGTTCGGGTAGTCGAGGAAGTCGGGATCGGCCCGCCCGAGAACCCCGTCGGGATCGCTTCCGACCCGCAGGAAACCGAGGGACTTTCGGATGGCTTCTTCTTCGGGTTGCCGATTGCCGGTCAGGGACTCGGTCAAGGCAAAGAGGACGAACGGAGTGAGTGACTGACCGGACTTCAAAAGACCGTAGGTTTCGCTCCGCCACGCTCCGTCCGCGGATTGTTTGGCATGCAGATAGGCAGTCGCCTTGTTCAGGACCTGTTCCCCAAGGTGTTTTTCCTTTTCTCCGGGATTGCCCCGCCCACCCCAAAGGGCGGGCGGGGACCCGAAGGCAACCAACGCAACGAGGGTCCATGCAATGAACCTACCCTTCTTCCTCATCATCACGTTGCGTCAGGCCTTTTTTCCGAAAGGTCTACTGGTCGGTGGAGGCGACTTTTTCATCCTTGTCCTTCGCTGGTGAGGAGGCCAGGGAGGCTTCGCGCAGCAGGTCGGCATCCTTGTATGTGTTGAGGCACTGGATGACGGCCGAGGTGCAGAAAACGGGGCTCGTGATGCAGTGGTGGCCGGTCCAACTTCCGTTGCCACTTTGGATTTTGCGCATCCGGCGGTGCATTTTCTCATCCCAGCTTTTCCACGCTTCTCCCCCCGTGATGACCAAAGATTCGCTGGTCATGAGGTAGCTGAGGAATTCCTCCCCCCCGTTGTTCCCAAAACCCGTAAGCAGGGCGTTGTCGTTTTGCACGCGTTTTGCCTGTTGCTCGTTTTGGACAACGGATTGAGCAAGTTGCTTGGCCTTTTCCTCTCTGACTCCGATCTTGCGCAAGTTCTCGGCAGTCGGCTTGGCGGCTTGTGGAAGCTTGCCTTCCTTTTTGGCCTTGTCCAGCAGTTCGTTGGCTTCCCAGGTTTCGGACGCGGTTGCCCGTTGAGCTCCCGCGAAGGCATAAAGTTCGACTCCGGCAGCGGCATCCGCCTTCACCTTGCCGGAGTTTGGGTCGAAGTTGCTTTTTTGGTTTTTGCGGGCCCGTTCGAGGGCGTCCTGATCGACGTCTTTGCCGGCGGCCTGAGCAATCTCAAGGGCTTGTCCGGCGAGGGATGATTGCAACACGGGAGCCCAACCTCCGCCTTTCCAAGTTCCGTCTTTTTGCTGAGAGGACTGGATCTTTGCAATACACTTGTCGATGGCCTTGTCCACGCGCTTGCGGAGCTTGTCCTTCTTGGGGAACTCCTTGAGCACGCGGGCAAGAAAGCGGGCGGTGAGGGAGGTGTCGACGTAGGCCCCCATCTTTGCCTGGGGCTGAGTTCCGGTCAGGTTCGTGATGCGGGGTCCTTCGGCAGGGGCTTGCTCGACGACTTGAACGAGAGCCTCGGTGGCCCGACGAACGACCTCCTTGTACTTGCCCTTTTTGGGGGTGTGTCCCGAACGCAGGAAAGCCATCGCGGCGAAGGAGGTGGTGGCGGGGTCGCCTTTCACGGCATGGGGATCACGA
The DNA here is from genome assembly GCA_038121045.1 of Opitutia bacterium. Taxonomy (GTDB): domain Bacteria; phylum Verrucomicrobiota; class Verrucomicrobiia; order Opitutales; family Seribacteraceae; genus Seribacter. The sequence continues at coordinate 16,713 of JAYOMW010000050.1, forward strand.
ACGTTCTGTCTTGAGCTTGAACCAGCTCCCCAAGTGCCGTCGTCGTGCTGGGCCTGAGCGAGCCAATCGAGGGCATTGTTTACGAATTCAGGAATTGTTTCGGCCTTATATTCGTAGTCGTCCTCGATCTTGTCGATGGCATGGGTTCCGCTTTGTTGCTCGGCGCTGATCGAGCGAACCCGGTCTCCAAAGGCGGGGCTTTTTTTGAGCAGGTCGATTCGGACCGACTGTTTTTTGCCTTCTGATTTGGCGATGACCGGGGAAGGGCTTTGGATTGCTATGTCTTTGCCTGATGCCAGGCACGCGGTGGAGCCCAGAGCAAGCCAGGCGAGGATGGTTTTGGTTTTCATTTTTTTCTCCTTGGGTTTCGTGGAATGATTTTGAGTCTCAGTTCAAAGACGCCCGAGATGGGATCTTCTTAGAAATTCAATTATTCCAAAAACCGGAGAAAAAGTTGTTCGAGGCAGGTAAAAAGTTCGTCAAGAAAACGTCATGAACGTTACTTGACGATTGGATTTCGAATCATAGGTCGAGCGAACGCCCCGACCGACGCCCAATGCCCTCGCCAGGCAATTTGGGGGCGCGAACTTGATCCGACGGACGAAGATGGGTGGTTTTAGAAACCAGCGTCGTCCACCCCGTCGTCGTATTCGTCGTAAGTGTCGTAAGAAGAACTGTCGGGGTCGGTTTGCAGAGGAGCAACGGGATCCCCCCCCGAACCACCTTCGGTTTCCACCTTGTAGGCGGCGATGGAGGTGAACCATTTGGTCACTCCGTCGCGACCTGTCCATTCGCGGCCGTTGACCCGGGCTTCAATGGTGACCCGGTCGCCCTTTTTGAGGCCTTGGCTTTTCTCGATGTTGTCCTTGGTGAATTCCACGGCGATAGGGTTGTCCCATCTTCCGTCGCCGGTTTCCACAACGACCTCCTGCTTTCTGAATCCGTTAGCCCCGTATTCGCGAACTTCGTCCACGAACTTGACTTCTCCCTTGATGGTTACTTCGTTCATTGTTGTTTTCTAGCTAAGATGAATGGTTGGAACCGCTTGCATTCCCGGTTGGGGGGAGCCGAAAAGAGCAACGGCAGTTTCGTTTGCTAACGAAGCATTTCGTTCTTGGCGAATGAAAAGAGAAGAGAGGGCTTAAATACCTTCAACGGAACTTCAGAAGAGGGTGGGTGGGCGTCCAATCCTTCCTTCTGGAAACCCTGATTTTTCGAATTACCGGTTGAAGACCCTTCGAAGCCTCCTACTTTGCGAGGGAAAACTCGATCAGCGTGAACTTGCGGATGTTGCCCACGTTGACCGTTAGCTGTCCATTCGTTACGGTAGTTGGTTTGGTGAGCTCTTCGCGCCGATTCAAGTCGCTTCCGTTGTCCCGACTGATGTCCTTGGTCACGATGCGGGCCTGGTAGTTTTGCCCGTCTTTGAAACCTTCTCCCCGAAAGTCCTTGGAAGAGAATTCGTTGTTGTAGTATTTACCGTTTTGAATGGTGGAGGGGATGCTGACCTTGGCAAAGGAAGTTCCGCTTGCGCCGCCTGCGTACAGGAGCACGATGAAACTCTTTTTCGTCCGGTTGTAGGAGGAAAGCTTGTACTGTTCGTTGCCCGTAAAACCGGGCCCAAGAACCGTGAGGTCGTTGCCATCTTCTCCGGTAATGGCATGCCTGATGACTTCGTCCGAGCCACCGGCAAGTTGGCTGTACCACTTCCAAACGTAATAATGCAAATGATTGGGGTCGCCTGGGTTGACGTAATTTTTTTCCGTAAACCGGCGTCCGCTTGGCTCGACTTCAACGGGCTGGAAGTTCTCGTCCGTGCTGCCCCGCAGGCCTATTTTGCGGGTGACGACGTCGGGGCCTCCGTCGTTGGACGGGACGACCCACCCGGGTTGCAGTTTCTTGATCCTGCCGTTGTAATCGACACGCTTGACGAGCCCCATCGACCAACTGCTCGAATTGTCGCACCAAGGCATGTTGATAGTGTTGAGCCCGCGCTCGAGCATCTTTCCGAATATCGTGACCGTCTTGTCGAAGGCATCGCGCTCATCCTTTTTGCCGTCCCCGTTCACGTCGGTGTTGGTCCCCGCCCCGTCCCATACGATCCAGGATTCCGAGGAGAGGATCTTCTTCGAGCGGTAGTTGGCGGCGTCCAATTTTCCGCGGGCCAAATCATACTGAGTCCAAACGTTGGGGATGATCAAGCCGTCCATCATGCCGTAGCCATTGAAGTGGTCGGAAACGTTCTGGTTCAAGGCATCGACGACCTCCATGACTTCCTTGTTGGCAATCAGGCGGTCGTAATAATCGGAGACCGCAACGGCCCCCTTGCCTTTCAACCCCTTGAGCGACCCGCATGTTTCGCAAGGGGAGGTTCCCGACGTGGAAACGAGGACGGGTGTTTTCGGAGCGGCATCGTAGACCTTCCGTATGGCCCGTCCGCCTTTGACGAAAATCTCGTCCATCACGAAATTGATGTCCGCCCCGTTGATCATCCCCTGGAGGTTCACTTCGTGGTAGAGTTGGTAGGCTCCGACACGCCCCTTGAAATGCTTGGCCAACCGGGTTGCGAATTCCGCGTATTTGCCAGCCTTCGGACGGTGGCCTCCACCTTGTCCCGATTCGGATGCCCAAGGCGGGCAGTGCCAAGTCACGAGTTCGGTATGGATTCCTCTTTCGACACACAAGTTGACCGCTTGATCAATGTCCTTCAAATATCCGGACAGGTGGTTTTTGTAATCGGTGTTTTTCTCGGTGGGTTCGGCTGCCCGCCAACTTACCCAAAACTGGGCGTAACTGCTGTGCTCCTTGATCAGCGGACGATTGGCATCGTACTCGTTGCATTTCTTCAAGTTGAAAGGTTGCCAACGCACCCCGACGTGCAAATGATCGGTCGTCCATTCGTAGCCCTGTTGGGTTGCTCCCAATTGGCTCGAGGCGAGGTGAGCAAGGCATGAAAGAAAAAAGCAGACTAGGCTGAAGCGTATGGACATTTGTGTTCCGAATGATGAGTGATGAGAGAGTTT